>RQOU01000138.1 GCA_008373165.1 SAR202 cluster bacterium | reverse complement strand
TGACAACTCAGTCGGCGACGCAGTCGATGCGCCTACATCATCGTCAATATTCCACGCAGATAAAACATTTACCACTGACTCTTTTATGGCAGCTGGCTGGAAAAAATCTAAAGAGTACGACACTGCAACTGTCCCAGAGTCAACGGAGATCTGGTACGGATTTTTTAACCAGAAAGATATCGAGATAAGGTTCTACCAATCGCATGAATCTGCCTTGGAACATGGAGTGCCCCTCGCAGAGGAATCCTTGCAAATGGACGCGGGCGCAAGGATCGGCGGTGTTAATACGGTCAGGACCGGCTACAGTGCCTACGCTGTGGCAGGAAACGCTGTGATGCTGTGCGAGCTTGATGTGTCCTCGTGTGAAACTCTGATCAACGCTCTTGAAGCTAGTTGAACAAACGTATCCGGGGTTTCCAAACTCAGATGGCAATTTACTCTTTGAGAACTTGGGATAGTTTTTAGATTTACCGTTCCGTAAGAGTGACCGTTTTTATCTTTTATTTGTGGAAGAAAAAAACCCATATGATCGCGTCTAATACAAGGCAGTGAAACGTAATGATCGACAGGCTTACTGTGCAGACAACCCGGTCAAAAACTGGAATCGGTGCGGTTGTAGAAAATGCATACATACCAGTCAGGCTCAGCAGTGACAATGCGGTAACCCATAGAGCCCCGACTGTGAATACCCACCAAATATTATTCTCTGTATGCATGTAGAGAATTGCAGATGGCATCCACATAGTCGCTGATAACAGGAATAGGCCTGTCAGTAAGCTGATGGTATGAGGGCCCAGGATGAAATGAGTCCCATAAGTGTGGATGTCTTCTCTAAATACTATGAAATAGCAGAATGTTAGGTACGCTGCTCCCGATAGCAACATCACCGTTATTAAAACATTGCGCCATATTCCATTGATTCCTCCCCAAAGTTCATCTCGATATTCCGGAAAATATCCGAGGCCAATGGCATAGCTTCCTAATACTGCTACCCCTCCAATTAAATTAACTATTAGAAATACAGTTTGGGCGTTCACGTTATGGTCATCAAATTAAAGTGCGAGTTTGCGGTTCTTGTTCTAGATATTCTATAAATACGCAGGGTCGTGATACAGGCATTTTAGTGCGAAGTGTCTTGAACGAGATTTAGTTTAATAACCTTAGTCTTAGCTATTCACTATGGGTAGTGTTATATGCGACGGTCGTTCTGCGTCATGAAAGATTGTCTGGCATGCAATTTCGATCACACTGTCCATGCCTTGCTTGTGACCGGTATTTGGGTTTCGATCGTACAAAGGGAAGTTGCTGCTCGTGATATGGATCGCGATTTTATGGCCTTCTAAAAATGTATTGCTCGTGGGGAGCAATTCGATTTCATACTTGAATATCTCACCTGGCTTCAAAAGCTGAGGAGGATCATAGATACCCTTCCTGAATCTCGAGCGGATTATGCCCTCGGTAAGATTCCAGGCCGTTCCGTCTGGCTCAACGTCGAGCAGCCTGACGATAAAGTCTGTGTCTGGTGCGGAGGTTGAAGCAAATACGGTGGCCATTATTGGTCCCGTTACCTCGGTGTCGGATTGCAACGTGTCGGTCTCAAAGACAAGAACATCTTCTCGGTTCCAGTTTGAACGGTTATCTAGTACACCGACCCTGATGATTTCTGGATGATCTTGCGGACCCGAATGATTCCCGCCAAGTGTTGGGACAGGATCATCGGGATCATAGGTGTATTCGGTCGGCGGTTCGTCCATTGGGGGTTGGGTGCTTAGTGATCCGTGTCTAGATTCTCCGGAACTCCTGAGGTAGAAATTCGTTAGGGCTGCGTTCTCCGGAGGCCATGTATTTGCAGTACGCCACTCGTTTACACCCATTGTGAAAAAAGTGATTGGGGGTTCGTCAGCGATACCGTTATCTTCTCCTTTTACCACATGATCCAGCCATCGAATCGCAATCTCAAGTTGTTGTTGAAATGCATGTTCTCCGAACGGTCGATCGCCGACTACATCCCCCATGTGATCCGTAGGTCCCATATGGATTCTTAGTTCGTTAATTTTTCCGGTGTTCTGGAGCGTGCAAAACGCTTTGAAAAGTGCTGCAGGGTAGTTGTCGTACCAACCCGCGTGAAAATATGTAGGTACTTCTATTTGATCGATTTTCTCGTGGGTTGAAATGTCCGACCAGTATGGACCGTATTCTGAATGACTTACGTACTCCTGCCACAAATTGTTTGGCGCACCTACTACTGTGGTATCGAGGGTTATCAAAGGTAGGTGCCGATAGAATGCGTCCCAACCGCCGTATTCAGCGACCTTATGGGTCATGTCATCAGCGATTTTCGTTCGATAGATACGCCTTGCAACGTGCGATAGCTGAAGCGCTCCGTGATCCCAGTAGCCTCTCTCCCATATCGATGGATTGATTACCTGGGGAACTATTGCTCTGAGATTTGGATGGTGTTCGGGTGCAGTGAGAATTTGAGTGGCTGCCATGAATGAGCGCCCGTACATCGCTATATCGCCGTTGCACCATGGTTGTTCGACGATCCAGTTCATGCAGTCATAGCCGTCTATGTTGTCCGTGCGGAACATTCCGCCCTGCAGATTGCCCCTGCATTGCTGTCCTACGTATACATAGCCTGACAGGATAAATCTTTCAGCGTGCCAGTCGATTCCTGGGTCGTAACCCCGCTCCAGGATTACAGGAAATGGACCGGAGCCCGCGGGTTTCCAAACCCTCGTATTAAGTTCCTCGCCATCTCGCATTGGGATGGTTAGTGAATCCGGTATAACCCTTGCAGTCATGTTGGCCCTTCTATGGGATTTATCTCATAATTTGGAAATCGCCAAGGATTCCTGCTATTTCAGACATGTCACTTGTAGAGAGTTGCCAGTTACCCGCGTCCGCGTTGTGTGTGGCTTGTTCGGGTGTTTTAGCACCTACTATGCAGCTTGTAACCGCTGGATGTGCCAGCGTCCAGGCGATTGCAAGTTGTGTGCCAGAATGTCCGTGGTCGGCTGCCCATCCAAGTAGTTTTTCGACGATCGTCATAGCGGGGATGAATACATCATCTTTAAATTCCGGTTTGCTTTTTCGTTCGTCGTCGCTGGCAAAAATGTGTCCCGGTTGATACTTACCGGTGAGCATCGCCTTGGCAAGTGGTGAATGAGGTATTACACCAATTCCCAGTTCAAGGCACGTGGGAAGAATATCTTCCTCTGGCACCCGATAAAGCATGTTGTATCGAGGTTGCGAACTGTGAATCATGCCAAATTTTGCCGCTTCACGGTGTTGATCGCCAGAAAAATTAGATACACCCAGATACCGGACCTTACCAGCGTCACGTAGTTTCTCCAGGTTCAGCATCGTTTCTTCAATTGGATTACCTGGTCGAGGACCGTGTAGTTGATAGAGATCCAAGTAATCGGTACCCAGTGACTTTAGACTGTTTTCAACTGCGGAGGTCATATGTTCCAGTGAGTGATCTCCCGAAAGCTTGGTCGCAATTATGACCTCATCACGTCGACCTTTAATGGCCTTACCTAAAACAGATTCACTGGTGCGATAGCCCTCGGCTGTATCGATAAAGTTGGCCCCAGAGTCGATCGAAGCATGAACTGTGGCTATCACCTGATCATCAGTGACAACTCCCATGCCGCCGCCCAGGGGCCACGCCCCCAGGCAAATAACCGGTACTTCGGGTCCATCGATTCCTAGTTTTCTAGTTTGCATACTGTTCCAGTTTTCTAATGTTTATTCCCGTCGCTGAACTGTACATGCAATAAGTAAATAAACAAATAAATATCTCCTTTGATCCCAACAATATAAGCGCTGGGCGGTATTCTTAGATGTCCGACCAATAAATGACATATATCTGCCTAAAAATATGAGCAGATTTTCCAAACAGGAGACTTAAAATGCTGGGCGAAAAAATAGGATCAATGCAGCAAACCACGAGGGACAAACTCTTGCCAGGTAACGGTGCTTTGCCGAGGTTTGAAACGACAGCTCAGGGATCTGGCACCCTTGCAGGTACTGAGGTCCAGGGTATGGCAACTTACACCTCGGATATGAGAGCAGATGGAACCCTTTACGGAGAATGCCCTAACCAGGGATTAGTTATGGCTGCAGATGGGGTAGCAACTTTTACAGCGACAGGTATCGGGACTTTCACAGAAGATGGCGGAGCGATTTTTAAAGGGGTAGTTTACTTCCAAGCTTCCGCTCCATCACTATCAAGCCTGAACGGAAAGGCAGTGGTTTATGACTGGATAGTAGACCCTGAGGGCAACGCTTCATGGGACCTGTGGGAATGGAAATAAACTTCCTATTTGTTTCGTGATCAGTTTGATGTCGTCTGATCACACGAAATTATTACGGAGTTAACGTAAGTGGGTCAGCTGAATTCAGCTGACCCACTGTTTTAAAAACGTACGTTTTGATCCGTTTAATGCTTTGTTTTGCGAGCATGGATCGCTGAATTTGCATCATCGCCTATATGTTGCTCATCTCGTGATAATGCCATGACTATTTGGCGCTGTCTTTCACGATAACGGGCCCTGTCAGCATCGAGAAGAGAGTCATGGCAGCGCGGACAACTCACCCCTTGTTCGAAAAGTGCTGAATTACGATCAGATGGCGAGATGGGGAACTGGCACCCGTAGCATAGTTCGTAATTGCCTTCCTCCAACCCATGCTTCAACGACACTCTCCCGTCAAAAACAAAGCATTCACCCTCCCACAGGCTTTCGTCCTCTGGAACATCTTCTAAATATTTGAGTATGCCGCCCTTGAGGTGATATACCTCATCAAATCCGACTTGCTTCATGTATGCGGTTGCTTTTTCACAGCGTATTCCACCGGTGCAATACATAGCTACCGCAGAGGGCCTATCGGGTTGCGTAGCGAGCTTATCTGCCCAGTCGGGGAACTCGTGGAAGCTATCGGTGCCGGGTTCAATAGCATTAGAAAAACGACCGATTTTAAATTCGAAATTATTTCGCGTGTCGACGATCATGACATCTTCCCGGGCGATTAAATCGTTCCATTCTGCCGGCTCGACATATTTTCCTGAGTCCAAGCGAGTATTTATCTCGGGTTTGCGCATGGTCACGATCTCGTTTTTTATTTT
>RQOU01000137.1 GCA_008373165.1 SAR202 cluster bacterium | reverse complement strand
TCGGCGACAACAGGCACAATTAAACTGATATGCACAACTCTCTGCTAGACATCAGAAGAAACTTCAGTTTCAGATTCGCCTTCATTGGGTGCTTCACTATCCCCACCATTTTCAAGTTTAGAAAGATCAATATCTGAACCAGCTTGTCGACGTTCGCCAATCACACGTATTGCCGAAATTCTGTCCCCCGATTGGGGTTTTTGTATCCAAACACCTGAAGTATTTCTTCCCGTTGAGGCTATCTCGCCTAGATTAGTGCGTATCACCTGAGCCTTTTCAGTGACTAACACCAACTTACCTGTAGAGTCTTTCCGGACATCCTCGCTAACCACAGCTGAATCAGCTACATGATTGTTCTTAAGTTTTTTACTCTGAGTTTTGAGCGTTATCAAACCCTTTCCGCCACGCCTTTGCTGAGTGTAGTGGCGTAGAAGAGAAAGCTTCCCGACACCTTTTTGCCCTACTACAAGCAAATACCCTTCATCGTCCACGACATTCATCGAGACAACTGCATCTTTCACCTGAACAGCCATACCCTTCATTCCACCAGCAGCGCGTTGACGGGGTCTTATGTCTGACGACTTAAACCTAATAGACATGCCCAATCTCGAAACCAATACCAAATCTTCGTCTTCGTTTGCCAAAACTGCACCGATGAGTGCGTCGTCTGACTTCAAATTAAAACATCGAAGTCCACTGCGGTTCATGTTTCTAAGCAGCGGAAGGTGCATGCGTTTCACTTGGCCTTTTTTAGTCGCCATGATCAAGTAAGTATCTTCTAAGTAACTTTGCACAGCGACAACTGCCTGCACTTGCTCTCTCGGCTCCATATTGAAGCCGAGATTCTGAACCGGGGTACCCCGTGAATTCCTCGATTGATCTGCAGCAAGTTCGAACACCCGAGAAGCGAACACCCGACCTCGATCCGTAAAAAACAACAAGTAATCGTGAGTATCCGCAATTTGAAGATGAGGTGTGACGTCTTCCTCTTTAGTCATTCTCTGACCACTTACGCCACGTCCGCCACGATGTTGTTTTTTGTATGTATCTAATTTAACCCGCTTAACGTAACCATTGCGGCTTAATGTGATTACAACTTCATCATGAGGTTCTGTGTCTTCACGCCTCCACTCGCCAAGTTCTTCTGGATGAACCTCGGTGCGTCGTTCATCACCATATTTACGTTTGAGTTCTTGTGTTTCCTTGCGAACAACTCGCAGAACTTTTGCACTGTCTGCGAGCAGTTCTTCAAGCTCTTGAACCAAAGCTGTTAGATCTTTGTACTCATTCTCGATTTTTTCACGTTCTAAAGCGGCCAATCGCCTTAATTGCATATCGAGAATAGCCTGGGCCTGAATCTCCGAAAGCGCAAACTCGGCCATAAGGTTTGACCGAGCTTCCTCAACATCGGCCGAAGCTCTAATTAATTCGATAACTCGGTCTAAGTTATCTATAGCAACTCTGAGCCCTTCGAGAACATGAAGACGCGCCTTGGCTTTTTTCAAATCAAATTCAGCCCGACGGCGAACCACTTCTACACGAAATTCTAAGTAATGACGAAGTGCCTGCTTCAAATTCAAAACCCTAGGCGTACCATCCACCAAGGCGATCATGTTGCACGAGAACGAATTACGCAGGCTAGTTTGCTTATACAAATTATTTAGTACGACAGGAATAGCCGCCCCACGGCGTAGCTCGAGTACAATTCGCATACCTTTGCGATCAGATTCGTCACGAACTTCACTTATCCCTTCAATTTTCCGGGCTTTGATCAGGTCGGCAATTTTCGCAACGAGGTTAGCCTTGTTGACCTGGAACGGAATTTCGTTGAATACCAGGCGCTTTCGTTCCTGTCGAGGGATGTCTTCCACTTTGTGGTCTGCCTGTACCATGACTCGTCCGCGACCAGACACATAGGCATTACGTATGCCTTCTTGCCCCCATATATGAGCCCCCGTAGGGAAATCTGGACCCTGGACAAACTGCATAAGATCATCCACAGACGCATCCGGATGACTAATCAAATGTACTAAAGCATCACAAATTTCCGCAGTATTATGCGGAGGGATGTTGGTTGCCATACCAACGGCGATTCCAGATGCCCCGTTGACCAGAAGAGCAGGCAGTCTTGCAGGTAGTACCGTGGGTTCTTTCAATGACTGGTCAAAATTCTCACCCCAGTCAACAGTATCCCGGTCAATGTCTCCAAGCATCATTTCGGTTATGGAAGACAAACGACATTCTGTATAGCGCATCGCAGCGGGCGGATCTCCGTCTACCGAACCATAATTGCCTTGGCCGTCCACAAGCGGATAGCGCAAAGAGAATGGCTGAGCCATCCTCACTTGTGCGTCATAAACTGACTGATCACCATGAGGATGGTATTTTCCGAGCACTTCTCCTACTAAACGAGCGCTTTTCTTGTACGAAGATGTCGGACGCATGCCTTGGTCATGCATCGCATAAAGAATTCGACGCTGCACGGGTTTAAGGCCATCGCGAACGTCCGGAAGCGCCCTTGCCACGATAACACTCATGGCATAATCCAGATAAGACGCCTTCATCTCATCTTCGATTCCAATTGGCCTTATGCTTCCAAGATCGCTACCACTGTGGTCGCCAGTGACCATGATTTTCTCCGACTGATTGATTAGTTCAATTCATGAAAACGCTGAACTAAATACAAGTACAAAATAGTTATCATAAGAATCCGCTTTCCCACGCGCACGCGTCGCGTGCGCGTGGGAAAGCGTGGTTATAGGGCAAAGACACCCCTAGAAAATTAGCTCGGCCGTTCGCTTCGCTCAACTAGTGCAAGTAAAAGACTGTCGAATCCTCTAGGAGTCCTATCGATCATATGCGCAGGCCATTGAACGCCAATAAACCACTCTCTACCGGGTTTTTCTATAGCCTCAACAACTTGGTCTCCAGCATATACCGAAGAGAGTAACCCATTGGCAACCTGAGCCGGTAAAAGACCATGGCTATGATCTGATGGAACAGTAACCCAGCCTGAACCCGCTATGGTGTAACCAACCTTTCCACCAGGAGCCATAAACAATGGATGACTACAAAGATCTTCTCCAGGAACTCTATGTCCCGAAATTTGCACAGGAATTTGTCCACCCATCGCAACGTTCAGGGCATGCATCCCCCAGCCGATACCTAGCACGGGGTAACTACCTTCGATCGCATCTAAAAGACCTTGCGGAACATTATCAGCATCTGAATAGGCCTCGTCGCCAGCAATCAATAACCCTCCGGCAGTCTTTGGGAACGATTCTGTTACACCAACCTCGACGGCCACACCGCCACCATGATTGATGGCTCCAATAAATTGTTCAGCGCGCTCCCCCGGTCGAACGATTAATGCAACAGGAGATAAGTCGGAGGTCAATATTCAGCGGCCATAATCGATAAGAAATTAAACATACTGGCTAAAACGGGATCCCCCATAAACCCATCCACTCTGTAAGCGATCTCTCGACAATAAGACCATGCTTTCGTAGATCGTAACCTAGGCGGGCCTCGGTGGGTCGATCACGATCCCCTTCTTTATCTCCCGTCGGTACAAAAGGGTAAAACGCCTTTCGGTCGTACCTGTATATCCAGTATGTCCGCAACCCTGAACGAAACGTTCTATCATCTACCTCGCCAGTGAAATACATCTCAAAAACAGCAGCTAGAAGATTATCTCCTCCTTGATTGGAGTCGATAGCATTGCCAACCGTATACACGCTAGAAACAAGGTCATTGAAGTTCCCGTCTTCCAAGATGATCCATCTCATTCCCCGATCATCATCTTTGATGCTAAAAGCTGTCTTAGTAGCGCCTTCGCCTTCATGCAACACAGTTTTCAACTCAGTTTCGATGTTACTTAAAAAAGTGATCTCAGCACTGTCTGTATAAATCAAACCAGCGCGTCGGGCCGGCGTGATCTCACCAAGTTCCTGAAGTTTTGCCTCTACCCTCGTAACACTCGACATTGCTGACCAGTCATCCTTGGGGGTTCTAGTGCGGCTAAACCAGCCCATATCTATCGCACTCCGTATTGCATACGCTGTTCAAGCTCGCGAAGGCGTCGCACGCGCTCTTGTAATGGCGGGTGAGTTGAAAATAAATTCATTGAACCTTGACCCTTTAATGCCGCTGGAATAATCAGGAAAGCATTAGCTGTCTGCAATTTTCTAAGATCTTGATCAGGAATACCTGCAACCGTGCCACTGATTTTCTCCAAAGCATCAGCTAAAGCTCCAGGGTCTCCAGAAATCTCGGCGCCAGTATGATCAGCCCCAAATTCTCGATATCTGGTAAGTGCAAGCACTAATAACTGACCAACAAAATATACCAGTATCGTCACCAGATAGACCATCATCATCCCACCACCATTGTTCCGACGGCCACCCATGCCGCCGAACAACATATTCCAAAACAACATCGTCATAAGAAAACTCGTCAAAGTGACCAGGAAATTGGCAATTGCCAAAATTCTCATGTCGCGATTGGCGACGTGTGCAAGTTCATGACCAATCACAGCCTGAAGTTCACGCTCATTTAATCGTTGTTGGATCCCGACTGTAACCGCAACCAAGGCGTTTTTAGGGTTTCGACCCGTTGCGAAAGCATTAGGAACAGCAGTATCTATTATCGCGACTTTCGGCATGGGCATTTCATAACGATCCGCGAGAGTTTTTACCATGAGATGTAACTTAGGGGCCTGTTCAGCCGAAACCTCTTTAGCCCCTGTTGACATGAGGATCAACCTGTCGGACATATAGTACTGAACTACAACCATGACGCCGACTATTGGCGCAACAAGCACCAAAGGAGTTCCAGCTGCAATAAGAAACAAAGTAAATATCGCGTACAAGACTCCGAGCATGAAAAGAGTAAAGTACATACGCGCTACTAGACCACGGTCTTTATGAAATTTCCGAGTTGTTGTTGCTCTCAAAAAATTTTCCTCTCGCTATCCGCTGGTTATACACGCACACCACTGTTACTTTTTGCACGTAAAATTTTACCCGAGCATCAACACACTCGAACCGACAAATAAATGAGAACCCAGCA
Organism: SAR202 cluster bacterium; assembly: GCA_008373165.1. Lineage (GTDB taxonomy): Bacteria > Chloroflexota > Dehalococcoidia > Lucifugimonadales > Lucifugimonadaceae > Lucifugimonas. The sequence continues at coordinate 6,015 of RQOU01000137.1, read as the reverse complement.
CAAAATACACTACTGCATACGTGCATGAAACGGGAGTCAACAGAGATTGACTAAATCATCGGCCTCAATCAAATCCAAAACTATCTCAGATTCAGAACTTAAGCGGGTTGAACAATGCATCGTTCGAGCTGCGACCGAAGCTGGCAACTTCGCTAAAAGTCGATTCGGGGGAATTCTTGAGATTTCTAGCAAAGGGGACAAAACAGGAAAAGACCTAGTGACCGATGTGGATAGAGCCAGCCAAAACCTCATAGCAAAAATCATGGCTGAGACGTGCCCCGGACACGTGTTACTGGGAGAAGAAGATCCACCAGATGAAAAGCAAGAAGCTAGCGAATGGCTGTGGATTGTTGACCCAATAGATGGCACAACCAATTACGTGAATTCATCCAATATCTATGCCGTCTCTATCGCTGCGTTATACAAAGGCGAAACTGTCGCAGCGGCTATATGGATCCCATGGCCAAATGAAGACGGGTTTGAGTTGATGCACGCTAGAAAAGGTCACGGAACTTGGATAGGCGATTCGAGATTACATGTTCACACAGCAAGTGAATCCGGAGTTCCAATCGCAGGCGTTTTAGCCTCGTTCCCTAGATGGATGCCTAGAACATTTAATATCAAGAAGTCGCTCATGGAAAATCCGGGTGAAATCCGAGATGGTGGGAGTGCTTGCTACGAACAGTTCATGGTGGCAAAAGGATCAATGCAGTACGCTATTACGGGAGTAGCTCGCACTTGGGATTTTGCAGCTGGAATATTGTTGATCAATGAAGCGGGAGGTAAAGTCATGCGCCTCAATTCTGATGGACAGTTCTGCAATTTCTATGGGTGGATGGAGAATTACAAAACCGATTCCGAGACCTATATGAAACTGAGGCAATGGAAGGGTCTAGTACTAAGTGGGCCTCCCCGTACGGTAGATTTTGTCGCTGCAAATCTAAGCTCAAAAGAACCCTCCTTATTTACAAAAATTAAAACACTTTTTAACACCTAAAATTTTATGGCTCTCGGTGCAGGCTAGATCCGACAGACTTTTCTCGTTGTACTTATCAAAAACGACCCGGATCTGGAAAAAGTAAACTATCAGACCAAAATGAACTCAACCTATGAGAGCCGCCCTAAGGGATTTCATCAGGTTACCCCTACGGCCAGCACCAACCCGTTCTAAACCGAGCCACCGCGCCATCATCATTAATTCGTCAGCAAGACTGAATGCTATTTGGTCGTGGTCGTACCCTTCTTCTACAAAGGCGCTCTTTACTACAAGAACATTTCGATTTCTATCCGCCTTAAGATCCACTCTTGCGACTAAATCTTCACCAAGTAGAAACGGGTAAACATAGTAACCATATTGTCGTTTGCGTTCTGGAACGTAAATTTCAATCCGATAAAAAAAATCGAAGATCCTTTTTATACGATCCCTATTCCATACCAAGGGGTCGAATGGGGTCAGCAGCGCACGTGCCTCAGTTGGATCTAAAGAGATATCTTCTTTCGCAGCAAATGCCTCGATCCCATTTGGCCATCCCTCAATTCTGACACGTTGAATACTGCCTTCCTCCGCCAGTTCGTTGAGTCCGACTAAGGCACTATCGTCTTTAAGATGATAGTAATTTCCAAAATCCCGTACGGTGCCAATGCCATGAGCTTTAACCGCCAGTCGCATCATCTCACGGTTCGAATCTTTTACGGAAGGAGTGGCAGTGTATAAATGCTCAGGTGGTATTACCCGTTCGGTTAAATCATAGTAACGAGTAAAATTCCGCCTTTCCCCTATTGATAAATCTCCACGTGAAAAATGCCATTCGGCCGCTATTTTGCCGTCTTGATAACCCCACCATGAACCTCTGCGTTTACCAGATCCCTCCAACTCTGATGCACTCAACTGTCCCCGACTTGCAACCTGTTCTAAAACATCTTCTAAATAGCTAGGTCGTACCTTTTTCAGTTTTTCCACCACCGGTTTAGACTTCTGCTGAGCCATTCTCTGACGAAAAAGCAAATGACGCTCCACCGGTACGAAACAAGCTGCATGAGCCCAAGTTTCAAAAATTGCCTTCTCCCTATAGGCAAGTTGATCCAAAAGTTCTCGTTGGTAGATCCCTAACCTAGAAAAAAGTGGCATGTAATGAGAGCGTACACACACATTGACAGCGTCGATCTGAAGTAATCCCATTTTAAGAATTGAACGACGTAGATCTTCTGCAGTCACTACCTTCTGGCACTTCCGTGCATAGTTGGAGTTGGATGTCGCTAGGCGATTATGATCAAGTCCTTGAGCGCGGATAGCTAAACGTTTGGCATCTTGTTTGGAAAGAGATAGGAGCACAGATATTGTAAAACGCTAAATCATCGGCCAAGGAACATTGATCTCAGGATCTAAATCCGGATAACGACCATTGTGAAGCATTTCTTTCCCTCTATCCAATAAACCGAGTATTTCCATCGGAGTCAATAATTCGGCTAACTCCATATAAAGACCGGATCTGATTTCCAGGGCAGCAATTAATGACTCAATATCTTGCAGTAACTTCTGTGGATATTCGGATCCATTGAATTCGAACATGACAGTGCGCCGACGGGCTGTATAGTTGAACGTTAATCCATGATCAATAGCCCACAAGCAGCCATCAGGTGAGAGGATGCATGAACCGCCTTTACGATCAGCATTGTGGACGAGAATGTCAAACATTGCTATGTCCGCAAAATCCTCCAATCGCTTTTCCCGCAATGAAAAGTAATTTTCAGAATTTGCCTGGGACTTCTCGGCATCTATGAACAACTGAACACTTCCTTCGCCGTGTGGTCCCCCACGGATAACCGTTGGTGGAATTCTAGGCCACCCTAACTCACGTGAAACTAAATACGCCGCCTTCTCTCGCAGATGTAAAGTTCCCCTAGCAAAATCCCTTAATGGACGTTCACCTGATTGGGGCTTATAAATTGCATAAATTGATAACCCTTCATCTTCAACTCGAGATGATTGAAGTTCTTGGGCTGCTTCAGGATCAATTAAGCGAACAACGAAAACGTAATTGGATCCGCCAGGATGCAACCCAATCCCAGAAATAGTCCACTGAGAGAGTCTTTCAAGCAGGATTCCCTCGTTACCCAAACGGGGTATGGATTCACTTTCGTGCTTACTTTTCACGGGGTTCTTCGATAATTGGATTTTCAGTGGGATTATAACCATTAACCTTGACGCAAAAATGACCCGTACGAGGATCTAATGGTGCCGTACACAATGGACATGGCTTTCTACCTGCAGCGACAACATTTATTGATCTTTCAGAGATTTCTTCAGCTTGAGATCGCTTAAAGCTAAAGGTGATGTCCACTGTAGACCCATCATCAAAATTTTCATCGTTAGCAACAATGGTGAAAACATCCGATTCAGCATCATGCTTTAGTGACATTTCACCAACCTTAAACTCAGCGTGTACTGGAATCTGAGAATCGATGTCAGGGAGATCGAACATAGATGGATTAGCAGGAATTTGGCGGGTCGTCAAAAACTGCTTCAATGAAATCCCCAACTGAAAAAGCTGCTCTTTTTCCATCCAAACAACAGCTTCACCCCGATCACTCCGGGCTGTGATATTGAAGGTTCTTTGACCAGGTTCTCCGATAGCTTCGCAATGCAAATAATCAACGAGACCCAAATCGTTGCGTTCAAATTCGCCCAATCAACACTCCAAGGCAATCTACGATCGAAAAATCGACGAGGTAAATGGCTAATACTCACATTCTAGGCATGATTCGTGTACCTCGCTGAGTTCCTAAGGATTTAAATAGCCGACTTCAGTCACCACCAAAGATTCGATGTTTAGGTGTCGCTAGTGATAGGATTGATATTAGAGGTGTTGTTGGGTTTACCCCCAACTAAAAGGAAACAAGTAAGTCAGACGCTGGGGATTTAGAGAGCCCTTATCGGTGGAACAGGGCACCCGAGATCTGACTGAATATCACTCCTGAGCCATTGCCCGAAAGTGATAACTCACCATTAGGCGTGATCGGATTAGTGTTCCGTTATCAAACACTAAGGCATATTTGATATGCACTAATTAAGTGGCCTGCTTTAGTCAATTAATGACTTTGTATATTGGCAACGAGGGTGGTACCGCGAGTCACTTCGACCCGTCCCTTATCGGGATGGGTTTTTTTATGTCATTATCAGAAACAGAACCCAAAAAAAGCGTATCCAAAACAGCGCATAACACAGGAGTTGAAGCGCGATATGACCGACAGAGTTGAGCTTTACGACACGACACTTCGTGACGGAACCCAACAGGAAGGGATTTCTCTATCTGTAGAGGACAAACTTGCTATCACTAAACGCCTTGATCAGCTTGGCATAGATGTAATTGAGGGCGGATACGCAGGAGCAAATCCTAAAGATGACGAATATTTCCAGCGGGTACATTCACTGGATCTCCAACATGCCCAAGTCGCTGCTTTCGGCAATACGAGACGCGCTAATGGCGATGTCGACAAGGACCCAACGCTGCAGGCATTACTCGACACAAACGCTCCAATAATAACGCTCGTGGGGAAGTCATCGGAGTACCAAGTGCGGGATGTTCTCGAAACCTCACTTGAAGAGAATTTATCGATGATCGCGGACTCTATTAGATATCTAAGAAAAATGGGACGCCGAGTGTTTTTCGATGCTGAGCATTTCTTCGACGGCTACAAAGAGAATCCAGACTACAGCACTCAGGTATTAAATGTAGCAATGAATGCAGGAGCGGAACGACTCGTACTCTGTGATACCAACGGAGGTACGCTGCCAAATGAAATCGCCGAAATCGTTAGCACAATCAAAAACGATTTGGCGGGTGATCCCGTAATTGGTATCCACTCACACAATGACACAGATACTGCAGTAGCATCTGCAATCGCAGCCGTCGAGGCCGGTGCTTATCAAATACAAGGCTGTATTAACGGCTACGGCGAGCGCACTGGCAACGCCAACATGGTCAGTATCATTGGAAATCTAAATTTAAAAATGGGTATAAAAGCCGTATCAAATGAACAGTTGAAAACACTTACAGAAGTATCGAACTTCGTATCTGAACGGGTCAACAGACAACCATTTCCATTCCAGCCTTTTGTTGGATCAAGTGCATTCTCACATAAAGGAGGACTGCACGCTGCGGCAACTGAAAAATCAGTACAGGCCTATCAACATATCGAGCCATCTATTGTCGGTAATGCAAACGGCGTAATAATTTCTGAATTATCAGGACGCGGCAACGTTATTCATCGAATACGAGAGATGGGCTTTGATGAGGATCTCGACGATGCCGATGCCCGCAAAATAGTTCAACACGTCAAAGATCAAGAATCAAAAGGGTTCTCATACGAAGGGGCAAATGCATCCTTCGATCTTGTCCTTCGGCGTGCATTGCCCAACTACGAAGCTCCATTCGAACTCGTTGACTTTATGGTCATAGTCGAAAATAAACGACGCTCATCGTTTGGTACTGGCTGGAGAAATGACGGTGCCGAGCACCCCATGCTTTCCGAAGCAACGGTAAAGGTGAGAGTCGGGAAGAATATCATTCACACAGCTGCCGAAGGAGATGGGCCAGTCGGAGCTCTAGATGGTGCACTTAGAAAAGGATTAATTGATGCCTATCCCGAACTCAGTGCTATCCGATTAACTGACTATAAGGTCAGAGTTGTAAACGAAGGTGTTGGTACCGGCGCAGCCGTTAGAGTTGTGATCGAATCAGCAGATGGTAAAAATGTATGGCATACCGTTGGGGCGTCAACCAACATACTCGAAGCTAGTTGGCTAGCCTTAACTGATAGTTTTGAATGGTGGTTATTTAATAACAACATTATCACCAGCTGATAGCCACTTGAAAACAATAATCGCAGTGCCAAAATTTTATGAACAAAGAAGAACTAAAACAGGCAGCAGGAATACTGGCGCTTACCCGAGTAAGAAATCAGTCAATCGACCAACTCCCAGCTGAATACCGCCCTGTAGATGAAATAGAAGCG
>RQOU01000136.1 GCA_008373165.1 SAR202 cluster bacterium | reverse complement strand
GAAATTATCAGTTGGGTCTATCGCGAATGCCCGAGGCGTACGTAGCGTTGGATCTTGACCGAGTGATGTCAATATTCCTGTAGTGTCGCTGACCGCGAAGATAGCGACGCTATCATGGCCACGGTTTGTGGCGTAAAGGAAATCTCCTGATGAGGTCATGTGAATTTGGGCACATGAATTCTCTCCTGACCAATTTTCGGGGAGAGTTGAGATGTTTTGGAATGGTGAGAGAGTGCCTTTGTCGGGGTCTAGGCGATAAGCAGTGACACTGCATCCCTGTTCGTTATCGAAATATACAAACTTATTGTTTGGGTGGTAGGCATAATGTCGTGGTCCATTTCCTGGTGGGGGCTCGATAACGGGTGGAGTGTTGGGTGTTAGGGAGCCATTTTCAGCATCGAATTTATACTGAAAAATTGCGTTCGAGTCGTCTACATGTGGCAGGTAAACGAATTGGTTGGTGTCATCCGTGATTACACAATGCGCCCTGTGACGGGTGTTAATCCGTTCGATCTCCACTGATCCGATGGCGCCGCCGGTATTTATCGGGTGAACTGCGATCTGACCAGCTGCGTAATAGGCTGAAAGTAGATATCTTCCGGTGTTATCTACTGAAATATGGCATGGATCCGAATTGAGGTCTGCTGTGCCAGTTGTAGTGAGGGAACCTGTTTCCGAGTCGATTTTGAAGCTTGCGAGTTTAAAGTGCTCACGAAGGCCTGCGTAAGCGTATGCACCGTTGGGTGAAACAGCAAATGGGGATGGCCCGCCAGGAATATGTATATCTTCTTGATGATTTAGGGCACCATTTGCAGGGTCAAGATTGTAAATAGCGATCCTGTCATCGCCTCTTAGGGTTATATATACGCGTTGCAATTAATTTCTCGCATCTATTTATTTTGCTTGTTGGCTACTTAATAAGCTTTTTAGGGTCGACTTTTCATTTTGTAGTTTTCGGGACCGATCCGGGGTCATAGTCCCATAACTGTTTGGTGTTTTCCGCCTGCCATTCTTCTGAGACGGGTCCGGCATATGGTGCCTTTTCAAATCTAGGTGGAGATTCCACGACTCGTGGGTCTTCTTGCTTGATCAACAAGTTCATGAGTTGGTCGTTCAAGTCCTCTCGAATTTCCGTGTACCCGGGCTCATAAGCCACATTTGACAAGTAGTCCGGATCTGAGCGTAGGTCGTAGAGTTCCTCCTGAGGTCTTTTACCGAAGCCGAGCTCGAAAAGTGGACGCACATCTTTTTGTGCTCGGTTATATATCATCCAAACTTTTGTCGGGCTTTTATCTATGTCTGCATAAACCGAGTGATAGTTCGTCAGGATTTCTTCTCTTGGAGGAGGAGTGGTATTTGGATCATCGAGACCCTCGGGATCGTGGACGCACATCTTTTTTTGCTCGGTTGTATATCATCCAAACTTTTGTCGGACTTTTATCTATGTCTGCATAAACCGAGTGATAGTTCGTCAGGATTTCTTCTCTCGGAGGAGGCGTGGTATTTGGATCATCGAGACCCTCGGGATCTCCCACTGGCCACCGGTCGGGTTCGAAATTATAGATGTATAGAAAATCATCTGTGCGGATCGCCCGTTGTGGGTATGGAAGGCCGCCCTCTCGGGCAAGGTTGTGTCGTTCCCGACCAGTGACTACGAATGATCGTTCGGAATCAACACGTCCACTGACATTTGATTTTAGTAGTGGGAGCAGGCTGTTTGCTGTCATGTCTTCAGGTTCTTCGACACCTGCAGCCTCAAGGAATGTTGGGGCTAGATCCATCAGGTTTACGAAGTCATTAATTGTCCTGCCTGAAGAAATTACTTCAGGCCATCGAACAGCCATCGCGACTTCGGTCCCGAGGTTATAGAGATTAGTTTTCGCTCTAGGAAATCCTGGTATTCCGTGATCGCCGCTCACGACGATCAAGGTGTTATCCAATTCTCCTGCCTTTTCCAATCGGTCGATAATTACCCCTAATCCGGCATCTACAGCCAGGCATTCACCGAGGTAATCATTGAAGTCTTCTCTTACCTCGTGTACATCCGGTAGAAAAGATGGCATTCGCCCGGTCAGATCATCCGGGTCTAGCCCCCAGAGGTCTTTCCCTGAACCTTGTTCCCAGGTTCGGTGTGTGTTGGTTGGACCCCACCAGTAGCAGAAGGGCTGGTCATTTGATCGAGTTTCTAGGAAGCTATCGAAGTTAGCGCCAGTTTCGTCCAAAAGTTCCTTTTTTGCATCCTCAATGGTCTGCTCGGCTGGTCTTTTAGTTACTTCCTCAGAAAAACTGTTGAATCTGATTCCAGCTGATTCATAGCGCGTTCTTGCACCACCGTACGGAGCATTGACCGCGACGCCTGGAGACCAGACTTTGTAGGTGTAGCCGATATGGTAGCCAGCTTTTTCCAGTAGTAATGGGTACGTAGGTATGGTCTCGTCCCATCGGGCGCCTTGCAGGATTGCCCCCATTCCTGTCTGCCAGAAGTATCTGCCCGTTAGAATCGAGCTTCTACATGGTGTGCAACTTGGGGCAGGGACATGGGCGTTAAGAAATATGGTTCCTTCATCTGCGATTCGATCGAAGTTTGGAGTGTCTATGAGCTCGTGGATCGAGCTTTCGCCTGGCTGGTCACGATATGCGCTGGCGTATCTACCCCAGTCATCAGCAAAAGCAAAAACGATATTTGGCTGCAAAATTGACTCCATGGCCTGTGCGACAACAGATAGGACAATTTGGGAATAGTCTTATGAAACAGCCGGTATTATATGGACGCTTTGCGTGATTATGGCGGTTTAATCGTTATTGAGTTTAGACTTCGTAGCGCTTCAAAAGATGTGCCAGAAGTATCTTCCCGTTAGAATCGAACTTCTACATGGCGTGCAGCTTGGGGCAGGGACGTGAGCATTGAGAAATATAGTTCCTTCATCTGCGATTCGGTCGAAGTTCGGAGTGTCTATGAGCTCGTGGATCGAGCTTTCGCCTGGCTGATCACGATATGCGCTAGCGTATCTGCCCCAGTCATCAGCAAAAGCAAAAACGATATTTGGCCGCAATATTTACTCCATGACATGTTTTACAGGGCTAAACGACTTGTCTGTTGTTGGATATGGGAATTCGAAATAGCCTTATGGAACAGCCGGTATTATATGGACGCTTTGCGTGATTATGGTGGGTTAATCGTTATTGAGTTTAGACTTCGTAGCGTTTCAAAAGATGTTTGGCTATCACCAGTCGCTGGATCTCATTAGTGCCCTCGCCAATGATCATCAACGGAGCATCCCGATAATAACGTTCGACAGGCTGGTCTTTAATGAATCCATATCCGCCGTGGATTCTCATCGCATCCATGGTCACTTCTCCACATATTTCGCTTGCATAGAGTTTTGCCATACCTGCTTCGACATCTACTCTTTCACCACGGTCTTTTCGTCGAGCTGCATCGTTGGTCATAAGACGAGCGGCGTGAATCTTTGTTCCCATATCAGCCAACATGTTTTGAATGGATTGTCGTGTTGAAATAGCGCGCCCGAACGTTTCCCTCTGTTGTGAGTACATAATCGCTGCATCGAATGCTGCCTGAGCAACTCCGACGGCCCTTGCTGCGACATTTATACGGCCGGTCTCCAACCCATCCATTATCTGATAGAAACCTTCACCTTCCCTGTTACCTATAAGTTCATCCGATGATATTCGATAATCTTTCAAGATTAGTTCGGCGGTATCTATTCCACGATATCCAAGCTTGTTAAGTTTCGCACCTGAAGTTAGTCCTGGACCTTTTTCAGCTATGAAAGCTGATATTCCTTTATGTTGTGGGTTGATTTCTGTATCAGTTTTTGCAGCGAGTAAAAATACATTCCCGTGCTGTCCGTTCGTGATGAACTGTTTCGTTCCATTTATGACGTATTCCTCGCCATCACGTATTGCACTGGTTTTTATGCCTGCAACATCGCTTCCGCCACTTGGTTCTGTTAAAGCTAAGCCACCGCGTTTTTTGCCGGTTGCCAGATCTGGTAGCCATCGTTGTTTTTGTTCATCAGTACCGTATTTCGATATTGCGAATGCCAGCATCGAATGCGTGCCAATCGGTCCTGTGATTGACATCCATCCTTTTGATAGTTCTTCGAACACCATCGAGAATGTCAGTACGTCTAGTCCCATACCTCCATATTTCTCAGGCACTACCATCCCGAATAGACCTATCTCAGCCATTTGGTCGACTAACTCTGCGGGATACGTATCCTCCTCATCGTGTTGGGCCGCTTTCGGAATTACTTCTTTTTGTACGAAATCCTTAACTACAGGTATGAGTTGGGCTCTTATCTCTTGCATTTCATCAAGTGCCATTAATGGCTCCAAACGGTTCGGCTAATTGGTTGCTGGAAGGATATCTGCAAAATATAAAGGAGTGCGATCATGCGATACCTTCGACGGAATCTTCCTTAAGAATTGTATTTGCAGGGCAGCAACTACCGTCTTGATTGTGAGCAAATGACGTAGATGTAGCGTTCACTATTTTCACCAGTAACAACATCACAGGGACTTCAACGAGTACTCCGACGACGGTAGCCATTGCTGCGCCAGACTCGAGTCCGAATAATGAGATGGCTGCAGCAACTGCAAGTTCAAAAAAGTTTGAAGCTCCAATTAATGCTGCAGGTGCGGCAATATCGTGACTCAAACCCCATAATTTTGCAACGCCGTATGCGATTCCAAAGACGATCACGGTTTGAAGAATTAACGGTATCGCTATTAATCCAATGTGTATCGGATTGTCCAGAATTGTTTCACCCTGAAACGAAAATAACAGGATTAGTGTGAGGAGTAGGCCAATAATCGTGATTGGCCCGAGCCTGGGTAAGAAAGATCCTTCCAGCCAGTCTGTTCCTTTGTTTCGTATTATCCAAACACGTGACATATAACCGATGGCCAGCGGTATGACTACGTAGAGGATTACAGATAGAACAACTGTATCGTAAGGGACAGTAATGTCTCCGATGCCAAGTAGGAAAATTACTATCGGCGCATAAGCAACAAGTAGTACAAGGTCATTAACGGTTACCTGTACCAACGTATAAGCAGCGTTGCCGCGTGTCAGATAACTCCAAACAAAAACCATAGCAGTACATGGCGCTGCTCCGAGCAGTATCGCCCCGGCCAGGTATTGTGCGCCAAGGTCAGGAGATATCCAGGAGGCGAAGACGACTTTTAGGAAAAACCACGCAATAGCAAACATTGTGAGTGGTTTGACTAGCCAGTTGATAATTAAAGTTAAAGCCAATCCGCGTGGACGTTTGCCTACGTCCAAGACACTGGAAAAATCTATACGCACCATCATTGGGTAGATCATGAACCAGATTAGTATTGCTAGCGGTATAGACACCTGCCTGAATGTGAA
>RQOU01000135.1 GCA_008373165.1 SAR202 cluster bacterium | reverse complement strand
AGCCTTTACGAATTGCGCTGCAGTCAAATAACCGAATACGATCTCGGCTGAACCGATTTGTTGCATGATCTCGTTATCAGAGAAAGCCTCGATCAGATTAATGTAGGGATGCTCTGCTCGAAGATCCTCGTAATAAGGTATGCCGAATTCGGCTAGTAATAGTACATTCATGTATTTTTCGATTATGGGACTAAAGTTTTTTCAACACTTTGACAGCTGAATCCACAAGGATATCGCCGGCATCTTGGTTGTACGGACTCGTAGTGGTTCCGTAATAACGTCGGTATTTGTCCATGTTAACTATTTCAGTCAACGGGATGTTTGCGATTTCCTCATAGGGCTTTCGTGACGATATGTACCCAATGTAATGATCACAGTAACTGGCTACCCATGGCCTGTTCTCAGGGAATGCTTTTTTAATTTTTGAACCAAGTTCATTGAAAAGTTCACCGGCGTGAGCGGAAATGCTGGTTTCACCAATACGGAAACCGCGAACGGTCACAGGGACGGGTGGGAGGTTTTGGTTTTTCGCTAGGTTGACTTCGTTATTTCCGCATCCGTATAACTCTGGGTGGTTTTCGGCAGCGTTCGCTGTCGTTGTGCCCGGAAGCCATGTATCACCAGAATAATTGCCTAGCGTGCTAATCAGATTTTCACGGTGCTCCAGTGCGTCTGATACAGACCAACTGACCTGATGCCTTGGCAATTCAATATCATCGGTTACGTAACCGAGAGGTATATTTGATGAGGTCGTTACAGTGTTTGCCAACCTTACAGTTGCTGTTGCCAGTGCCTTTCCCATCGCTTCAGTGTCTTCATGTGAATGTAGATGCTCAGATGCCCTGTTTCCGAACCACCAGTCGAACGGATGAATGTCACCGGCCGCCCCCTGTATATATAGTGCGATGGAATTTTCCATTACTCGTTCGATTTCCTTTGAAGCTTCACCTGCGAAATCTGCAGACCATTCAAGGTATTGGCCACCATCAGCCACACCATGACATGCAAAATTCAAAAGATGTGCAATGGGGGAGCCGTGATCATCTTCAATGCACATGACGCCAATTTCGGTGTCAACAGATCTTTCTGGATACTGGCGATTAACAGTCCATCCGGGAAAGGATCCGTTGGCGGTTCCGATATTGGCAGGTACTGATCTGTGTAGGGCAGCTGAGACACAACCGGCGATCTGGTCAGCGAGCCAGGCTGCCCAAACAGTCCATTGTTCTGGTAGCGAAAAAATCGTATCGGGCGAGGTATGGTTGTGAGTGAAATTCAGGAGAACGCTGTCAGAATGGATCCCCGTAAGGGTCAAGATTTTTGTTTTGATGTCTTGAACCGTTTGTGCAGGAAGCCCGGCAAGTTCTAGGGAGATTACCGCCATTACCGTTTGTTCGTGTTTCAACACGACCGAACGCACATGCATTTCCCTGTGCACACCCTTGGCTTTTCCTTGCCTTAAACCCCAGTTGCCCATTGGGTAACCGACAGGAGGCGTTATAACTGCTTTTGTTGCGCCACAAAATGTACGAGATGTGAGTTTTTCGGGCACGGTGGATTATTCCCAGTTTTTGTACGTGCCTGTTCCGGTTTGACGTGCCATTTGAATTTGTACACCATCCGGGTCGTAGCTATTTGAAATAGTTCGGCCTGATTGCTCATTTTCAAAGGGTTCAAACAGAAAATCGACTCCGCCAAGAAATTCGACTTCTTTTTGGGCTTGTACAGGATCATCCACCTGGAACGATAAATGATCGATTCCTAGAGTTTCACCTTCACGCTGCTGGTGGAGTTCAATACGCACTGGATGATCTGAATCCCCGTTCCAGAGGAATACAGTTTTGCCGTTATCAACAGTTCCTTCCACCTGCATTCCGAATTTTCTGTAGTACTCGATCGATTTGGAAATATCCTTGACGATCATGTCAATGTGGTCGACCCCAACAAACTTCATTATTTACTCCAAAGGCTCTGCAGATGAGTAGGGAGTCTATTCTGATTTACATATATCTGCCAATAGTAATTAAACATTGCCGGACAGATATTTCCCTGACCGTTGCCCAATACTGGAGATTTCTTTACGAACAACTTCTAGTACAGGCGTATACTGCCCAACGCTCTTTGTTGTTGAGAATTCGACGCTTGGTTCATAGAATTTAGTGTTGAATTCAACGCTTTGATACGTCCAATATTGATGAGGTATTTAACACGGCATCGTCAGCAGTTAAACCTGATACAACTAAATCAACTCGTGATCGGCGGAGTGTCCGCGCTAGACTGACTGAGTCTGGTCCTACCGGTACTGCTGTAGTACGACGAATATTTGATCTCACACGCGCATATCCCTGGCATATGCTGACAGCCTGTTTCTTTGCGAGCATCACGGCTGCGATTTCTGTCCTGATACCTAAGTTCCTTGGCCAAGGAGTCGACGAAGCGTTTACGCTCGTAAACCAGGGTAACTATGAGAGTGATGAAATCCGCTCTATGCTGCTGAACACGGCCGGTATTGTTTTGTTGGTCGCGGCATTACGAGGTGGGACGGGATTCGTATACATGTTTCTCGGAGAAACCCTAAGCCAGAGAGTAGCAAACAGGCTACGTATGTTGTTTTTCGACAAGCTTCAGGTTCTGAGTTTCAGTTTCCATGACCGGGTTCACACGGGCCAGCTTATGTCCAGGGGTTTATCTGACATCGAAGGTGTGAGGATGTTTGTGCAACAGGGTTTTGTTCAGGTTTTTCGGGTGTTTTTCACCGTGGCATGTGCAGCCGTATTTATGGTGCTGATTGACTGGCAACTTGCTTTGATGAGTCTGATATTTGTTCCGTTCATGACCTATAACTCTGCAAGGCTAAGACTTCAGTTACGAAGTGTCTGGCTGAAGATTCAGGATGCTCTGGGTGAGTTGACGACGACAATGCAGGAAAACCTTGCAGGCGTTCGGGTAGTAAGGTCGTTTTCCGCCCAAAAATATGAAGAACAAAAATTTGATGTAACCGCCAGAGAAGTAGTCGAACTCAGGATGGATGCTGCGAGGAGTCAGGCCCGTCGAGGCGGAGCGATATCGTTCACATTTATAGCTGCCTGGGCTATTGTTATTTGGTTCGGTGGACAGAAAGCAATAGACGGAAACATCACTATAGGTGAACTGACGCAATTCTTCTTTTACCTGTCTTTATTGCGTATGCCGGTGAGAATGCTGATTGGAATTATCAATGCGACTGCCAGGGCAACCTCAGCAGGTGGGCGTGTTTTCGAAGTACTGGACATACCTTCTGAAATTCGGAGTAAAGAAGGATCTAAACCCATCGAGGTAACTGATGGGGTACTGCGGTTCGAAAATGTTTCTTTTTCATACGGTGATGTTAAGGCACTTAAAGATGTAAGTTTTGAGGCCCGTAAAGATCACACCATCGGAATCGTTGGCGCTCCAGGAAGCGGGAAGAGCTCAGTGGCGAATTTGGTGCCTAGATTTTATGACCCTGATCAAGGCACCATTACGATTGATGGAATAGACGTTCGGGATGTTAAAGTTTCATCGATTAGAGATGCTGTGGGATTGGTTGAGCAAGATCCGTTTTTGTTCGACGGTTCTATACGAGACAACATCAGGTATGGGGAAGTTAATGCTTCCGAAGAAAAGGTTATCGCCGCAGCAACCATTGCTCAAATTCACGAATTTATAGATGGACTCCCTGAAGGATACGACGCTGAACTTGGTGAGCGTGGAGTTGGATTATCTGGAGGCCAAAGACAGCGTGTTGCCATAGCCAGAACACTTCTAACCAACTCTCCAATATTGATTTTTGACGATTCCACTTCATCAGTTGATGCTGGAACAGATGCGCGTATCAGGTTGGCTTTAAAGGAACTAACCAAAGGCCAGACTACAGTTATTATCGCTCATAGGCTCAGCTCCCTTAAGCACGCAGAAGAAATACTGGTTTTGGATAGCGGGGAGGTTATAGAGCGTGGCACGCATGACGAACTCGTTCAACTTGGTGGACGATACAGTGAGCTATGGGACCTTCAGCGGGGCGACCTTGGGACTGTGGAAGAATAAAGATGTTTAAGTTTTTCAAAATCCGAACATCATCAAATGCAAATACTCGTGAGAGACCAGCCAATGTAGAGGAAGAACACACGACCCTACATGAGTCTGATGAAGAGATTTTTGCTCAATTAGACAGCACGGTGTTCAAAAGGTTTCTTTATTACGCGTCTCCGTATAAAAAGGCGATGGTTGTAGCCACCTTGGCGGTGATTGGATTCACACTCGCAAATCTTTCTTTGCCGCTTCTCATCAAGTTGGCTATAGACGGAGCGATCCAGGATGGTGATACAAATCTGCTTGCAGTGGTCGCTATCGCACTTACTGTCGTCGCAGCCTTGTACTGGCTCACGAACATGTTGCAAAACATTCTCATAACTCGCGTAGCTTTGACAGTTCTTTATGACATTCGTGCAGACATGTTCCTCCAGTTGCAACGCTTGGCTATGTCGTTTTCTGATAAGACACCTATTGGTGCTCTCATGGCAAGGATGTTCGGTGATGTCGGAGCGCTTCAGGAAATGCTTGAGGCCTCAATAGAAATAATCGGTGATTTCCTGACCTTAATTGGGATAGTGGTCATTCTATTCATACTCGATGTCCAGCTTGCGATAGTAAGCCTAGCGATTTTGCCCATGCTGCTTTTCGTGAGGCTAGTGTGGCAACCGATTGCCAGACGAGCGTTTCTTAGGATGCGACGTAATTCATCTATCGTCGGTGTTTATCTTGACCAGAACGTAACGGGTATCCGGGTGATTCAGGCATTAAACAGGCATCGGGAAAATCACAACGTTATGGGGCGGAAAGTTCGAGATTTTTTTGGCTCCGCTATCCGCGCATCTCGTCTCAGTGGACTGATGTTGCCGACTGTGGAAATTATGACAGGTATTGCTCTTGGCCTCGTCCTGATAGTCGGAGGTAATCGCGTGCTGAGCGGTGCCATAGAGGTAGGAACTATGGTTGCTTTCCTGCTTTATGTGCAAAGATTTATGGAGCCGATACGTTCTCTGACCATGCAGTATGCAACGCTTCAGAGGGCTGTTGCATCTGGACACAGGATATTCGAGTTACTCGATATCCCACTCGAGATACAGGACAAACCTGGCGCTAAGCCGATCGGTGCGGTCGAAGGGCGCGTGGAATTTAATGACGTAACTTTTGGATATAACCCTGATAGACCGATTCTGCGGAATATTACTTTCGCTGCCGATCCAGGCCAGACTATTGCCCTTGTTGGACCGACGGGTTCAGGCAAAACTTCTATCACAGCACTTGCCCATAGATTCTACGAGGTACAAGACGGATCTATCACTATAGATGGGCAAGATATCAGGGACGTGACACAAGAGTCGATTGGTGAAGTTATGGGAATGGTTTTGCAAGAACCATTCTTATTTTCACAGTCTGTTCTGGAAAATGTCCGTTACAACACGTCTTACGCAACGCGTGAAGAGGTTGTGGGAGCCTGTAAGGTCATCGGGGCTCACGACTTTGTTATGGAACTCGAAGATGGATACGACACGATTCTTGAACAACGTGGTTCTAACCTGTCCGTTGGGCAAAGGCAACTGTTGAGCTTCGCACGTGCGCTCGTATCTGATCCCAAAATTCTTGTCCTGGATGAGGCTACGGCCAATATAGACAGTTACACGGAACGTGTGGTTCAGGACGCTCTTAAGAAGTTACTGGAAGGGCGTACGGCACTCGTCATAGCACATCGTTTATCTACCATACGAAATGCGGATCGGATCGTCGTGATTCAGGATGGTGAGATTGCCGAGATCGGCACGCATGAAAAACTGGTTTCAAACGGTGGCCTGTATTCTCAGCTGTGGCAAA
>RQOU01000134.1 GCA_008373165.1 SAR202 cluster bacterium | reverse complement strand
CACACTCATTGCGCAACTACTTCCTCTTCTAATGAAGCATGTTCTATTCCTAAGCGCGTAACCAGACTGTGAATACCTGCATAGAGTTCTCCATACGAAACGTTCGAAGATGGGGGTTTAGCTATAACTACCAAATCCCAACCACCCCCCTTACAAATGTTGGCAAAGGCAGTTTGAATTCGACGCTTAATCAAATTACGTGTAACTGCAGAGCCTACGCGTTTACTAACAGACAAACCTATTCTCGAACGGGATCGGTTGTTAGAAGTTGCGACAACATTCATATGAGTATTAGACACTCGATTTCCACGCGCCAGTACACTCCGGAACTCTGCCGGACGCCTGATTCTGTGTGTGGCAGGTAAAGACACTGGACCTGACCCTCTATACGGCCAACCTAATCCTACCCTTGCCTCGTCGACGTGCGATAATCGCACGACCACCCTTGGAACTCATTCGTGACCGGAAACCGTGCACCCGTTGGCGACGGCGAGATTTTGGTTGGTATGTGCGCTTTGGCATAGTAGAAACAATCAGCCCTTGAATAAAATATTCTGAGGAAAATATCGAGGTGAGTAAGACCTAATTTTAAGTTCCCATCAGTTGGGGTGTCAAACGAAAACGGAGGTAATTATTTGCAGAGTCAAATCAGCATAACTATCATTAAGGGATTGTTTTCCTGCTAACTCAGTGTGGGAAACAGGTTAATCCCAATTCTTACGGAGTAAACCCTAACATGGCAACAACCTCTGAAGCGCCCGAACAAGTACAGAAAGAAGAAACATCACTTTCACTCAACAAAGCGTTTCAGACATATGTCAGGCAAATGCCGAAAGAAACAAAAAAGGCAGCACAGCCCGAAATCGCCAAATTTGTTAGATGGTTAGGGGGCGATAGGCTTATAAATTCGATCGTTCCTTCTGAAATAGGAGAGTACAACGATATTTTTGGTGCTAAGACTGCTACTAGAGATGCTACCGAAAGGCTTAGTGCAGTAAAACTTTTCCTCACCTTTTTGAAGAAAAAAGAACATATCAACATTAACCTCGCCCAACATCTCAGACTACGCAAATCCCGAGTATCGGCCGGAAAGCTTTCAGCAGCTCCAAACCAGACTCGAAGTATTCGTTTAACCCAAAGTGGATATAACGAAATGAAAAAACAATTAACACAATTACAAAATGAGCGTGTCAAAATTGTTGAAGATATCCAACGGGCCGCAGCAGACGGTGACGTACGCGAAAACGCTCCACTTGAAGCGGCTAGAGAAGCCCAAGGTATGGCCGTTGGAAAAATACAGGAAATTGAGGCTACTCTTAAGGTAGCCGTTATAATCGACGCCAAAAATGAAGATAGAGACCGTGTCCATATCGGTTCAAAATTCGAACTAACGGATATCACTTCAACTAAGGTATTCAAATACCAACTTGTTGAGCCAAATGAAGCAAATCCACTCGCCAGTAAAATTTCGATACTGTCTCCAGTAGGTTCAGCAATTCTAGGCAAGATGTTGGGCGATGAAATTACAGTAAAAACACCGCGCGGAGAACAGGTGTACAAAATTTCTAAAACCGCCTAGCGCTGGTATGTCCAATTACGATAGCCTATTTATTGTTCCGCTCAGGCGAAACTTTTCATAAGTTGCATCCTAGTTCCAAGTCACATCCCTAATTAACACGACACCGAACCTAAAGAGGCAGATCTCTTTTGATCGAAAGTTTTAACCATTGGTTGATTTTCAACGTAGTACTCGCAGTGCTCTTAATTTTCGACTTGTTAGTTTTGACGCGCGGCAGTCGTGCAGTAAGCATGAAACAAGCAGCGTGGCTCACCGCTTTCTGGTGGGGTGTAGCAACGGTATGCGGAATATGGATTTTCACAGCCGGTTCTCCCGATCAAGGGATCAATTACGCCACTGCGTTTGTCGTTGAAAAAGCATTAAGCGTCGATAACCTCTTTGTATTCTTGGTTATCTTTACCTACTTTGGCCTACCAGATAGTGCCCGCTTAAGAGCACTCTTCTACGGAATCATCGGTGCACTGATCGCTAGGGCCGTTTTCATCGCTATTGGGCTCAGCCTAATTAGCACATTCTCGTGGGTACTTTTCGGCCTAGGGGCCTTCCTTATCTACACAGGTTACAAAATCGCTTTTCTCGGTGATTCTGAAGTAGATCCCGGACAAAATCCTATAGTCCGTGTATTCAGGCGCTTGATGCCAGTAACTGATGAATTCCATGGACATAATTTTTTCAAACGCCTCCCAAATGGCACGAAAGCAGCGACCCCTTTCCTGTTGGTAATCTTGGCACTCGCAACCACTGACATAATTTTTGCTATTGATTCGATACCTACTGTTTTTGGAATCACAAAAGACCCATTCGTTGTATGGAGCTCAAATGCAATGGCGGTCCTAGGGCTCAGGCCTTTGTTCTTCTTACTATCAGGTCTTGTTCGAATATTCCGATTCCTGCAATACGGTTTAGCTCTAGTGCTTGTTCTAATAGGTTTAAAAATGTTGCTTGAGGAGGCCGCTCACACCTTTGAGTTCCATCTGCCTGAAATTATGGAATCCCCGTTTCTATCACTAATAGTGATTTCTTCAATATTCACCTTCGCAATAATCTTGTCTAAGGTGTTTCCTGCATCAATTGAGGAAAAACAAGACGTAACATCGACGGAATAAACACATGACAACCATCCTGCGCCAAGGCAAGATTTCAAGTGCTAGTTCGGATCTAGAAGCTGATCTGAATACATCAGTTGTCGGTGAAGTTAGGTTTGACGAAGTATCAAGGCAAATGTATTCAACCGATGCTTCCTTGTACCGCATTGAGCCAATAGGCGTTGTAATTCCCAGGGACTCCTCTGATGTACAAGCCGTTCTAGAAATAGCTGGCAAAAATAAAGTATCGGTCCTTCCACGCGGCGGAGGCACGGGACTTTCAGGACAAACCGTGAACCACGCTATAGTGCTCGACTTCTCGAAGTATATGCACGAAGTCAAAGAGATCAATCAAGAAGAACGGTGGGTACGGACTCAACCTGGGGTGACGATCGATGACCTAAACCGTCAAGTACGCCATACAGGCCTCTTCTTCACACCAGATCCAAGTACATCATCACGAGCCAATATTGGTGGGGCAATGGGTAACAACTCATGTGGAGCCCGATCAATAATTTACGGCAAGACAGTCGACCAAGTTATATCGATGAACGTCGTACTTTCCGACGGATCACCGACAATCTTTGAACAATTATCGCCAAGGCTACTAGAGTTTAAGCTAAAGTCGGAAAATCTAGAAGGAAGAATCTACAATCAGGTCAACGAGATCGCACGCTTATCAGCAGAAGCGGTCGAGGAACGCTATCCGAAAATTCTGCGCAGAGTCGGTGGTTACAACCTAGATTTAATTCAAAACAAAGATGCTTTTAACCTGGCGAAATTAACCGTCGGTTCCGAAGGTACCTTAGTATCTGTAACCGAAGCAAAACTCAACCTCGAGCCGATTCCCAAAGTGAAAGGGCTAGCTGTTCTTCACTTTACGGATATCTCGTCGGCGATGGAAGCAACCATAGCCACACTAGAACAAAACCCTGATGCTGTTGAGCACATAGGGCAAATGATCATTTCTCAGGCGCGACAATCACTCGGATTCTCTCGAGAACTTACCTTCCTAGACGGGGACCCCACAGACATTCTCGTCGTAGAAATGACAGGTGACTCTGAGTCAGAAGTCCATTTCAAACTGGACAAGCTAGATGAACGAATCAATAAAGGTGTACGACCCTACGCGACTACACGGATTATGCGTCCATCAGATCAAGCCAAAGTCTGGGCGATGCGACAAGCAGGTCTAGGCCTAATGATGAACATCCCAGGTGATGCAAAACCTTTACCTTTTGTTGAAGACACTGCAGTTTCTCCAGAAAAACTACCTGAGTATGTAAAAAGGTTTGACGAAATCGTTTCATCTAATGGAACGCAGGCTGGTTACTACGGTCACGCTTCGGTTGGTTGTTTACACATTAGGCCTGTCGTGAACATGAAAACACGCGAAGGTATCGATCAGATGGCTCGCATCGCAAATGAAATATCCGATTTAGTACTCGAATTCGGAGGATCATTAAGTGGAGAGCACGGTGATGGAATAGTGCGTGGAGCATTCGCAGACAAGATGTTTGGCGAGGAACTGGTCCAGCATTTTCGTGAAGTAAAGAACGCTTTCGATCCTAATGGAGTTATGAATCCTAACAAGATATTTGACACGCCCCCGTTAACCGAGAACCTACGATACGGACCTAACTACAAGCCTATTGCACCACCCGTTAGACTCGATTGGAGAGCAGAAGGCGGGTTTGTTGCAGCCGTAGAAAAATGTAATGGAGTTGGAGCCTGCCGAAAAGTTAACGCTGGTGCAATGTGCCCATCCTACATGGCAACCCGTGAAGAGAAACACACTACCAGAGGCAGAGCAAACTCCTTAAGAGCAGCTATGAGTGGCGGACTCTCAACTAATGACTTCACATCAGAAGATTTAATTGACGTTCTGGATTTATGCCTTGAATGCAAATCTTGCAAATCTGAATGCCCTTCAAACGTCGACATGGCGAAAATAAAATACGAATACCTTTATCAACACCACAAAACTCACAAAATTCCTCTGAGATCAAAAATAGTTGCTGACATACATAAGATCAGCTCTCTTTCCGCGCCACTTGCACCCTTAGCCAATCTTTTCAATCGGTCTACCCCGGTAAAATTCCTCCTTGAAAAAACGGTCGGATTTGATCGCAATCGCCCTGCTCCTAAAGTTGTAAGACAAACTTTTGAGAAATGGTTTGAAGGTCACAAATCCACGGTTCCCACACCACGCGGGAAGGTAGTACTGTTCCACGACACATTTCTGAATTTCAATCATCCCTCCATAGGAATATCAGCAACCCGAATACTTGAAGCTCTTGGATTCGAAGTGGTTGTACTAAAAGAACGAAAATGCTGTGGCAGACCGATGATTTCCAAAGGGTTCTTGGATAAGGCAGGGGAAAATGCTCGTGCCAACGTGGATCTTCTACATCCCTATGTCGAGCAGGGTATAAACATCGTTGGATGCGAAGCCAGCTGTATCTCAGCTATGACCGACGATTGGCCAGACTTGTTGAA
>RQOU01000133.1 GCA_008373165.1 SAR202 cluster bacterium | reverse complement strand
CGGTAGCGCTACGACATCAATAGCCCAGCCTTCTGCTGCGAACAAATCTGCCACACTTCGAAGACGCTCCCTCGTATTCTCCGACTCTCCTAGAATTCGTCCCGAGGTAAGTAACGCCACACGCGAGCCAGGAATTGCATCAATACGAGAAAGAAAAGAGAAGGTATTGGCAAGTACTTGGAATTGATCTGAACGTATCGGTCCAGCTTCCAAATCTTGTACGCTGGCTACCACGTCGGTGACCATCCGTGTGCCATCGGGGCCTGAGTCAGAGGATAAAAACTCCTCAGATTCCACGCCGTATGATGCTGCAACTATAGTGCCTGCGGATGTCCCTCGAGCCATGGTAAGAGCGATCGTTTCAACAGCATCAAGATCACGCTGAACGGGAGCAGCACCTTCATCGATCAATATGACCATCACGCCGTTTTCACCAATTGGGTCGGATGCTTGAGCAGGTAATGCTGCACCTATGATTAATACAGTTATGGCTACAAGCGCTATTAAAGACGGGCGGCGCATTTCAGACTCCGGAGGTGCAACAGGTTCCCAGAGATTTTCGGGCAGAATACTCTAGGATTCTTCTATCAGTGATTTAACGCTACTAGAACGTCCAGTTTGGGGTGAGAAGGAAACTAATACAGATTTCCAGTGGTTTTTTCAGTAAGCAGTGCGGGGCTAACTGAAAAATCGTTGACGGGGTGCGACTGGGTACCTAAACTCGGGCAGTCTGGAAAACAAATACAACCTTTCCTCCTAAACATTTGTAAATATTGGTATTTCAGAGATCAGCACAATGAAAATCACCGGGTACTCGACCACGCTATATGAATTTCCTGTAAGTCGTCGCACAGGAGACGCCAATTCTCCGTCCGGCAGAATTCGAGGTAGTGGAAGTCTTCTCGAACTGTATACAGACGAAGGATTAACTGGAATCGCTTTCGGTGGCGCCGGTGCAGCTCCACAGATCAGATCCATGGTTGAAGGGATACTGATGGGAGAAGATCCGAGACAAGTAACCGGTTTATGGAAACGCATGGTGGACCGCGCCTTCAAAGGAGGCCACGACGGGATAGTTAACGATGCCATTTCCGTTCTTGATGTCGCGATGTGGGATCTCAAATCAAAATTCAATGACGAACCTTTATGGAAAACACTCGGTGGATCCAACCCTAAAGTTCAGGCATACGCATCCGGCCTTGACTATCCGCTTTCTGATCAGGAAATAGAAGATTGGTACGGAACAATGGCTGCTGATCATGGATTCAAGGGTGGAAAGTTGAAAGTCGGGCTGGACCAAGATGCTGACTTAAGAAGAATAGCTCGCATGAAGAAAGGTCTGGAGCACGCTACAGACCTTCCTAACCTTTACATAGATGCCAATGAGTTTTGGAACCCGAAGCAAGCTATAAGAAAAGTTCGTGAGATCGAGGAGCAGTTCGATATTGCCTGGGTGGAAGAACCAGCAAGGAGATGGGATTTCCTAGGGTTAAGAAGGATCTCTGATTCCATAAAGGCGCCTGTATGTGCTGGTGAAAATTTAGATACTCTAGGTGACTTTTTGCCATATTTCCATAACCGATCTGCTGACGTTGTCCAGGTAAGTCACGGTATGACCGGTATAACATGCGCGCTTCAACTCGCTGATGCGGCTTATGGCTTTGAACTACCGATCACACTTGGGGGGTCTCCGGGCAACTTAAATGCCCAACTAGCCCCGTGTATGCCGAATTTTCTAACACTGGAGTCTCAAGGTCCTGTACCAGATGACGGAGTAATGACGTCAGACATAAAGATCGTCGATGGCTGGGCAGTCTGCGGGAAGAAGCCAGGAACAGGAGTTAGTTATGACCCTGAAGCCCTCGCAAAGCAAAAAGTTGAATCAGTAACAGCTTCGAGTGGCTCTTCACCATTCGGGAGGAGACCTGGAGCTGGTTTGTGGGACAACCCCCCTACAAAAGAAGAATCTGCTGCAGCTGCAACTGGTGTGAACGGTACGTTCTATGTGCCACCGCACGGCTCTAGAAACCAGTAAACATCATCGAAAACAAGCATTAGACATAATTTAAAACAATGAAAATTACCGGATATAAACTCGAAAAATACATCGAACAACTTGACCGAGCCATAGGAGATGCAAACTACCCCAAGGGCGATGACCTTATGGGAATGTCTATCTTGCGGATAGAAACTGATGAGGGGATAACCGGAATAGCGCCTGGTGGGAACGACGCCATTGAAAGCCTGTTCCATGTAATAGAAGGCAAAGACCCTCGTGGCGTGGTCGGACTGTGGAAAGAAATGGTTGACTGGGTTCACAAGGGTAATAATGAAGGTACAGTAAACGCTGCCATTTCAGCTATAGACGTTGCCCTTTGGGATCTAAAGGCCAAGATCAATAATGAACCTCTATGGCAGACCTTGGGAGCAAGAGAAGGTCGGGCAAAAGCCTACGCATCCGACATTGGTTATAACCTTTCGGATGACGAGTTGCACGATTTCTATTCCCGAATGGCTGACATGGGAATAGATGGAGGGAAGATCAAAATCGGTTTAAACATGAAAGACGATCTTCGCCGGATCGGGATCATGAACGATGCCCTGCGTAAAGTAAAAAACCGCCCGTATTTGATGATTGACACAAATGAATACTGGTCCCCAAAACAGGCCATTCGTTACATTTCTCAAATAGAACAACATTTCGATATTTTCTGGGCAGAAGAACCGGCTAGGCGCTGGGACTATGACGGTCTACGGCAAGTCTCACGCGGGATTTCCGCCGCAGTCGCATCCGGAGAAAATCTCAATGACGTCGGACAAATGTATCCATTGATCTCCCAGCAGGCCATCGACGTGGCAAATGTGGGGGTCGGACATTCAGGGATAACCGGGGCGAGACAGGTTGCGAATATGTGTTACGCGTATGAGCTCCCTGTAACGATGATGAACTGCCCTGCTAACTTCATGGTCCACCTCGCCGCAGCATTGCCAAACCACAACATGATGGAGGTTGTTGACCCGGGGCGAGAAGACGCATTCGAGAGTTGGGATAATCACATCGAAGATGGATGGATTGTGATAGGAAATGCTCCCGGTCTCGGCATAAATTTAAACGATGACAAGATCAGTGCCTTACAGTCAATTGAACTCAATCGCAAACCCGGTTTCCCATTCCCCAGGCGAGAAGGGGCCGGACTCTGGATCAAAGATATAGAGCCTGGTGAAGTTAGCTGGAAATAGCTGCATTTCGCAACTTATAAAATATCCATAAATTAACCCCAGCGTCACCCACACGCAACAAATACGAAACATCAATCGTTTAGGTTGGCGCTGGCATAACTCGTACAAAACAAAAGTAGGTACACATTGAACAAACGATTAGAAGGCAAGGTTTCCCTAATTACGGGTGGTAGTCGGGGCCTTGGAAAAGCGATGGCTATCGCCTTCGCAAAGGAAGGGGCGAAAGCCGTAGCTATCACCTACATCACTGATGAGGAA
>RQOU01000132.1 GCA_008373165.1 SAR202 cluster bacterium | reverse complement strand
GCTCAAGATAATCGAAATCGTCCGATCTGAAGGTGATCAAGGGTTAAGACGAATCATCACAGCATTAGATGGTTCACCACCTAGATCATTTGAAGTACCCCAATCCAAAATAGATTCGGCAGTTCAAAGTCTCGATACAAAGTCGATATCAGCAATTGAACTCGCGGTAGAACAAGTGCGTGCTTTTCAGAGTAAAGCCCTTCCAAAAAGTTGGAGTGACAGCAAACGGAATCTAGGAGAGAGAATCACTCCATTAAATTCGGTAGCGGCATACGTGCCTGCCGGAACCGCACCACTTGTGTCGACTGTAATTATGACGGTTGTCCCAGCACAAGTCGCAGGGGTGGAAGAGATAATTGTTGTAACGCCAACTTCAGGAAACTCCGCTCCAGATCCAGCTGTGTTGACTGCTGCAAAGATCGCAGGAGCTACACGTGTGTTTACCATAGGTGGCGCCCAGGCTATAGCTGCTATGACATACGGCACAGAAACCGTGCCAGCAGTAGATTTAATCTGTGGTCCAGGCAACGCTTGGGTTACCGCTGCAAAAAAGCTGGTTTACGGAGATGTCGGGATTGATGGTGTATACGGTCCAACCGAGACCATGGTTATCGCTGACGACTCAGCAAAACCCCGTTTCACCGCGTCGGATCTCATTGCACAAGCTGAACACGATCCACTAGCAATGCCGATTTTGGTAGCACTCTCCGAAGAAATTGTGCTCAATACTGAAGCCGAAATCGATCGGCAGTTGAAAAATCTACCCAGAGGTGACATCGCACGCTCCGCTTTTACGAATAGGGGAGTGGCCGTCATCGTGAATAGTACGGCCGAAGCAATTGATGTAGCAAATTCCGTTGCTCCTGAACACCTATGTTTATTAACTGCAGATGCGAACGAATTAATTGATAAAGTCAAGAATGCCGGCGGGCTGTTCGTAGGGGAGTGGTCAGCAGAAATAATGGCCGATTACATAGCCGGGCCATCCCACGTAATGCCGACGGGAGGCACTGCTCGGTTCTCTTCAGCGTTATCAGCGCGCGATTTTATTCGAGTGACTCCGGTACTAACATTTAACGAAACTACATTCTTAGAACTTTCACAGCATGCCGAATTATTAGCCAAACTTGAAGGCTTACAAGGACACGCAGCAGCTTCAGAATACCGTCGTAATTATTTAGTCGGTGAATAAAGTGCCAACGAGGTAATCACCCTATGCACAACCTACAATCTCTAATGCGCCCACACATGGTGAAAATAGCCACCTATCACGGTGTTGACCCATCAGAAGAGCTTGCACGCAAAGCAGGGATAAGACCGGAAGATGTAATCCGGTTAAACGCTAACGAGAATCCCTATGGAGCTCTGGATAAGGTATCCGCGGCGCTCGTAGGGCAACCCTTACACCTATATCCCGACCCAAAACAACAAAAGCTGCGAACAGCACTAAGCGAATACGTTGGGCAACCGGTGGATCGAATTATTGCAGGAGCAGGTGGCGATGAAATAATCGATCTCTTGATGCGCTTATTTGTAGAGCCGGATCAAACTGTTCTTGATTGCGAACCGACATTCGGCATGTATTCCTTTGCTGCACGCCTAGCAGACGCGAAAATTATTTCTGTTCCGCGAACAAATACCTGGGACATAGATATCCCAGCCATGACAGCGGCAATTGACGGACTAACACGAATAATATTTCTCGCCTCCCCGAATAACCCAACTGGAAATTTACTTAAGGAAAGCGATGCGCGAGCCCTTTTAGATACCGGCGTAGTACTTTGTGTAGATGAGACTTATTACGAATTTTCTGGGAATACGTTAGCGCACTTACTAGACGACTATGAGAATTTGGTGATACTACGTTCGTTTAGCAAATGGGCCGGTATCGCTGGATTACGTGTTGGATACGCAATTGGCTCCGCCACTTTAATCTCTCATTTAATGGACATAAAACAACCATATAACATCAATATTGCCGGAGAGGCAGCGGTTCTGGCGGCTCTTGAGCATCGGAGCGAACTATTGACACGAACAAGAAGCCTAGTCGAACAACGTAAAAAACTGGAAGCTGTCATAAATGATTTAGATGGTGTTTCGTACTTCCCATCTGAAGGAAATTTCCTGCTGTGCAAATTCGAACACAAAACCGCTGAACAGGCTTTTACAGGGTTAGCCGAGCACGGAATTTTCGTAAGACAGTTCCCTCAAACCGTCTTAAATGACTCGTTACGAATCAGTGCAGGAACTCCAGAGCAAACAGACCAGTTGATCTACGCTCTCAAAAACATTGTTTAGTCCAACTATTTAGAGTTAGTATCGAACTAATAGATCGAATAAGTTTTGGTACTGAAGGTACAGGTATGTCTGCAGAAAAGCCTCGAATAGCAACAATTGTTCGCGAAACAGGCGAAAGTAAAATATCGGTCACTGTCAATTTAGACGGGACAGGCGAGGTTGAAGTAGATACCCCTGTGGGGTTTCTGAAGCACATGCTGCATCAGATAGCTCGGCACGGCTTGATAGACCTGAAAGTCGAAGCTAATGGTGACCTGGAAACAGGCTCACACCACACTGTGGAAGATACTGCGATAGCACTGGGTCGGGCGATTGACCAAGCACTCGGTGACCGAAAAGGGATCGTTCGAATGGCCGATCGAACTTGTCCCCTTGATGAAGCTCTAACTCATGCCGTATTAGATCTTTCTGGTCGCGGCTACGCTGTGGTCAATATGGGCATGGATAATAATGTAGGTGAATTTCCAGCAGATCTAGCACGTCATTTTTTTGAGGCAATCGCTGTAGAAGGCAGATTCTGTTTACACATCAGAGTGTTATCCGGTCAGAATGAACACCATGTAATTGAGTCGGCATTTAAGGCATTTGCGCGAGCAATGGGTGATGCTTCCAGATTAAATCCGAGAAATCTGGACACCGTTCCAAGTACAAAAGGTACACTGAAGTAGTCAGTACTAGGACTTAACGGGGTGATTTGACTAGACCAATTCCAATTCATAGGTGAATGTCTCAATCACCGGGTTGGAAAGTAATTTTTCGCACATCGCTTTCACATCTTGCTCGGCAGTTGCTTCATCAGAACGTTGAATCTGGACTTCAAAGTATTTTCCTGCGCGCACAGCATCAACTGCATCAAACCCAAGACGACCAAGAGCACGGGCTATCGTCAAGCCCTGTGGGTCATTTACTGTTGGTTTAAGCAAAACATGAATTTTTGCCAAAAACATCTGTCATGCTCCAAACCTTAAAACTTTAATATTGATTCTGCTGGAAACTTTCAGGCGCGCGATCCTGATATTCCGTGATAAATCGGATTATTTCTTCCACGTCTACCTCATCCAAATACAAATGGTGTCTCCAAGCCGTTATTGCAATTTTGCTAGGCAGCCCTGGATAAGCAGACATGATGAACTGAGATGGGTCTCTTGGAATAATATCGTTCAACCCCTTAACTATCTCGGGACATTCCGTTTCACAGTCATAGTGAAGTCCAATACCACCGTGTTCTAGATTATGAACCAGAACCTCATCCGGCAGGACACCCGTGTACATCCCCCATCTAGCGGGCGACGGAATCCCAACAGACGTGGTCGCTCCAGCCCAATGAGGCCCTGACGTTGCGGGGACAACCGAATATGTACCTGAATATGGAGCATTTACATCGATATGTCCGCGTCCGTCATCGGGATCTAATTCAATGTGCCCACCAGTATTCACCCCTTTTACAGCGGCTCCTTCACGATTCCAATCCGGTGATACAACTAAAGCTGCGATAAAGATGATAGCGAAAATAGTTCCGCCGAACATTAGTAACGACCGTTTACGACGTTGACGTGTCCGGCTCCTGCCTCGTCGCTCCTCCCTGATCTGCCCTCTAGTCATACCACGACGACTAGCCGGCCGTGTTGTTGCTTTACGCTGTTTGTCTGATGCCATACGACCTCGTATCACGCTCCTTGACGTGCCAGTAAATTCGTTAACTATCTACAGTATCAGTGACTTCCCCGACAGTCGCCTGTAAGACTCCATATAACGATGCTGAGTTTGCTCGATGATTTCTTGCGGCAAAACAGGAGGTGGGGGTTCTTGTTTCCAATCGGTTTCCAATAACCAAGCTCTCAAAAATTGTTTGTCGAACGCAGGAGGAAAATGCCCAGGCCTCCAATCACTTACATCCCAATATCTACTCGAATCCGGAGTCAATACCTCATCAATTATTGTCAGTTCACCGTCAATTAATCCGAATTCAAATTTTGTGTCTACGAGAATCATTCCACGCTCGGCAGCATAATCGTGAGCTACTTGAAACACCTCAATGCTTTTATCTTCGAGAGTCCTATGCATTTCTATGCCGACGAGATCTTTGGCTTCCTGGGGCGTCATTGGCATATCATGGCCGGACTCAGCTTTGGTTGAAGGCGTGAATATCGGTTCTGTAAATTTATCAGCAGCCCTCATGCCCGGTTGCAAAGATTGCCCGTTCATCGTCCCAAACTGTTGATACTCAGCCCAAGCGGACCCTGCTATATAGTTTCTAACAACACATTCAATATCAATCCGGTCAGCTTTCTTGATGACCATCGATCTGCGCGCAAGATCAGGTGTAAGTTCTAATAAAGCTCCGTTTTTCTCAACAGCCTCCATCGCCAGATCATCATTAACAGTTGCAATGACATGATTTGGCATTACATGTTCTATAACTTCAAACCAAAACGAAGACATCTCAGTCAATATGATGCCTTTTCCTGGTATTGGTTGATTCATTACAACGTCAAACGCCGAAATACGATCTGAAGCGACCATTAGTAAACGATCATCACCAAGATCATAAGTATCACGAACCTTCCCTCGATAAAGGAGTCCGGACAAATTGGTTTCAAAAACTGCTTCAGTCAATTATTGTCTCTGAAATGCCTACACGTTTATAAATGTGATCCACATGAGCAAGGTAAAAGCTATAGTCAAACAAATCATCAAGATCATGAGGAGAGACCTTGGTCGAAACCACCGGATCGGTCTTAATCAATTCGCGAAAATCCAACTGGGCTTCCCATGATTTCATCGAATTTCTTTGTACGGCATCATAGGCTTCCGTCCTGTCAAGCCCCTGTTCAATCAGCAGCAACATAACTCTGGGGGAAAACACAAGACCACGGGTCGACTCAAGATTCTGCATCATTCGATCTGGGTAGACAACCATGTCCTCAATAATGCCGGTCATAAGACTCAACATATAGTCGAGACCTAGCGAAGCATCAGGCAAGATCATGCGTTCGGCAGATGAATGCGATATATCACGTTCATGCCACAGAGCAACATTCTCAAGTGCGGTAATAGAGTTGCCACGAATCAATCGAGCAAGACCGCAAATGCGCTCTGAAAGTTCAGGATTACGTTTATGTGGCATTGAAGAAGAACCTTTGGTTACATAACCAGGTTGACCAAACGGCTCTTCAATTTCACGAACCTCGGTTCGTTGCAAACCTCTAATTTCGGTCGCTATCTTTTCTAGGGTTGCCGCAATGAGAGCCAAGAGCTGCACGTACTCGGCGTGCCTGTCACGTTGGATAACCTGGTTAGAAACTTCGGCAGGATTAAGACCCAACTGCCTACATACAGATTCTTCAATTGAAGGTGGGACAGACGCAAAAGTGCCAACGGGGCCAGAAAGCATTCCGACTGCGACCCGTGATCGAACTCCAAGCAATCGGTCTCGGTGCCGTTTTATTTCACCAAACCACAGCGCTAACTTCAGTCCAAAACTCATCGGCTCTGCATGAATACCGTGAGAACGACCGATACATGGAGTTTCCTTAAACTCTATCGCACGTTTACCCAAGGCCTTCAATAAACCAATAAGACCTTTATCTAGCAAATCACAGGATTGAACAAGCTGCAGACTGAGAGCAGTATCTTTAACGTCATTAGAAGTCAAACCATGATGAATCCATCGACCCTCAACCCCAAGACTTT
>RQOU01000131.1 GCA_008373165.1 SAR202 cluster bacterium | reverse complement strand
GCATGATTGGCAGACGGTACTTTCACGATCGCTGTCCGACCGATGGCGAATGTGGAATCCTCACCTGGCTCAAATACAGGTGAGATACCGAGATTGCCAAGTACGGACTCAACAGCCCCTTTGGCATCGTAAAAGTCTGAGGAATCGCTCGAAAGATCCCAGTGGAGATCATTTCTTGGTCCGGCAAAAGCGCCTGTCGCCATCTGACGCTCCTCAGGCAACCCCTCACCATGATCTAAGAAAACCCGTCCAGTTTCGAACACAGCGATGGGTCCGCGCCAGGTACGTGAATTACGTGCAACCGTCATCAGTATCCCTTCACGAAGAGTTCGCCGCATAACTGCAAAATCCGAACTTATCGGGTTTCGCAAGTTAATTTGCGGTGCAACGGATTCGTCAAGAGAAACGCGCGCCTCACCTTCACTGGTGGTAGCAGAGTAGTTAATGGTCTCTCGCATACCCGCTTGAACCAGTAAATCAGTCACACGCTGTCGCAACTCCATCTCGGGCTGAGGCTGCCACTGAGGCGGCCTACCAGAAAGAATTGTTGTGGGGATGTTGTCATAACCAACTATTCGGGCTATCTCTTCAACAAGGTCTTCCGGTATTGAAATATCAGGACGCCAATAAGGAATCGAAACATGCCATCCGCGGGTATCTCCTTCCAAAGTAAACCCAAGAGCGTTCAGAGTGGTTTCAACGACACCTTTATCAAACTCAACACCCAGAACTCTCGTAATATCGCTGTATTCAAGTCGAAGGGAGTCGAGCTCTTGACCAGCGATCGGATTGACATCAATGATCCCTGATGCTGCCTTTCCACCGGCAATTTCCAAAATAAGTTTTGTCGCACGTCTAAGACCAACTTCTGCTAACCCTGACCTTAAACTCTTCTCGAATCTGAGCGTAGCCTGGCTAGATAACTCTAACGTACGTGCTGTCCGACGATTGTTCACGCCTTCAAATGTTGCTGACTCTAGAAGCACAGTATCAGTAGACTCAGATATTTCGGAATTAGCTCCACCCATCACTCCAGCCAATCCAATGCCACGGTCAGGATCAGCAATAAGGAGCATATCTGTATTAAGCTTGCGCTCTTTATTGTCTAGGGTTGTAAGCTCCTCACCTGACATCGCACGCCTGACAATAATCTTGTGATCAGCTACCTTGTCATAGTCAAATGCGTGAAGTGGTTGCCCTATCTCAAACATCACAAAATTCGTGATATCAACTATGTTATTAATTGGACGTTCACCAATTGCAAGAAGGCGATCTTTAAGCCATTGAGGTGACTCACCGATCGTGACTCCTTCAATAACAGAAAGCGTATAGCGAAGACACAGATCAGGATCTGCGATATCAACAGATGCCAGCGTGTCGATATCCGGGCCTTTCGAGTCAAAATCTACCGCAGGTTCCTTTAAAGGGTTGCCGGTGATCGCCGCAACATCTCGCGCTACCCCGACGACACCTAAACAATCTGGTCGATTAGGGGTAAGTTCAATATCTAAAACTGACTCGCCTAAAACCTCTCCTATTGGGGTACCGACCTCAGCATGATCATCGAGCACAAGGATCCCCTCGTGGTCATCACCAATTCCAAGCTCTCGCACCGAGCAGACCATTCCTTCCGACACCACACCACGTATTTTCGAACGCTTGAGTTTTTTAGTTTTACCTGGTTCGCTGGAGTACGCATCATGAAGAACTGCACCTATGGACGCATATGCAATCTTCTGTCCTTCAGCAACATTCGGGGCACCACACACAACCTCCGCCTCACCGTTCCCATGATCAACTGTCACAAGCCGCAAACGATCCGCATCGGGATGCTGTCTGACACTTTGCACCAAACCGACTACAACATTTTCTATCCAACCCGTACGATCAATCGATCCAACCTCATTACCAGCCATCGTCAAACGATGTGACAACTCATCAAGACCGATA
Source organism: SAR202 cluster bacterium (assembly GCA_008373165.1). Lineage (GTDB taxonomy): Bacteria > Chloroflexota > Dehalococcoidia > Lucifugimonadales > Lucifugimonadaceae > Lucifugimonas. The sequence continues at coordinate 7,976 of RQOU01000131.1, read as the reverse complement.
TCAATATCGACGTATTCGCTAAGCCAGGAAACAGGAACCTTCATACATTTATCTCAATCACAAACATTACATATGGAAATAGAAATTACGAACCGATTTAAATTCTTTCAAATATCACTAAAACTGAGTTAAGAATCTCAGATCGTTAGAGAAAAAATGTCGAATGTCTGTTATTTCATTACGCAACATTGAAATCCTCTCTGGCCCCATCCCAAACGCAAACCCTGTGTATTTACTTGCATCGTATCCGGAATTTTCTAGAACCCGTGGATGAACCATTCCAGCACCAAGAATCTCGATCCATCGCCCGTTCCAATCAATAGACATATCCACCCCAGGCTCAACAAATGGGAAGAAATCACAACGAAAGCGCACTTTTCGTGACTGCCCAAATATACGTCTTGCAAACTCATAAAGAGTTCCTTTTAAATCTGCAAATGTAATCCCTTCATCAACTGCTAGCCCTTCAACTTGATTGAAGTGCCATTCATGGGTTGAGTCGGTAGATTCATATCGATAGCACTTACCCGGGACCACTACACGAATCGGCGGGTCGTTATTTTCCATCACCCTTGCCTGCATAGGGGAGGTGTGCGTACGTAAAAGAACATCGTCATACTTTTCCGAATCAACCCATATCGTGTCCCATTGATCACGAGCCGGATGACCTGCCGGTATGTTGAGCATGTCAAAGTTGTACTTCTCAAGCTCAACTTCAGGACCCTCAACAGTTTGAAATCCCATTTCATTAAACGCCTGGGTGATTTCTCTAATCATTTGCGTCGAAGGATGTAACCCACCAAGAGCGGGTTTACGTCCTGGAAGCGTGACATCTAATGATCCAGCAGGCACATCGGATGATCTCGCCTCTCTTTCGCGTTTTTCATAAAGTGAATCAAGATCGGCACGGAGAAGGTTTGCTGCGGCCCCTACGATCTTGCGCTCTTCAATTTCCAGAGAACCTAATCCTCTCAAAAGAGCGGTCAAGCGGCCTTTTCGACCAAGAAAATCAACCCGCCATGATTCGATTTGATCGCTTGAATCAGCTGAATTTAAAGCTGAAACTGCGGCCTCTCTCAATTGCTCTACTGACTCACCGGGTTGAACTTCTGACACGAAAATTTACCTACCCTAAATTAACTCTACTTGAGCGTGAACGAACGCCTATCAAAAGTGCAGTTCACCGTGATGTTAGACACAAAATTATATTAGATCACCGCAGTACAAATCACTGTTATCTCAATCTCAAATGCAGTTGGGAAACAGGTTATCGATTAAAAGTCTCACGAATTTACCTAAATTTTCTTCTAATTTTTAGAATCGCAAAAATTTAATGTTTTCATCTATTTAAACTCTTTGTAGTTACGAATTCCGTATGTTTCGTGTGTATTTTAACCGTTAAAACACCGTAATTAACTGTTGGCATGAACCTCACTGTTGTTACCGCCACACAACTTTAACCGCCAAACTAGCGACAAGTTCAAAAAGATGTAGTAGGGTCTCTGAGATCTACCGTAATAACGCACGATGCGTTCAAGAAGCGGAAAACAACAACCATCCACGAGTAACGGGGGTATTCCATGGAAGCCTATTGTATGAAGTGTAAGACCAAGCGTGATATGCAAAATCCACAGCAGATCACAATGAAAAATGGTCGCCCCGCATCGCAAGGCACTTGCCCGGTATGTAGCACCAAAATGTTTAAGATCGGTAAAGCTTCATAAGCCTCGGCTATTGAATGAATTGACCCGTGCTATCGGCACGGGTCTTTTTTTGTCAAAATTTTCTCTAGGACCGGGTTAATTCCCGTCAACTGGTAGTAATCTTCGTTTGCATCCTATGTTGGGTAATCAATCCAATAACAGATATGCGAAAGGAGTTACCCAATGCAGACTACGAGGTTTGGCAATACTGGATTTGAAACCAGTAGGCTAGGTATCGGGCTGGCAGAGGTTGGTTACGAGCTCTCACTCAAGGACCAGAAACAGGCCTCAGCAGTTATACACTCCGCTCTAGACCAAGGAATTAATTTTCTTGACACCGCTGCCTGCTACGACTTATCTGAAGAATTAATCGGAAATGGTGTCGCAGATCGTAGAGACGAATTTTTTCTTGCCACAAAGGCAGGACACATTACCGGTGAATCTAAAGGGGATGAATGGACCTACGATACGGTCATCGAATCGATTGACCGAAGCCTCATCCGCCTTAAGACTGACCATGTAGACCTTGTCCAGCTACATTCATGCGAGATCGATATCCTGGAACAGGGAGAGGTCATTAAGGCACTTGAAGAGGCACGCGACGCTGGCAAAACGCGATTCATTGGCTACTCGGGCGACAATGAAGCAGCACACTGGGCAGTCGAATCTGGAATATTCGCAACTCTACAGACAAGCTACAACCTGGTCGAACAACGTGCCCGAACCTCGGGACTTCTTGAAAAAGCGACCGCCGCCGGGATGGGTACAATCATCAAACGTCCTATAGCAGGTGGTAGTTGGGCGAAATCCCGTAACGACCAATCCAAACCGAGCGTTCGCGGATACGATGAACCCTATCTGGAGCGCGCTAATGCCATGCGGTCACTCGGCAACATTCAGAACGAACCAGAAGACGGGATACTCACATCCCTCGGGTATACGCTGGCAGACCCTAACGTCAACGTAGCCATCGTTGGCACAAAGAGTCCATCGCATATGGAAACCAATATAAAACAGGTCGAAAATGATCTGCCGATATCCTCGGATGTAGTAAATGAGCTGAACAGGAGATTTGAGAAACTCGACACCGACTGGGAACAGCGCACGTAACCCGTACACATGAAGAAAGAGCATCCAACCGAATGAGAATAGAACGTATAGAGGTTCGATTTGTCGAAGCAGAACTGGACAAGCCTTTCGGTTGGTCGCAGAGATGGACAGATGTCCGTAGTGTCATCGTCTTAAAAGTCACCACGGATGACGGAATCGTCGGTTGGGGTGAAACCTATGGCTCACAGGACTCAGTCCCGGGCATAGCCACGGTTGCCCAAATCGCTGTTGGCGAAGACCCTTCTCACATAGGCAAAATCTGGCACAAGCTGCACAGAGCGGTATACCAGAGCCACGTCTTTGCTAAAGGCGGTGCGAACGCTATCAGTGCGCTGGATACTGCCCTCTATGACATAACCGGCAAGAGCTCAGGCAAGTCGGCGGCCGAGCTCTTGGGCGGGAGAATACACGATTCAATACCGGTTTACGCCACAGGGCTTTACTACGTAGATAACTATGCCCTCGCGCCTCTTCTTGAGGAAGCATCCGGTTACGTTGAGCAGGGATTCTCAGGAATGAAGATGAAAGTTGGCGCCATGTCGCTTGCTGAAGATGCTGAGCGCATCAAAAAGACGCGCGAGGCCATCGGCGGAGATGTAAGGCTAATGTTCGACGCGAACGAGTCCTATGATCCCTCTACGGCCCTAACATTCGCCAACATGGTTGCGGACCACGACCTAACATGGTTCGAAGAGCCATGCGCATCACGAGACGACCAGGCAAACAAGATCGTTCAAGAAAGATCACCTATCCCTACCTCTGGCGGCGAAAGCCTGTCGACCCGATGGGAGTTTACGTCAAGGTTAGCCAACCGCACGTTCGATATCATCCAGCCAGATATATGCGGTGTTGGTGGTCCTTCGGAGATGCACAGGGTGGGTCTTATGTCACAAGCTTTTGGGGTGAAATTCAACCCGCACTTCTGGGGCACTGGAATAAGTTTCGCAGCAGCCCTACACTCGTTGGCCGTCCAACCAATAGGCCAAATCGGACAAACCAATATCCCTTATCACAATGAATCTGTTCTAGAGTTTGACCAGACACCACACCCAATAAGAGAAAACCTTACAGAGCCATTCTTCACACAATCAGACAGTAGGGTCGTCGTTCCAAGTACTCCGGGACTCGGTATCGAGGTTGATGAATCAGTTCTCGAACGTTTCACACGCGGCGAAGTCGTTGTGACTGATAAACCCTCTGCCGGCCAGCGGGTCTTTTAGATACCCTGAGCATCAGTAAAAATACGAGGCAACTATGAAGATCACAGACCTTAGCGTGACACTGTTCAAGTGGGAAGGCATACCCACTATTAACTACAGTCCGCTGTCAGGCAAAATAGGTGGAGAGTCCGATCTCGGACTTGTAACCATATCTACCGATGAGGGAGTTGAAGGTCATGCATTCCTTGGCAGTTCAAGCCAACCCGCAAGCCTTGACGCCAACTCACTGATTAAATTCGTGAAGCCGGTCCTTATGGGTCAAAATCCGTTGAACCGAGAACTTCTCTGGCAAAACATGAACATGGTTATCAGAAAGTCTGGCATACGCGTCATAGGCGCTTGCGATGTAGCCCTCTGGGACATCGGTGGAAAGATCGCCAATATGCCAATACACGAGATGCTTGGATCGTACAGGTCAGAGGTAAGAGCATATGCATCATCAACGGTGCACCAAGATCCAGAGATTTACGCTAATGAAGCTGCGAGTATGAAGTCCGACGGATGGACCGCGTACAAAATACATCCGCCAACCGATCCAGCGCTTGACATCGAATGCTGCCGGCAGATCAGAGAAGCAGTAGGCGATGATCACACACTCATGCTCGACTCAACCTGGGCCTATGACTATCCTTCGGCTGTGAGGGTAGGCAGAGCAATACAGGAAATGAACTACTACTGGTACGAAGATCCACTTGCCGACGATGATATTTACAACTACACAAAGCTCCGCCAGCAGCTCCACATTCCGCTTATGGCAACTGAATATTCGCCGGGCGGATTCACAGCATATGCACCCTGGTTAACGGCTCAGGCAACTGACTACCTTAGAGGGGATGTTGCTGTAAAAGGTGGAATTACAGCCCTGATGAAAACTGCCCATCTGGCAGAGGCATTTCATATGAATTACGAAGTTCATCATGGTGGTAACTCGCTGAACAACGTCGCAAATATGCACGCTATTATGGCAATGAAAAATTGCGAGTTTTTCGAAGTACTACTCCCGTCTGGGGCTCAGAAGTACGGGCTCGCCGAAGAGATAGATATTGACTCCAACGGCAATGTCCACGCATTCACCGGCCCGGGACTTGGTGCAGAGATCGACTTCGACCTAATAAAAAACAATAAGGTCGGTATTGTCAGTTGACAGCACAGGAGTAAGCCCCGGATGAAAATTACGAACGTTAGTCTTAGCGTCTTGGAATCCGACCAGGCAGTCCGCGACTTTGAACTGATCAAGCTTCACGGACAGGAACGCGAAAGATGGCTGCATTCTTCGGGCGTTGGACCCCAAAGGTCAACCGATTCCAGTCGCCAACACGAGTTCGTGCTACACGTCGATACCGACGAGGGCATCACGGGTCACTGTACAGCTATATCCGAAGGCGTAGCGTCACTCACCAAACGGGATGTCGAGCAACTGCGCGGGCTCGTCCTCGGTGAAAATCCGCTGCACCGGGAACATCTATACCAGAAACTCCATCAGGGAACTCGCTGGGTTTATCGAGTAGCGGGGTGGGCAGGAGCGTTCGACAACTGCCTCTGGGACATTGCAGGTAAAGCTGCAGACATGCCAGTATGGGCTCTGATCGGACGAGTACGGGAGTCGATCCCCGCGTACTTAAACATTCGCGGGGCCACAATTGAAGAGGCTGTCGAGGACGCACAGGCAGCTGTGTCACAGGGCTTTGTATCGACAAAAGATCATTTCTATCACCCCCACCGCGAAAACATCTTATGGCTTACAGCAATACGAGACGCTGTTGGCCCGTCCATAGACCTAATGCACGACCCGGTCGGAATATATACCTACGATGAAGCCGTAATTGTCGGCAGGTCTCTTGAACAGCTTGGATACCGATGGTTTGAGGAACCAATACCGGAACGATCCCATAACCGCCTCAAACAACTGGCCAGTGAACTATCGATCCCCATAATGGCGAATGAAACGTTAATGTTCGATGTGGATATATCGGCACAGTGGATGATCTCAGGTGCCACAGACCTGATCAGGTATAACGCCAGAACCGGCACAACAGCTGGACTGAAGCTTGCCCACCTGGCCGAACTGCACGGAACAAACGTCGAATTCAACGGCAACGGCGGCCTGTGGGGTCTTGTCCACGCGCATTTACTGTGCTCGATACAGAACACAAGCTACTATGAATACTTCCCCGGCGGATGGCACGACGAGACAGGCAAGTCGATGGGAATGACCAACCCGGTTACCCCCATAAAAGGGAGAATTTCACCCCCGGACGGACCGGGATGGGGAGCCGAGTGGGACTGGGATTTATTCAACAGACGCGTCTTGGAAGTGTGGGACTGAAATTGACAGAAAACGAAACGATAAATGTGCCTACAGCGAATCCTGCGAAGGCAAAAAGCTACGAACGAGTAAAACTGGTCATGTCTCTCGTGTCGATGGCCCTTAATTTCGTCATTCCGATACTGTTCCTGCTCCTCGGCGGATCTGAAGCTATCAGAAACCTTGCTGAAGGCTGGACAGGCTCGGCCCCACTAATTGTTGTGTTCTACCTGTTAATCGCGGGCGCAGGCTTGCAGGCGATTGAATTTCCTTTTGAAATTTTCTCAGGATTCATAGTTGAAAAAAAATATGGCCTGAGTAAGATTTCGATCCGCGGCTGGCTATGGGACTGGCTTAAAGGAACAATGATTCAAACGGTATTAACCGTCGTATTGATTTCTGGAATCTACTGGCTTTTGCGTTCCCAGCCGGAAATGTGGTGGGTATGGGCAGCGATCGGTGCGGTAGTTCTGATGATAATCATGATGGCGCTTGTTCCTATAGTGCTAATGCCGCTTTTTTACAGGTTCGAACCAATTCCTGAAGGCGAACTTAAGGACAGACTATTTGCCCTGGCCGACCGAATAGGCACCAATGTGAAAGGTGTCTATGTGTGGCATCTGGGAGATAAGTCATCAAAGGCCAACGCCGCCGTGACAGGCTGGGGAAGAACCAGAAGAATCATCATTTCCGACACCCTGATCGAATCAAATACAGTGGAAGAAATTGAAGTGGTTATGGCACACGAACTGGGGCACCATGTGAGAGGAGACGTGTGGAAAATGTTGGTTGTACAGGCCGCCCTGGTATTCATAAGCTTTTTTGTAATCGACCTGGCCCTGGTAGCGTGGATAGATGCTCTGGGGCTAAGAGGAATTGCCGATATCGCAGGTCTGCCCCTCGTACTCATAGTCGGTGCGTGCGTCTCACTTGTCGCTCTTCCGATTGCAAACTGGCTATCACGTAAAGCCGAGACCTCAGCTGATATGTACGCATTAAATCTGACGGGTATGAAAGATGATTTCATATCGGCTATGACCAAGCTCGGCGATCAAAACCTCTCACAAAAACAACCCAACGCAGTCGTCGAGTTCATATTTCACTCTCATCCATCGATCCAACACAGAATCGACAACGCTAACGCGTGGTCTACAGCAGGTTCTGAGAAATTAGAGAAAAGTCAGTGACTGAATTCAACCCGAAGACCGAAATTTCTCTAGAAGGGGATAAGTTCCTGGTCAACGGCACACCGACCAACGAAGCAACCACCTTCCGGGGCGTTTCGATGGAAGGCTTGATGATGAACAGCCGGATGGCTAACGCTGTGTTCGACGACGATAACGAGTTCACTCGGCACCTCTGGGCTTATCCGGACAATGAAAAGTGGGATGCCGACCGCAACACGAACGAGTTGATCGAAATGCTTCCGACTTACAAGTCGAAAGGGCTATCTTGCATCGACGTGAATCTCCAGGGTGCTTCACCACTTGGCTACTACAAGTCCAGCCCAGAAGGTCTATCTGACTTGATGGCCCGAATCCAAACCAAATTCCCAGATGCAACTGAAACTGAAATATGGGCTGGACTTCCTGGTACACGTTCACAACCATGGAACTCTGGAGCTTTCACAGAAAATGG
>RQOU01000130.1 GCA_008373165.1 SAR202 cluster bacterium | reverse complement strand
CCACTTGGCTACTACAAGTCCAACCCAGACGGTCTATCTGACTTAATGGCCCGAATCCAAACCAAATTCCCAGATGCAACTGAACCTGAAATATGGGCGGGACTTCCTGGCACACGTTCACAACCATGGAACTCTGGAGCTTTCACAGAAAATGGGGACCTGAAACCTGCCTTTATGAAGCGGGTAGCGAAGGTTATCGAGGCGGCCGATGAAATTGGAATGATCGTGTGCCTGGGACTCTTCTATTTTGGGCAGGATGAACGCATCAGTGATGAAAAATCTGTAAAAACAGCCGTCGAAAAAGCAACCAACTGGATTCTTGCCAAGGGATACACAAACGTACTTCTAGAGATCAATAATGAGTGCGATGTCCCGCTCTACGAACACGAAATCCTATGTCCAGACAGGGTTCATGAACTGATAAATCTTGCGAAATCTATATCCAAAGATGGAGCCCGACTCCTGGTCAGCACCAGCTTCACGAGACGAATGGTTCCGACAGAAAAAGTGATCGAATCATCTGACTTCATACTGCTGCATGGGAATGGGATGCACGATCCGGTGGAAATCACCAACAGGGTCCAAGAGACCCGCAATGCAAATTCCTACAAAGGTCAGCCTATATTTTTCAACGAAGATGATCATTTCGAATTTGAAAATGAGTCAAACAACTTTGTAGCTGCCATAGAACAAAGGGCCGGATGGGGATTTTTCGATCCTGGATCTGGAGCGGGTGGAACGGCTGCTTACGGAAATTACGTCGACGGATACCAGAATCCGCCCATCAACTGGACAATCAACACCCCTCGCAAAGAAAGTTTCTTCTGGATCCTTTCGAAGCTGACCGACAGGTAATCCACACGAAAGTAAAGGAATCCCAAACAATGGCCCCATCTCAAAATATCTCTCTCGAAGGAAAGGTTGCGTTTATAAGCGGAGCGTCAAAAGGAATAGGTGTGGCCATATCGGAGGCCTTCTCCAATGCGGGTGCTGACCTCGCGTTAACCGCCCGCAACGCAGAAGAATTAGAACAAACCGCAGAATCAGCACGAAAATCTGGATCAAAAGTCTGGACACAAACAGCCGAAATGGCAGATACACAAGAAGTTAAATCTCTCGCTGAAGATACGCTAAAACATTTCGGCCGAGTAGACATACTGGTCAATAACGCAGGCGTGACAATCCCTCAACCAATCCTCGAGGCGGAAATAGAAAATTTCCACACCATCATCAACGTAAATGTCCTCGCACCCCTGCTTCTAACACAGGCGTTTGCACCCGGAATGATCGAACAGGGGCACGGAAAAATTATCAACATTTCTTCTCGAGCAGCTATTCGGGCATTTCCAACCGGAGGGATCTACAGCGCCTCCAAGAGCGCCTTACAGCTTCTCACCCAGACCATGGCAGTAGAATTCGGGCCGCACAATGTTCAAGCAAACTGCATCGCTCCTACGGTAACAATGACCCCTATGGGCGAGAGTGCCTGGCCTCCGAGCCCTCGAAGAGATGTGAAACTTAGCCGTATTCCGACAGGACGATTTGCAGAAGCTGAAGAAGTGGCCTCCGCCGCTCTGTTCCTGGCATCGTCTCAATCCGACTTCATCAGCGGCGTTGAGTTACCGATCGACGGCGGTGAGGGAGCCGGGTAAACCAGCGCGACACGAACCTAAAAACGCTGTTAGGACCATCACAAGGTGCCGGGTCGTAAGGTCGATCTTTATCTACCGATATCGATGCGCATAAACTTTTCGGCGAGTTCGACTCCGTGTTCTTCTCCGGCTTCACTCAGGCGTTTACGAGATCTAGCGTCGCGTTCATCGCTACGTTCTCCAACCTGGCTAACGTGGGAATGGAGAGCATTTTGACGAGTCTCAAAAAAATCCGTCACATCAACATAGTGATTGGGCTTCTCGGGTCTAAATAACCAGACCTCCTGAACCTTGTGCGGCTCGATGCCTGCAGCAAGATGCTCAGGATAGGCTCCATGATCGCGAGCATATGGAAACACCGCGTCCAAAGCCACGCGACCCGTCATCGAATGGTCCCTGTGCCGTATGTAGTTCCTGTAGGGATCTATCGTTAAGAGCAGTCGTGGTTTGTGTATGCGAATTTGGCGGACAAGCTTCTCACGGAACTCATCGTTGTCTTCAAGCCCCTGATCCTTGAGCCTTAAAAACTCAACACCAGCAAGGCCATACGCCTTCGCCGCATTAAGGGTCTCCAGTTCTCGGGTCGCTGCTAAGTCTTCCGGTTTTATCGACCGGTCACTGGTGCCCTTATCGCCGTTTGTACAAACGACCAACACCACTTTTTTGCCTTCAGCGCACCATTTAGCGATAGTGCCACCAGCAGCAGATTCTGAATCATCTGGATGCGGCGTCACCACGAGTATTGAGTCGGGTTCGTTTTCTGACATTTGCTTCCTGGTCGTATCTTTGGACCTCGTCACGTTCAAAGTGCGGAGGCATTCTCTATTTCGATTGTGTGAAGTTCGCCTGCCGGACTAAATCCCAGCACCCGCCCATAAAAGTAAAGTTCCCCTTCAAGCGATGCGATTATGTTCTTGGATTGACGGAATCCATGTTGTTCCCCTTCAAACATCATGAGTGAGAAAGGGATGCCTTTATCCCGCAAGGCTCCAGCCATGATCTCCGCCTGCGAAGGAGGTACGATCTTGTCCTCAAGACCTTGAAGTATCAACATTGGACATGCCAATCGATCGGCGAAATTTATTGCCGACCGATCATGATAAAGCTGCTTTGCCTCGGGGTAGGGACCTATGAGACTGTCGAGGTAACGGGACTCGTATTTATGCGTGTCACCTACAAATACGCTGAGATCGGCGATGCCATAATATGTTGCGCCCGCTGCGAACCTGTCATGAAAGGTCAGGGCGTTTATGGTGGTATATCCACCTGCTGAGCTGCCCTTAATGGCCACACGATCGGTATCGACAAGGCCTTGACCTACAAGATAGTCTGCCGCAGCAATACAGTCGTCCGTGTCATAGACTCCCCAGTTACCTTTCAATGCATCACGAAACGCCTTACCGTGACCCACCGAACCGCGGTAGTTCACATCGACAACCGCAAACCCCCTGCTGGTCCAAAACTGTGTAGATAGGCTCAGGGAAGCACTGGTAGCACTGGTAGGCCCGCCATGGCTGATAACGAGAAGCGGCGGTTTCTCCGAATCGTCAGACTCAAAAAGCGGATTAGTCGGGGCATAGTAAAACGCATGCGCCTCCCCATCTTCTGTTGTTGGAAACTTGATGGCCTCTGGCACCGACATATATGACGCGTCGACATCGATATCGCTCGAAGTCTTAAGGGTCTGGGTACTTCCATCTCCTAGCTGGGCACATACAACTTCAGCTGCAGATGTAGGAGAAGATCCCACGTACACCACATGATTTTCATTAAGGATAGTTACATCTGCAATCGAAGTATGAGGAACCACAGTCTGGGACAGAACCTGGCCATCCAGGCCAATTTCACGAAGACGTCCCTCACCGTTATTTGAATCCTTTAACAGAATTCGAACATCATCCCCGGGAAGAAATGCATAAGTGCTGAAGCCAAACTGCCATGCAGGACCACCATGATCGCTCTTTTCCGAAAGTATCGTAGATGAAACGCCATTTTCCAGCTTGGCAAGATTCCACCAGCCTGATTCATCGGTTATGAACACCAGTGTCCCGTCGGAGGCCCACTCGGGCTGAACTATGCTGGTGGACCTATCACCTGCCACCTTTACTGGATTGGATACCAGGCCCGATAGGGAGTCGAAGTCAGCCACCCACAGTTCACACCCGTCCCATGGCATGTCAGGATGATTCCACGAAAGCCAGGAGACACGGTCACCTGAAGGGCTCTGCCTCATGGATGAGTAGAAATCGTACCCCGTGGCAAGGACATTTACTTCACAAGACCCGTCCGCCTTCACCGCTACCAGTTCGTTATCTGCCTCCCTGTCTTCGAAATGACGCTCCCTGACACACAAAATCCAATTCGAATCATTACTCAAGATAAGATCGGCGTATCTATCGCCCTGATCTATATCCGGTTCAGCCGTGATCGGAACCGGGCTCGAGTTCTCGGCAACGCTATAGATTCTCTGGTCATCCCAATTTGCAAAATAGACCACTCCATCCCGAACGGCAAATGATGCACCACCGTATTCATGGACAGCGTTTCTGGCGTTGAAAGGTGTCGGATTAATATCTGTCACCGACCCATCAGAAGTCCTTCTTACTACGACATGGCGACCCGATTCCTCCGGGCGGCCCTCAAGCCAGTAGATATCCGTACCATCTACACGAACTTCACCAAGCCGAAGTCCTCCCTGTGTTATGAGCTCAGCAGTTATGGGCGAGACCCATGAGCCGTAAGGCGATATCTTTTTATCGGGCATAGAGAACTCCATTGAAACGGACTGTTCGAAAAAGACTGACAGATGAAATCTAAGTCGGCAACGACACAGGTTAACGAAATACATCGAAACCGGGTGCAAATTATGCATCAGAATTTTACGGAGAATTACAGACTATTTAGATTATTAGAGTAATTGATATTTTCAACTCCCATCAGATGCAAGTAACCTGATTCAAAAGACATATAAAACATGGCGGTAAAGTGAACATTCATTTGTTATCAGAATTTCAGCGATCGGCTTCATTTCGACTCGTGCAAATAGCAGTACCACTTGCCTTTATTCTGATGGCAACGATTCTGATGGCCAGTTGTGCTTCTGTGGAAAATCCAGAACCTGCTCAAGGATCGAAACAGGCTACCGAAAATAAACCTAAAAGTTCTGAGAACAATAAAAAAGAGATCATGGAGTCTCAAACAGCCACCGCCGTTCACACACAGGCGCCAACTCCAGCCAAGCAGCCAACCAAAGAAGCAGTTTCAACACGGGCGCCATCCCCGGAAAAACGGTCAACTAGAGAAGCGGTTTCGACACGAGAACGTTCTGCCGCGCCTACAGCTGTGAAAAAACCTACAAAGGTGTCACGAACCAAAGGGGTGCAGAGATCACACCCGGTAGCTCGACCCACAGTCGCTTCAAAAGCGGGTACTGCTGTAGTAGAAAAACTTAAAGAATCACTCAACATAACGGTAACTCCCACTCCTGACATTTCACCGACCGAAGAACCGACACCAACAGTGGTTGAATCGAGTACTAAGACCATCGGTAACCCGACATCCACGCTGGATCCTCCGCCTACTTCAACCGTCGAGCCAACACCTACGGATCCTCCAGTCACCCCAACTCCCAAACCCACAGTCGTCCCTGAACCCATCCCAACGCCTGAAGTGATAAGCAGAACAACGACAATAAAAGGATCTGTTTTTTCTGAGTCCGAAATAAGTGTGAAAAAAGGGACAAAAGTAATATGGGAGAACCTCGATGCATGGGGTCATACTGTTACTTCAACAGACGGGATATTCGACTCGAAAACAATCAGCGGCAATATGACTTTTGAACGTGCCTTCAATGAGCCCGGAACATTTGGGTTCCTTTGTGTTATCCACCCAAGTATGACGGGACAGATAACCGTTCAGGAATAGAACACAACAGATGCCAGCAACCGTACAAATTCATTAATTCATGAGGCCATTAACAGGCATTTCAATCATGCTGTCAGCCATAGTG
>RQOU01000129.1 GCA_008373165.1 SAR202 cluster bacterium | reverse complement strand
TGCTGCTGGAAGGACGCTTACCTTAAAAAGACCATTTAACAAAAGGACAAGCCCACCACAGGTGAACCCCAAAGCCGTGTAGAACAATCACTGAGATCCTAGAATATATGTAACGATAAATGCCCCAGAAAATAAAAACTACGCTACAGAGACACCACGGGCGAATCTTACCACCATGGTTATGAGTGGCTCCAACGCACGTCGTAAATAACTGGTAAATCCATACACGGCCATTCCTACCAACGCTCCACCGACAATATCAGTCGGATAAAACACCCCCACATAAACCCTAGAAAATCCATACAAACTAGCGGTCATAGCTAACCACAAGCCAAATTTGCGGTTCACCGTCCACGCAGCCATTGCAACAGCAAATCCGATCGCTATGGGATTAGCTGGGAATGACGGATCAGTAGGTGAATAGAACAAAAGATTTAACTCATCTGGATGATCTAAAAAAGGACGTGGCCTATTCCAAAGAGAATTAATTATCCATACGACAACATTTGATATGGCCAACGCGCTGATGCCGGTCAATGCCGTTAATTGATAAGTCATGCGCTGAGAAGGAGTTTTCCCAGAAAACCATAACCAAAACATTGAGAGTGAGAATACAAGCGGCATCAAATAATCACTTGCGATTAATCGCATAAGATCATCCAAAATCTTGATGTGCCCCGAAAGGCCATTCAACCAGATCATCAAACTCGCATCTATCGAATTCATTGACTTGAACTACCGGAAATGATTTTTATCAAACTCCACCGATCGGCAGATCTAACACCGTCCCTCCAAAACTTTCGCGCTTCCAAGCGAAAATTTCGTACAGAAATCGGCAGGTTAGAAAAATAAGAACGATGCACCAAGCCAGCAAGACCATCTATATCGTCATCGTCCAATTTTGCATCAACCCTTAGATCTCTTGTATTAGCCTTGATGCTTAATGCCCCAAAAACCACAGAAACTGAGAAAGCAATAATAGCGGCCAATGAAAACCAGATCGCCTGATCCACGCCATCAAGTCCACCGTGGATATCGTTGACATTTCGCGCTCCAGCTAATTCATCCCAGCTAGCGACACCCCATGCACGAGTTGTAGAGTCAGCTTGAACGCTTCCTGCTGCCCAAGGACCATCTACAAAAAGAGGCTGACCAAAAAAAAAGAGAACTCCTGTGATAATGCAAACAAACCCTAACCAACGCGTAACTCGACGATAGGGCGTCAACCACAGCGCACGAATTCCTGAACCCGTCACGGCTATCTGCAAAGTTCCCAAGCTAGATAAAAAGGCAAAAAGAAAGTAATGACTTTCGAATAAATTTCGCACATCACTAGGATTTACACTCAACTATCAGATCCTTCCAGTGACACAGCAGTTCTGATTATCCAAAGGAAATTTCACCACATCGTCTAACCACCCGAAGGGGTTACGAATGTACACCAATTGACATACCTGTCGTTGTCACCGACAACTGTTGAGAAATACAAATCCTGAAGTTGCTTGGTTACTGCACCGGTAGTACCCGTACCAATCACACGGTTATCCAACTCTCCGACTGATGTGAGATGAGCAGCGGTTCCGGTCAGAAACACTTCATCAGCCAAATAAAGTTCAGATCGATGAATATGACGCTGAACAACATCCATATTCAACTCGTTTTTTGCCAACTGAATAACAGAGTCTCTGGTGATACCTAACAAACAATTATCTGTCTCTGAAGGTGTGCTTATTACGCCGTCTCGCACCATAAATAGATTTTCTCCACTACCTTCAGAAACAGATCCATCTTGATTCAAAAGAATCGCTTCATCATAACCTGCAGCCAAAGCTTCGGACTTCGCCAAGATACTGGTGGTATATAACCCAGCAATTTTCACACCTGTTGGCATCGAAGAATCCATTGGGCGACGCCATGATGATGTTTGGCATTTAAGCGGTCGAGTATTGTCTATATAAGAACCGAAAGGCAACATAACAAGCATAAATTCGTCATCAAGCGAATTAAGGTTTAGATTGGCAACCGCTTCCTGACCTTTAAACGCCAACGGCCGGATATATACATCCTCTCGGAAACCATTCTTATCAGCGAGATCAACAGTGATCTGGCATAGGTCATCAACTGAGTACGGGAGGTCAATTCGAAGAATTTTGCAACCGCGTAGAAGACGTTCATAATGCTCCGCTAATCGGAAGATCGCTATTTTCCCAATCCGATCATTCCAATTCCCTCGGATTCCTTCAAATACGGAGGTGCCGTAATGCAAGGCATGAGTCATAACGCCCACCTTCGCGTCCTCTTGGGGAACTTGCTTCCCACCGAGGAATGCCCAGGCTTTTTGCGTCATAATATTTCTCCTAAACCTACATTTGTGACGACGCCCGTATACATTGAAAAAATCAAGCCAATGCGGGCGTGTCAGTTCATATATGTAACTGCACTCTATTTAAAAATGAAAACAGCGTAGCTTATTTGCGTAACCAGTCGCCAATTATACGAGGGAGTTGAGTTCCAACAAAGCCCCCAAAAAATAAGTTGCCTAAATTCTCCAACAGCACGTTCCTAAGAGAAAGTTACCGATAAATAAAAAAAAGAACTCGTTTCAATATGCAGATGTTACGTTTTCAGCAATATAGCCAAAATTAATATCTTCTCCTAATCCAGGACGAGTAGGCATTGGAATGTTCCCGTCTTCATCCATAGGATCAATAATACTGTTCAGATGACTTGGAATTTCATCATAATCAATAAATGGGTGCAATAAGCCCCGCTCATACCAACGAGCATTTGAAATTGCTCCTAACACTGCGAGGTTACCCGCTCCACCACCATGGATTTCACAATCCATGTTGAATGACTCAGCTAGATGCGCAATTTTCATGCTCGGGCCAATACCACCTACATCCGCCACTCCAACTCGAGATATATCACAGGCCTTGGAGGCTATCCATTCTGCCCGCGTATGAAACTTCCCATAGGCATATTCAGGACCGATAATGGGGATATCGAGATTCTCAGCTAACCACCGATACGATTCGGTTGAATGCTCGTCCATAGGCTCCTCGTACCAGTAATAACCAAGATCCTGGATGCCTCTTCCCAATTCAAGCGCGTCAATACGCGAATACCAATGGTTTGCGTCAAGCATTAATGGAAAATCCGATCCAACCGCCTCTCGAACAGCCGCGCATGCCTGAATATCCATCTTCACACTCGGTGCCCATGAAACCGGCGGCATCCACGTGTGAAGTTTAATAGCCTTATAACCTCTGTTAACCATCCATTCGGCAAAATTCCCGTAATCCGCTGGAGTAGCGAGTCCACCTGCCATTTCATCGCCACACATAGTCGAACCATACGCTGGAACCTTCTCTCTGTAGCCGCCCAACAATTTCCAAACGGGAACATCAAGTGAGCGACCTACAAGGTCCCATAAAGCCATTTCTGCAACCGCCATAGTACGATCCGTAAGACTAGCCCCACTGCCTCTTTGCCACTTGGCCAGGTTGATCCAAAGTTTCTCGCGATCCATTGGATCTTGATCGATAAAGACTTTTTTGACGAAATTATCAATCACGTATGGTCGCAATGACTCGGGAGAACCAAATGCATGGCCTGAATGTCCGTCGTCTGTAGTGATAGTGAGCATCGCTTCTTCAGAATCATGTTCAGGTCCAGGGTGAGTGTGACCATCCGTGTCATTAACCTTTTTCGACTTTATCTTGAAAACCGTGACAGAAATTTTTTCAATTTTCATTAGTACAAGTTCCCTTCAAATCAAATTAACCTGAACAGTCAGAGCTGCGCGATAAATGGTCTGAGTCTCCCTATCGCACTTTATGCGAACAATCCGTACCAAATCTAGGACATGAGGTATTCCACCGTATAAGTGATACATCACTCCTCAATAACTAAAAGGCATTCACCTAAGCCGCCGACTAGACAATCGATCAACTCCAGGCTTCTGTAACGGGATCAGGAACACCGTCCCATCGACTGGGACCCTGTGCTCGCATCACAGCAATCCTTTTGACAACTTCTGGATTCCCGAGACCATGCAATGGTTTACCCGTAAGAATGTTCACAGCGTTCTCGCCCCAGCGGGTTGCGCCAGCAATTCCACTGATATCCGATGTTCCCGCAACGTGGGGAGTGATTGTTAAGTTATCTAATTTCAGCAAAGGACTTTCAGCATCTAATGGTTCGATTTCAGTCACATCGATTCCAGCTGCCACGATTTGTCCTGTTTGCAGTGCTTCCTGTAAACCAGCCTCATCCACGATAGGACCCCTAGCGCAGTTTATGAATATCGCCGAAGGCTTCATTTTTCTAAACGCATTAATATCAAATATGTGGTTCGTCTCAACCGTAGCCGGAGAGTGAACGGTCAGATAGTCAGACTCAGTTAGCAAAGTCTCAAAATCCACCAATTGGACACCAACGAGATCGGCCGTGGTCTGGGGTACATACGGATCATACGCAATGATCTTTTCGGGTCCGAACCCTCTTACCCTGGTGGCAAATCCTTTTCCGATACTTCCAAGCCCGAATATACCGACTGTATTCCCCGCTACACGACGTAACTGATTACGCAAGGCATTGATTTCTTTTGGACGATCCGACCAAGCTCCTGCCTTGAGCGCGGAATTTTGTTCAGAAATTTTTCGGGTTATTGACAGCAACATCGCCATAGCATGATCTGCCACTTCACTTGTGTTAATGCCAGGGGTGTTGGTAGCACAGATCCCCAGTTCGGTAGCTGCCTCTAGATCAATGGAATCGACTCCGACCCCGGAACGGCCGACCATCTTCAGTTTCGGTAATGATTCAAGCACATTGCGAGTCGTATGAGGAACCGTACCTACCAACAAAACATCTGCTTCTTCTGCGGCTTTAATCACCTCATTTTCGGTCACTGAGGGCACATATTCAACTTCAATTCCCGCTTTCTGAATCACCTCTAATGTCAGATCGCTAGGAGGGCGGTTGTACATTGTGATCACAACTTTAAAAGACACTCGAAACCTCCGCAGATTGCTAACGTAACTTTTACCCAAGCAGGTTACCTCAGATAGATAAACGGTGGAGGCAATAAAAGTGTTGAAGATCACACGTAGAAGGCACACAATGCTTCTGACCTCATCGAAGCAGGCTAAGAAAAATTAATACTGGCAACAGGTAATGAACACAAATATCGACTCCCTTCCGCTTATTGAACCCGGCCGTCTTATGCTGAACATCCCAGTACCGATGCGTGACGGAATAAATCTCTCTGCAGACATATGGTTACCGCCGTCAACTCAAGGTAATGGTCCATGGCCTGCATTGCTATTAAGGACGATTTATGACAACCAGGAAGCACGTTACATTGGATGGGTTAGAGAATTCACAACTCGTGGGTATGCAGTGATCATGCAAGATTGCCGGGGTCGCGGCGATTCTGATGGAGAATGGATTCCATACGTATGCGAGTTATACGATGGTTACGATACTCATGAATGGATCGGGAAACAGGATTGGTGCGATGGCAATCTCGGTACATTCGGCCTTTCTTATCCAGGATTCACTCAAACACTCCCTGCGACACTACGATCAAAGTATTTAAAGGCCGTGGCACCGATTGCATCTCAGCAAGATAACTATGGACACCACAGAGTCAACGGTGTCATCCATCACAATGTAGCCTTTGCATTCCTGAACATGCTGGGTCGGTCAATGCAATATGAATCTTTGAAACACTTCGATCAAGATACGTTTTTTTTCGAATTACCAATCGATACAGCGATGGAAAAAGTGTCAAATACCCACCCCTACTACAAGGGCGTGATGGAACACGAACAATATGACGAATGGTGGTCAAGTTACAGCCTACGAGATAAATACCACGAAATGGCGATCCCATCATTATTCATAACAGGGTGGTTTGATTCATTATCCAACGAAAACTTCAAGTTATTCAATGGGTGGACTAAAAAAGCCAAAACCGAGGACGCTCGTTCCAAAACCAAATTGATAATTGGACCTTGGAGTCATCAAATTGCCCCCTGGGGCAGAGTGCCGATGGGTGAAAATGGCGAATACGCTGATCGCACCTTTGGTAAACAAGCGCTAT
>RQOU01000128.1 GCA_008373165.1 SAR202 cluster bacterium | reverse complement strand
CGGTCTTGGAGTAACAACATACTCGTTGCTGGGATCAGTTATAGGCGTAAAGATCGGCCAGCCCGAATTAATAGTCAGCTCACGCCGGGCCTTATACATGTCAATTCTTTCTGCGAGCGTAGCATCGACCGCTTTAATCACTGCCTTCGTCCAAAATGAATTCGCAATTAAATATGTTGCCGATCATTCAAACACAATCATGGATCGGGCCTATGTCTGGGTCGCTTTTTATTCAGGAAACGAAGGATCGCTTTTATATATCGTCCTGATCTTATCGATCATCTCAGCGATATCAGTAAGGTTCGCACCAAAGCAGCTCGCCCGCAGTATCCCCTGGACTATTGCGATTTTAGCCGGGGTGCAACTTTTTTACTTTTTTGTATTGTCTTTCTTTGCAAACCCTTTCGAGTTACTTGAAACAGTTCCTGCAGAGGGGCGTGGAATAAACCCACTTCTAACTCATCCTGGAATGTTTAGCCACCCACCATTACTAATGGGTGGGCTAATTGCAATAACAATACCGTTTGCTTTCTCATCCGGGGCGCTACTTGCTGGAAATTATGGTGATGATTGGGTTAACGTAGCGAGAGTCTCAGCGATTCTTGGCTGGGGGGTTCTTGGTACGGGCATGCTATTGGGTGCTTGGTGGGCATACACCATACTTGGTTGGGGTGGCTACTGGGCGTGGGACCCAATAGAAAACGTTGCACTCATGCCATGGCTAGTGATGACAGCCTTTGCTCATTCCATCATGGTTCAAAAACGACGCGGAATGTTTCGAATGTGGAACGTCGCACTACTCAACATCGCTTTTGTACTTGCGCAACTTGGTATGTTCATCAACCGCGGAGGACCAGTCGTCAGTGTACATTCCTTTGCATCTTCCGCACTCGGCATGATTTTTCTTGGGTTCATGATGTTCGCCCTGATATTTGCATTTACGTTATTCCTATGGCGAATGCCTCATTTAAAATCCGATCGAGCCATGGAATCATTCCTATCACGAGAGGCTTCGTTCCTAGTAAACAACTTCCTATTTCTCGCGGTTATGGGCATAACACTTTGGGGAGTCCTCTTTCCTTTATTTTCAGACCTTGCTCGAGATGTATCAGTGAGTGTTTCAGCACCCTACTTCGATCGTGCGAACGGACCAGTGCTACTTGGGATCGTTGTCATGATGGGGGTTGGCCCGTTGCTCCCCTGGCGAAAAGCTTCATCCCGTTCCCTTAGACAATGGTTTATATGGCCGACAGCAGTTGGCATACTCACGATACTGGTGTTGTTAGGCCTAGGAGTAAAACGCCCTGTAGCAATTTTCTCTTTTGGAGTTATTGCGTTCGTCGCATTTGCCATTCTTGAGGAATGGGCAAGAGGAACCTTAGCACGCCACCGCAATGGAGAGAACTGGGCCAAAGCCTGGTGGAAACTTGTAAACGGCAACCGGCCGAGACACGGCGGTTACATCGTTCACATTTCAATCCTAATGCTAGGACTGGGTATCATTGGCACGAATTTTTATCAACAACGCACCGATGGTGCCCTCGAAATCGGTCAGAGTCTTGTACTTGATAACTATCGAATTGAATATGTCGATAACGGAGACTCTAGTAGACCCGACCGTATCGCCAAATGGGCTGAAATTTCAGTCTACAACATAGATGTAAATAGCTATGCAACTGAAAAATCTGCAGCAAAAGCACAAGGTTCTACTGGTTTCACATTAAATGACAGCACACTTAGACCCGGAGATCGACTAATTAGTCAGATAAATCCCTGGCATGGGTTCTACTTAGATTTCAACATGGCCTCAGTACGCTCCGGCATTAGATCTACCATTGTCGAAGATCTTTATGTTATTCCACGAGATTTCCTGCCAGATGGAAGAGTGTCACTTGCAGTAAGCATAAATCCACTCGCTTGGTGGCTGTGGGCAGCAGGGCCAATTTTCATACTTGGCACCATGGTAGCTCTCTGGCCTCAAGGTGCCGACAGGCCACATACCCAGATGAAAACGCTAATGACAAAAGAAAGTGAAATCTGATGTCCATCATTTTGGGGACCACTCTCGCACTGCTGTCGATCGCCATCATAGCCTATCCATTTCTAGGGTCAAAAAAATACAAGTCGATTTTTGGAAACTCAAGAACACGCGACGACATCAGCGCGGAAAGACTGAGGATTTATAGCAAAATACATGATTTAGAAGCAGATCTTGCATCAGGTGATCTAACTGACTCAGAGTTCCTTCTAATGCGAGATCAATTAAGAGTGTCAGCAGCAAAGTTGCTCAAACAAGAATCAGAGCCACATGGATTAGACGGTGGCGATGAACTAGAAGTAGAGATTGCCCGTCAAAGGGAGAACTCTCGGCAAGCTTCAGAAGATCGTAACGTATTTTGATAATACGGCAGCGCATATCTCACCATTCGCTACCAGGTTGGTGGTCCAAACTGGGCATAACGGCAATTGTCATTGCCATATTTTTTACATTTGATTTATACGCACCAGGGATTGCTGACGCACAAACATCTCAAACAGAAATTACTGGCAAACTAATCAATGGCACGGAAAACGGAGACGTGCCTGCCAATAAGGAAGTGTTACTACTGGCAATTGATCTTGTGAATAATCAAATCATAGAGGAAGCGTCCACATTAACCGATGAAAATGGGATTTTCCAATTCAGAAATATTCAACATAAACCTGAAGTGAATTTTCGTGTAGTTGCAAACACTGGTACCCATACGCCAAGCGTTGATATGCAACTTGTGGAAAACTGGCAGGACGTTGAGCTAGCCATATATGAAGAAACTGCATCCCTTGAACAAATCAGAATCGATTCATACGTTCTAATGATCCCAACCATTAATGCTCGCGAACGTCAGGCAGGCGTACTTTCGGTCATTAATCTAAGCAACACCGGTGACCGCGTTTGGATACCTGATCTCAAAAATCCAAATCTCACTGGACTCGATTTACTTCGATTCAATTTACCTCTCGGATACACGAATCTTTCTGTTGAATCAGAGCTTCCACCAGGCAATATCCTTGATATCGCAACGGGATTTGCTATGACTAACCCTATACCCCCGGGCGAAGCCACAATCTTGATTAGCTACATTGTTCCATATGAAGGTGACGGGTTCGATTTCATTTTGAAACTGCCTTACGGAGCCACTCAAATTAGAATGCTGCTCGCGGATGAAGCAGGTTCTATTAGCTCTGATAATTTGGATGCCACAGAACCGGTTAGTGTAGCGGACAGCCTTTTCAACGCGATAGAAGGTCGCGACTTTATTACGGATGAAAGAATTACCATCTCCTTTAGAGGAATGCCACAACCGACACCATTACAAAAGATTTCAGATTTTTTCAACAGCCGGAGTTACATCTACATACTTGTAGGAATCCTCGGACTTACATTAATAACAATCCTCGGATACGCCATCTTCA
>RQOU01000127.1 GCA_008373165.1 SAR202 cluster bacterium | reverse complement strand
AACCAGGTTCCCGGCACAGGTGCTTGAGGGATTGACTAATTTAAGGCTCATATCCGGAACTGGCACAGGACAAGCTAACGTTGACATGCGCAAGGCCGAGGAACTCGGGATAACTGTCTGTACTACGAATGGGTCGCGTGGGCGTGGTAATACGACAGCTGAATTGACATGGGCTCTGATACTGGGTGTTACGCGTCATATCGCCTGGGAAGACAGGCATATTCGTCTCGGCAAGTGGCAGATGCGCCAAGCGGACGGGCTGGGTGGTAAAAAACTTGGGATTTTAGGGATGGGTCGATTGGGAACTATCGTTGCAGGATATGGTAACCACTTCGATATGGACGTCATCGCCTGGGGGCCCACTCTCGATTCAAATCGTGCGGCCGCACATGGCGTGAAATACGTCAGTTGGGAGGAACTTTTTGAGGAGTCGGATATCTTGTCCATTCATGTCCCTCTTACAGAATTGAGCCGCGGCTGGATCACTGAACGCGAGTTGAGTTTGATGAAGCGCACGGCATTTTTGGTAAATACCTCACGGGGTCCGATTATAGATAAATCGGCGTTGCTTCATGCACTTCAGACCGGTCAAATCGCGGGAGCGGCTCTTGATGTTTACGACGTCGAGCCCCTGCCTGCCAACGATCCGCTGTTGAAACTGGACAATGTACTTCTGACGCCTCATTTGGGGTACTCGACTGTCAACACAATTCAAGGTTTCATGAGGTTGTCATTAGAGAACGTGAGAGCATGGTTGGCGGGTTCCCCGCAGAACGTTTTGAATGTGCAATGACCGAAGTGTCTTGTGGGAATCTATGAACTAAAGATTGTTCTTGGTCGATATCACAAAAATAATGCACGGTTGAAATAAGCCGAATAATTTACTTTTTGCTAATGATTTTTCGGAAGGTCATTGTGAAAATTAAGTTGCTAAACGCTTTGTGGCCGGACTAATCATTGCTCTGGCTACCCAATAGACAATTATTTATTTGTTCAGTTCAGAGGTCTTAAGAACATGAGCGAAACAATGTCCCGTCTCGAGATAGGCGACATTGCGCCAAATTTTAGTTTTGCGGGACAACACGAAAAGACAATCGAGCTAGAAAACCTCAAGGGAAAGATTCTTGTGATCTTTTTTGTACGGTCTTTGTTCTGAAGGCAATGCCGAACGCGCACGTCCGAGTTCGGACGAACATTGGATAAATTTCGCGCTGAGGATGCCGAAATTCTGATCGTTGTTCCTGAAAAGCGAGAGAAGGCTTTAAAATATGCTTCCGCTATGGGTTTCAGTGGTTTTGTAGTGCCAGATGATGAAAAGAAGATCTATCACCGATATGGTCTGGATACCTCCTTCATGGGAGCTATGCAGAAATCTGAGGTATTTGTGATCGACGCACTTGGTGAACTTGCTTTTGCGCAGGGTCATGGAAGCCCATTACGGCTACCGAGGGTCACCGAGGTTTTGGATGTGGTGAAATCCTTGCATGCGAAACGCTCTTCGAAAAACAATTAAAGCATGTCCCATAGATGAACCTGTCTATAAATCATCGTCAACCTGACGACGATTCTGGTAGCCCTAGAAATCTGGTTGAAGCTGATTATTTTCCTTCTTTGATTAGATCTGCCATTCGCTCACCAATCACCATAACGGTAACGTTAGTGTTTGCCCTTATGCAATCAGGCATGATCGAAGCATCTGCGACCCTCAGGCCATTGACGCCATATACTCTCCCAAACTGGTTAACCACAGCCATTGCATCATTATCTGGCCCCATTTTTGCGGTGCCAGAAATATGATGTCCTGTTGTAACGTCGCGTCTCATCCATGCGTTGAGGTTATGGTCAGATTCAAGATCGGAATCCAATGGGCTTTTACGGCTTTTGATAAGTTTTTTTAATTGATCGTGTTTTTCTAAACCGACAAGCATTCGGATGCCATCTCGCACGCGTCTACGATCCTCTTCCTCTTCGAGATAGTTATAGTCGATGTAGGGTTGAACTCGATAATCCGGTGAATTAAGCTTCAATTCGCCTTTGCCCTTTGCGAGATTAAGAGCGAGGGTCGCACCGATTCCATGTGGCGCCGCCCGTTTGCCCCCTCGTTCTGGGCGTTCATTTGTTGCCACGTTGTAATAGACAATCATGTCGTTATTTAGACTTGATCCGTCTGCTGTGTACCGCAACGTGAGTTGGGTCCTCGGACTCAAGTGGTCTAATACAACCTCGGGTTTCGTGTACCAAGTGACCAGAAAAAGTGGATGATCTCTTAGGTTTTGTCCTACACCTGGTGAGTTTTTTACTGTCGGGATTCCGTGTTCTTTCAGGTGATCTGACGGGCCAATGCCAGACAACATCAACAACTGAGGTGTGGCCACGGCCCCAGCGGCGAGTATTATCTCTCCTGCCTCAACGATGAATCCTTGTCCACCTGATTCGGCTTCAACGGCGTAAGCACGTGGATTATCGCTGCCTGGCTTCATTAAGACTCGTTTGACGGTGACATCTGCTCGTATAGTGAGGTTTAGACGGTGCCTGGACATTCCAAGATATCCAATTGATGTTGACCACCTGATGCCGTTTGGGTTGTTGAACGGGAGGGGTCCTACACCTGTGGTTCCTGGAGCGTTGGCATCTTCGCAATACGGGAATCCGGCCTCAAGCGTCGCTGCCTCAAATGCAAGTGTGGCTTCGGGCCATTCATTACGCGGAAACCTGTGACATATGATCGGCCCTTCGGAACCGTGAAAGTCCCCAGGATCATCGCGGTATGTCATATCAGTTTCAATCTTATTGAAGTACGGCGCCAAGTCTTGATACGCCCATCTATCATTCCCCGAATCAGCCCACTGATCATAGTCGTCAGGGATCCCGCGTAGGAATATTTGGGCGTTTATCGCACTGGATCCTCCAGTCACCTTTCCGCGCGGCACCATTATCTCTGCATCGTCGGTGCCCCTGGCTTTGTATTGCCAGTTGTGTTTGCTTGTAGATATATCTATTTCAGTTGCGTAACCCAGTTTTACTTCTTCAGGTAGGTTCTCGATTTCAGGATAGTCAGGGCCAGCTTCGATCAACAGTACGGATACATCTGGATTCTCTGTTAATCTTGTAGCGATGATGCATCCAGCTGATCCAGCGCCAACAATTATGTAGTCGTAGTACATTTCGACAGATTCCTTAGTTAGGCATATTTGCCAGTTTCTAGTGGAGCCGAACCTGACAGGCCTTTCTGTTCCCTTTTTAAATTTTCCAGATTGATGTTTCTGGCTTGAAACCAATTTTGTGAGACGCAACCTATCAGAACATGCGGGAAACTTCTTTCACCAACAGTCAATTGACAGAGTGTCATTTACTTTCAGACCGTAAAAAATCAGCGGTAAATCAACTTTTTCAGTGCATGCTGATTCGATTCCGCACGCGTATTTGTCCCATGTCTATCCAATTTCCAAGAAATACACACAGAGACTTGAAAATCAAACATCGGCTTGAAATCATGACTGCTATCGGTCTACTTTTTGTAGCTATCAATGCTATTTTGAGTTGGGGAAAATCATAAAACCTAATCATCAACCTAGAAACATTACGACGGAGATTATGAAGAGTGAAAATTACCGATATTAAAACCTTTCTCATGATGGCTGGTTCACCTGCTTTGAAGCAATCAACGAGTTGGAGCAAGCGTAATTGGTGCTTTGTGAAGGTTTACACCGATGAAGGCATCACCGGTCTTGGTGAAGGATCAGGTTGGCCAAGGGTGGTTGAGACAGCGATCAACGACTTGAAACCTATCGTCATCGGCGAAGATCCAATGAATATTGAGCGCATATGGCAAAAAATGTTGGTCTCAACCATGGGTGCTGGTATGACCGGAACACCCGGGTCAGGTTCGATGAATGCTATCGATATGGCACTATGGGATATAAAAGGTAAGGCTTTAAACACTCCTGTGTGGAACCTTCTAGGCGGCAAGGTTCGAGATCGTATACGTGCCTACGGTCATGCGAAAACTCCCGAGCGAGCGTTGGAGTTGAAAGAACGCGGGCTGACTGCTGTAAAGACTGGTGGTGTGCATCGAACTGTAGAAAAGGTTGATGCGATTAGAAAAGCGGTAGGAGATGAAATGGACATAATGGTGGACGCTCACGGACCACCCTGGTTTACTACCAAAGACGCCATCGTAATTGGCAAGGCGCTCGAACCGTACAAACTTCTTTTTTATGAAGACCCAGTGCCACCGGACAATATCGAAGCGCTTCAACGAGTACAGGACAATGTTGATATACCCATTGCTGCTGGAGAACGCCATTCCCATATATGGGGCGTACGCCAGTTGATTGAGCGGGAGATTGTTGACGTAGTGCAGCCTGACACAGGTCGCATCGGTGGAATCAGCCAGATGATGAAAATCGCAGCGATGGCTGAAGCCCATTACATTACGGTCGCTCCTCACTCTGGCTCACTGGGACCTGTTGCAGAATATGCCGCCATACATGTTCTGGCGGCCATACCAAACGCATTAATACTCGAACGTGTACACGATGATGTTCCGGTCAGGTATGACGTGACATTACCGCATATAGAAACCATTGATGGACATATCGAAGTTCCTGATCGCCCGGGCTTAGGAGTGGACATAGATGAAGATGTCGTATTGGCTCATCCGTCAAAAGGCAATACCTCACGACCAGGAACTGAAGGTGACGGCGACTATGAATCTGGTACTTTTGATGAACACGTTTACGTTCAATCTCGCTACCGAAGGCAAAAAACCATGGGAACATCTATAAATAGCGATTGAAACTTAGTAAATTTACATACCACCATACAAAGTTCAGTTCGCAATACTCTTAAGGATTTCGACAATGTATTTGGGAACTCAAGGCCAACCGGATGATGACACTGAGCTGCAATTGTTGAGTCAGTTAGGTGTAAATCACGTATCTTCTGATCCCCCCGGTGACTGGAGAACGTGGGACAGGGATGGATTCAGTGTGTACCAGGATCGCCTGGCAAAATTCGGTATAAACCTAGACATGACATTAATGCCGTTAGGCTCACGATCTGCATTTGACAATGACGTCAAGAACGTGTTCCTGGCGCCCAGTATTGAGCGTGATCAGGAAATCGATCAAATATGCCATTTGATTGAAGAAGCTGGTGCTGCTGGAATCAGGGCGCTACGCTATAACATCACCATTTTAGGGCACATGCGCACCGAGCCCCGCTATGGTCGAGGGGGAGCGCAACTGTCATCTTTTGAATACTCCAAATTGGACCAAACGTTAGGAGAATTTGAGGGTGGAGCAGCAGATGCCGATGAAATGTGGGAACGGATTGACTATTTTCTAAGTCGAGTTGTTCCAGTGGCGGAATCCAATAAAGTACAGATTGCCTGTCATCCCCAGGACCCTGGTATAGCAGATAATTTATATCGTGGCGTTGCCCGTGTCATGGGTACTGTCGAAGGATTAAAAAAATTCGTTTCGATGCACGAAAGTCCATATCACGGCTTGAATTTTTGCCAGGGCACTGTTTCGGAAATGCTTGAATCTCCAGGCGAGGAGATCTTCGATGTCATCCGTTACTTCGGCGAACGAAACAAGATATTCAATGTCCATTTTCGAAATATAAAAGGTGGCTTATTGGATTTCGTAGAAGTGTTTCCAGACGAAGGCGACATAAACATGTTGGATGCCATCAAGGTGTACCGAGATGTTGGGTATAGGTACATGCTGATGCCGGATCACGTACCCGGGTTATCGTTGAAGAGCGATGACGAAAACGCTCATTGGGGCAGTTCAGCCCGTAGAGTCGGATTTGCATATTGTTACGGGTATATCAATGCGGCACTACAAACGATTGCCGAATGAAGAACACCTCTGTTGACATGTACGAGTATAGGTCTGACTCTGCAAACAGTTCTTTGCGCATTCTTTTAGTCCGCAATATTGTTGGCTTTCCGATAGCTTTAGTTATGGGATTTGTCGGCAGTATTGTCAACGGTTTAGTCGTTCCTTCTGCTGCCGCAGGTGACTTCTCAGCTTTTGCGGTACGAATGTTTGTTATCGGAGCGGCATGTTCCACTGGAGCGATGATCGCCTGGTTCAACATGTTCGAGTCGAGGCGCGGCGGCTTGCTTGTTTGGAGCGTCGGAACGCTGGGTGGATTTCTTGGAGGCATTATTGCGTTCCAAGTAGGCTCGGGAATTGTCGATAATCCAGATATTGTGCTTTCCGGTAAGGTTCTAGGTTATTGGACCTTAAGTCAGCGGCTGATTCAAGTTGTG
>RQOU01000126.1 GCA_008373165.1 SAR202 cluster bacterium | reverse complement strand
CTAAATGCATGTTTTTTTGCGCAAAAATACACCATTATTTGATATAAACTCGCAAAACAATAAAACCAACGTTGATACATGTCGTATCAAATCACCCCGACTACAACCTGATTAAACCCTGATAATCAATAACGCATGCATATTTCAGGAAACAAACTGGCTAATTGACTAGTATTTCCAATACAGCGTTCTCCAAAGAGAGCGAGGGGGCTCTAAGCAGCCCTATCAGACGTTTCCGTCGAGAAAAGCTCTCTGCGGCTAACACCCAGTTCAAAACAGTCGAAGGCAACTGAAAGATAAAATCCACTATTCTCCGAAGGCTTTGTACTGCAGCCACTGATAGACTTTGGTTAGTATTTTCCTGGAATTGAGCACGCGCTCCCCTGCTCCTCCAGTCAGTCCACCCTTCTAGGAGATAAGCCAATAGAGTTCGCAACAGATCTGATTAGTCACCTCGAAACAGCAGTGCTCGCATTTTCTTCAGATGTCTACGAATTCATGGGCTGGTTCGGCGTCATCGTTCTCATGGCGATTGAGAGCACGGCCATACCCTTGCCGAGCGAAATAATCATGCCGCTGGCTGGATGGTACCTAGTACTTGATGAAGGCCATGGTGTCCCACATGTAATCCTGGCGGGATTTTGGGGAGCTGTTGGAAGCTTAATAGGCTCACTCGCTGAGTATTACATTTCGAAATGGGGTGGACGTCCCCTAATAGAAAAGTACGGCAAATACCTACTAATCACCCCTCACGACCTGAGTCGAGCTGATAGATGGTTTCAAACCAGGGGTGAACTCACCGTATTCGTTGCAAGAATGATCCCAGGTGTCCGTGGGTTCATATCGATCCCTGCGGGTATTGCACATATGAACGTACTAAAATTCTCCATATTTACATTTCTCGGCGCTTTACCATGGACACTCGGTCTCGCGTGGGGCGGTTTCCTCTTAGGAGAAAATTACCACGCAATACGACAAGTCTCGAAACCATTCGACATCCCAATCATAGGAATAGCGATCACTCTAATCGCCTGGTTTCTATGGCGCCGAATAAGAGAAGTTCGTTCGCAGTAATCGCATTCCGACCGTTTTTTCAAAAGTCAGAAAAAGTTACCAGTGCCGTACGGGTCACCTAAGCTGGGTAATATTAAATAAATAAAATCCTGCCATTTAAATATAGTCAACAACAGATTCAAACTGCTGTTACCCTTTTGAATTGGCTAAGGGTTAAATCAATAGATGACAACCGAAATCAAAAGAAAACTTAATGTCGAAGTAAACGGCATCACCATCGAATGCGCTGCGCAGGCAAGGGTACTCGACGCAATAAATGAGGCAGGATTCGACGTCCCAACACTTTGTTACGACGAACGTACCGGACCACAAGGCACATGCAGGATGTGCCTCGTTGAAGTAGAAGTCGAAGGAAAAACACAGCAAGTTGCAGCTTGCACAGCTTTTGCTTCTGATGGAATGCAAGTTGCAACTCATTCAGATGAAATCGTCGACTACCGCAAGACGATCCTCGAACTCCTGCTATCAGAAACATCATCACCGACAGCATGTCCAAAATGTATTTCCTTCAAGAAGTGCGAACTGCACGATGCTGCAGAACAATATGACGCAAAATGGGATGCATTCCCGTCACTGGTAGCGCGTGAAAAACCAAAAGACCCAAACCCGTTTATACAACGGGACTACGATTACTGTATCTCCTGTTTCAGGTGCACGAATATTTGTAATGATTGGGAGCAGGCAGGCGCCATAACCGTTCATGGACGAGGGCAAGAGAACTCCATCGCTTCGTTCTTCAACAACGATCTACTTCAATCACCTTGTACTTTTTGCGGTCAGTGCATCAACACCTGCCCAACCGGTGCCCTTACAGATAAAAAGATTGTAGGCAAAACAAAAGCCGAAGACCTCAAACGAACAAAAACGATCTGCCCCTACTGCGGGGTTGGTTGCGGCATACATTTGCTAAGCGAAAATGGACAACTAAAAGGAACCGAACCAGATTTCGATGCACCGAGTCGAGGTTCCCTATGCGTAAAGGGTCAGTTTGCTTCCTGGGAATTCGTCAAGAGCGAAGAACGCCTTAAGTATCCCTTAATCAAAAAAAATGGGGCGTTTGAACGTGCTTCCTGGGACGAAGCCCTTGATTTGATGACGAAGCGATTCACAGAAATTCGTGAGGAGTCAGGACCTGACTCTATCGTATGCTGGTCATCGGCCCGATCGGTCACCGAAGCAAATTACCTGATGCAAAAGTTTTCACGAGTAGGTATCGGTACAAACAATATCGATAACTGTTCACGTACCTGACACGCCCCAACGGTCGCCGGTATGGCGGTCATGGTTGGCAAAGGTGCCATGACTAACTCTATTGAAGAGTTAGCCGGGACGGATCTTTTACTTGTGGCAGGATCGAACACTACAGAAGCTCATCCTGTCATATCACTCCGAATGAAGCGCGCTGTTCGTAATGGCGCCAAGCTAATAGTGATAGACCCACGCAAAATTGAGCTAACAAAATGGGCAACCCGCCACCTACAAATTAACATCGGAACGGATATACCCCTCTTCAACGCTTTTGCCCACGTGATGATCAAGGAAGGGTTATATGACCGCGAATACGTGGAAAAACGGACTGAAGGGTTTGAGGAATTAGCCAAACATGTGGAGTTTTATACCCCTGAGTACGCATCAGAAATCTGTGGCGTACCAGCTAATGAAATTATCGATACTGCCCGTGAATATGCCGAAGCTTCTGGGAAAGCTGCTATCTGCTACACACTTGGGATCACCGAACACTCCTGCGGGTCTCATAACGTTCAATCAATCGCTAATCTCGGCATGCTTGGCGGCAACTTCGGAAAGCTGAATGCGGGAGTAAACCCACTCAGAGGGCAGAACAACGTGCAGGGAGCATCAGACTCCGGAGCATTACCGACTGACCTCCCTGGTTATCAAAAAATTGAACGCCCCGGGGTTCGAGAAAAATTTGAAGCAGCGTGGGGCTCTGAGTTACCAAAACGACGCGGCATAACCAAAATAACAGCAATGAACCAGATGCTACGCGGCCGCGTGAGAGGCGTGTACATAATGGGTGAAAACACGGTCGTCTCCGACCCAAACACCAATCATGCACAAGCGGCACTGGAAGCAACAGATTTCATCGTAGTCCAAGATATTTTTATGACCGATACAGCCAAGCTGGCCGACGTCGTATTACCTGCAGCTTCATTTGCAGAATCGGACGGGACTTTTGCAAATAGCGAACGGAGAGTTCAGCGCGTTAGACCTGCGATAAAACCTGTTGGAGAATCACGCACAGACGTCGATATCTTGCTTGATGTGATGAAAAGATTCGGCGTGTCACAAAATCTAAACACGTCCTCCGACGTCTGGGACGAAATGCGGCGGCTGGCACCGATCCTCACCGGTATCAGCTACGAACGACTTGACAAGGAAGGCGGTATTCAATGGCCGTGTCCAAGCGAAGACCATCCTGGTACACAATATCTTCACAAAGATGAAATGGATTCTGGAATCCCCGGTTACTTTGCCCCGGTAGATCACATCCCGCCCGCCGAAGAAACGGATTCGGAGTACCCCATAATCCTTACTACGGGCAGACGCCGTTCGACCTACCATACCGGCACCCAAACTGGCCGAGCTAGTAGCTTCGGCCTACTCGTGCCTTCTGAGATGGCAGAGATAAATCCTGATGATGCCGATCAGCTCGAGCTTTCAGACGGTGAAATAGTGACCGTTGCGTCAAGAAGGGGTTCAGTTGAAGTGCCGATAAAAATCACAGACAAATCACCACACGGAACGATCTTCATGAGTTTTGCATTCCCGGAACTAACTCAAACGAACCGTCTTACATCCGATGCTTACGACTTTATAACCGAAACGCCTGAATTCAAAGCCTGCGCAGTTCGTATAGACAAACTTAACGGAACGGTGACAGCAACAGCATCAGACTGATCACCGGCCTCGAAAATTATTGACGGGGACTCATTCTCGAGGACCAAAAACTTGGGTCACCCACAGTCGGGAAGTCGATTGGTTCAACCCGCCCCATGATCTCCTCACCTGCTCTAAACGATTGAACATTGGAGTGGACGTGTTTCGCTATCTGCTGAGCAGCACCGATTTGATTGGTCAATGGATTATTAGTGACCAAGAGCTTGCCAGATGAAATTAGATTCTCATCAGCCCCGCTAATGTGCTCACCTGGACAATCAGTGGCATATCCGGCAAGACTCCCGTTCGAAAGAGCCTCGAGCACATCAACCTCATCTACTACAGAAGAATCAGATGTGTTTACGAGTACGGCTCCGGGCCTCATTAGATTAATCTCACGTTCAGAAATCAACGGACACGCAGTTGGACCTGGATATACATGGATAGAGATCACATCTGAACCCGACAACAGTAAATCTAACGACTGTCTCCGCACATTTAGTTCGGTTAGAGTCCTGGCCCTTGGGGTACGTACATCCGCAACCCCGACATTTGCTCCGGATAAAGTCAAATTCCTGGCAACTTCAAAGCCCACATCTCCTATACCGATAATCCCCCAATCTGCATCAGGCTTGACATGAAGTGGGCCAGCAAAGCCAAGCACACGATTTGAAACGCGCTGCGAGATAGCGGGTGATATGCCAGCCACCGGAACCTGAGCGTTAAAAAGTTCAACGACAAGCGGAATTGATACCCTGCAGTCTAGGAAATGAACAAAATCAGGTCGGTTCTTATCAAAAATTGAACTCTGACCAGTGTTTAATTCATCAATTATCAAAATATCCAAATCATCAAGTTCAACCGGGTCAGTACTTTCAACATTCAGCCTTTTAAAAAGTAGGTCATTTTCAAATACTGACTCGACCGCTTTAGCTACCGGATTCGTTTCTTTTGCAAGTAATAAAACTTTGGACATCTGCTTACCAAAATGTGGCCATAAAAAAACAGATTTACATCGTATAAGAAGTTTTATAGTGAAAACTCCCTCCCCAGCACAAGTTCCAGATCATATGATTCATAAACGCTAACTCACGTCAGAAAGGTATCTACTGAATGGCAATCAACTTGTCTAACCCTCGAACCCTGTTGTTCGTACCCGGAAATCAACCTCGCATGTTGGAAAAATCTGCTGGCTTTAGTGCGCAATGGCTTATCCCAGACCTGGAAGACTCCGTGCCACAGGCAGAAAAAACATCGGCTCGCAGCATTGCAGCCGAGCACATACCTTTATTAGCGAAAGCAGGAAAGTTTCTGCTTCCTCGCGTCAACTCCCTGTCATCGGGGTTAGCGGAACATGATATTGCGGCCATTGCATCCAAGGACATCATCGGGATTTCAATTGGAAAAATCGGTACAGTTGAAGATGTAAACATGATTGATCAAATGCTCGAAACGGCCGAAAAAAACGCTGATATACCGATCGGACAAATTACGATACTTCCGTGGATCGAAACCGCCCAAGGCGTGATAAACGCCTATGAAATTTGCACGGCAAGTAACCGCATACGCTGGGCAGCATTCGGTGCAGAAGATTTTTCAGCCGACATGTCAATTAGCCGAACAGTCGACAATAGAGAACCTGTTTCTGGAATTGGAGCTGAACCAGGACTCGCATACCCGCGTTCTGCTGTGGCTGTCGCTGCACGAGCAGCAGGAGTTCATGCACTCGACACCCCTTATACAAGGTTCCGAGATCCTGAAGGCCTGAAACAGGAAGCAACACTGGCAAAAGCAATCGGCTACAAGGGCAAGTTATCGATCCACCCCGCACAGGTTGAAACAATCGAATCGATCTTTAAGCCCAGTTCTTCGGAAATAGAACGTGCCAAACGAGTATTAGATGTCGCTTCAGAAGCGGAAACTGCCGGTAGAGGATCCGCGTCGCTGGATGGCGAAATGATCGACATGCCGGTGATATTAAGAGCCAGGAATGTCCTCAGGGACGCCGGATTAGAAAACTAACAACACCATTAGGAAATTTTACTATGACGTTTGGACGTTATTTCGAAGAATTTAAAGAGGGCGAGGTTATAAAGCACTGGCCCGGGCGTACGATCTACGAAACAGATAATTCCTGGTTTTCTTTGCTGACCCAAAATCAACACCCAGTACACATCGATGCAAACTACGCTGAAAATACCCAGCATGGGCAAAATCTGGTTAACGGACTCCTAGTTCTGTCGATAGCAATCGGCCAGACTGTCGCCGAAATTTCAGGACGCTGTATAGCCAATCTAGACTATGAATCGATCACCCACGATGGCCCGACATTCCACGGGGACACGATATACACAACCTCAGAAATTTTGGGGGTTAGGGAAACTTCTAAAGGTGATCGAGGAGTTGTTTATCTTGAGACCACGGTAACCAACCAGCGTTCAGAAAAAGTTATGACCGTCCGACGCCATGTCCTGATACCCAAACGAAACCATGCAACTCTCGGCGACAGTCGAGAATAAGATTCAAGTATCTGAAATGATTGATGCCAAACGAAAAAAAGCCCCTCTTGAAGGGATCAGGGTATTAGCTATTTCGCAGTTTGGTGCCGGCCCGTTCGCCACCTTAAATCTCGCTGACCTGGGTGCTGAAGTTATAAAAATAGAAGACCCCGTAAGTGGAGGCGACGTCGCCAGGTACGTCCCACCTGTAATCGACGAAGCTGACTCCCTGTACTTCCAGGCATTTAACCGGGGGAAGAAATCTATAGGGATAAACCTGCGAGACCCCGATGGAATCTCGGTTTTTCATGAATTGGTCAAGGTATCCGATGCCGTATTTAACAACCTGCGTGGCGATCTACCTGGGAAGTTAGGCTTGACCTATGATCATCTGAAGCATTTGAATCAGGCGTTAGTCACATGCTCACTATCAGGATTTGGACGCACAGGCCCCCGCGCCGCTGAACCCGGCTATGACCCTATTATGCAGGCAATGGCCGGCTATATGTCCATCACAGGGGAGCCAGGCAGGCCTCCGGTTAAGGCCGGAGTATCTATCATCGACTTCGCCGGTGGATACGCAGCAGCACTCGGGCTTGTCTCAGCGTTGTTAGAATCGAAATCTACAGGAGTAGGCAGGGATGTAGATGTTAGCCTTCTCGATACTGCCATTTCCATGCTTACATACTTCTCCTCATGGCAGCTAAACAGCAACTGGGAACCAACCCGTGAGCCAAATTCCTCGCACCAAACCTTGGTACCAGCACAGAATTTCCAAACAAGTGATGGATGGATCGCCATCTTCTGTGCAAAGGAACATTTCTGGCGAAATCTTGCAGAACTCATCGGCATGCCAGATCTGATTGAAGATGAACGGTTTATCTCCTTCGAATCTAGATACGAAAACCGAAAGGACTTGGTGAAGATTTTATCTAAAAGGCTTGACCAAAAATCTACTGAGGAATGGCTCAGACA
>RQOU01000125.1 GCA_008373165.1 SAR202 cluster bacterium | reverse complement strand
GAAATATCGAATATTCCCCAACATTCAATGCTTGAATATTCCTGTTAGTTGAATTCAATCCAAAGTGAATAGACATTCTGGGCGACAGTACAATCGGATCAGTTCTGGCAGGCATTTGAATCAAATTTTTGAGTTCTCAAATTAAAGTAACGATGCATAGATACATGAATTATCAAGTTCTTCCAACTTTAAATCCCATCATTTGGGTTACAGTGATTGCTCTTACAGCTTTTGCATTGAGTGCATGTGGCGATCAAGGTGAAGTCGGGCCACAAGGCCCTCCGGGAGCACAAGGCGAGCCCGGAGAGCGAGGACCAACAGGCGCGGCTGGTCTTCAGGGATTTCCCGGTGGAGCAGGATCAGAGGGACCCGCCGGGCCACGCGGCCCAGTCGGGCCAGGTGGTGCTGATGGTAGAGATGGAAAATCAGGCGTTTTGGTTATTGGCAACGGACTAATCACTGAAAAATCAACGGCGGGCGATAGCGCTGCCATAGATTTCGAAGGATCTGGGAAAGCTAACACCACTGCAAGAAGTGACCATCACCATGACTCAGACTATTACACAGCACTGGAGCTACAAAACGGAACAGCTAGAGTCGCCTGGTCCTCACTCACTGACATCCCGAATGATCTAAATTCTGGGGGCATAGCTGCGTCGATTGATTGGACAAACATACAGAACCGTCCATCAGGACTCGACGATGGGGATGATGCTGTCAGCGTGATTGACTGGAACGACGTTCAAAACAGACCCCAAGAACTTAATACGACCCTTGGTGGGTTGACTTGTGGATTGGACGAGATCGCATCCTTCAATGGATTGACGTGGCTGTGCGTCGATTCTGGTCCGGCTGAAGGTGAATACCTAAGCTCAGGACAAGATTGTCAGCCAGATTTTTATGCGACGGGCGTCGATGTAACCGGAACCCTGAT
The DNA here is from genome assembly GCA_008373165.1 of SAR202 cluster bacterium. Taxonomy (GTDB): domain Bacteria; phylum Chloroflexota; class Dehalococcoidia; order Lucifugimonadales; family Lucifugimonadaceae; genus Lucifugimonas. The sequence continues at coordinate 2,323 of RQOU01000125.1, read as the reverse complement.
ATGTACTGCACCAAGTTCCTCAGAATCTATTACATATCAACGCGGGAAGCATTTCATAGTCACGATTCAGAGTTCAGGAAATGTAGGATTATGGAACACGGTCACAATCGGCGACGATGGTCTTCCGATAATTGCTTATGAGCAGACTGACGCTCTCTATGTAGCCCAGTGTAATAACATCCTTTGCAGTTCTGCCACCACATCATTTGTTGAGGCAACTGGAGTGGGAGATCTTCACGCATCCATAACCATCGGAACTGATGGGCTCCCACTAATCGGGTATCGAAATTCGTTAGATGCCTCACTGAAAATAGCGCATTGCCAAACCATGGACTGCGCCACTAGTTCAACAGCCATGCTGGCAAACTCAGGAAATGTAGGACTGCATACCTCGCTCGCAATTGGCACCGATGGACTTGGCATTCTTAGCTACTACAATGCCGCAACTGCTGACCTAGAAGTCGCACATTGCAATAACACAGCGTGTTCTTCTGCCGAAATAAATAGCGTTGACACAACGCTCGACCTGGGCCAATACAGCGCAATTACGATCGGTAACGACGGTTTGCCGCTTATAAGCTACTACGATTCCACAAACAATGACCTTAAGGTTGCACATTGCTCCAACATCACATGCTCGGCGACAGATTCCGTAACAACCATCGACCAGATCGGTGATGTAGGACGGCAGACATCTATAGTCATAGGGGTGGACGGCCGAGGACTAATTAGCTACTACGACGCTACCAATAAGGACCTAAAAGTCGCACATTGTGAGGATCTTTTATGTACCACAGCAAATGCTACAGGAATCGTAACCACCGGTGGAGTCGGAGACTGGAGCTCTATAACTATTGGTTCAGATGGTCGAGGAGTAATTAGTTATTACGACGAGTTTAACGGATCGCTCAACGTGGCACACTGCATGAACATTTCCTGTACCGAGGCAACCTCAAACGTTGTTGACTCATCTGCTGTTGTTGGCACTCACACAGCAATAACAGTTGGCGCAGATGGATTACCGCTAGTTATTTATCAGGATGTCACTTCAAGCAACCTCAAAGGCCTGCATTGTTCGAATACAGCATGTGTACCCCATGCAAGAAAACGATAGGACAGAGAATATTGCAAGCTGATAACTCTGCTGATAAGCAGACTTTCGTGGATCAACTGATGATCGATCTTGAGGAAAATGAAAACAGTGGTTATTTCCCGATACAAATATTTGAGACACAGGGCAAATCACGTTCTGTGGAGATCATCACAGTGCCAAATATCCCGGAGAGCGATGCGCCGCACGATGTCGTAGGATGGTGTTCTGATGATGGCGGCTCCGCATGTGATGTAACTGCAGTAGCAGTCGGAGATTCGGGATTAGGCCAAGTGAGGATGATTTATGGAGGTGATCATGGTATCCGATTACGCCCATCTTCATCAGACTCAATCTGGAGCCTTGATGCAACGGACCAATTTGGGGAGCCTTACATACTGCTACCTATATCCGTTGACCTAATTTTCCACGAAAAATGACTCGTACATACACGACGCCTATGAATTGGCCCGGACGACTGTTGACACTGAAAAATCACTCATGATAGCTTGCAATTGCACCCATTTTCCGAAACGGGTGGTTTGGATGTGCATTCATTCCATGTCTCTATTTGAATCGGGAGCTTCGTCAATAACGTATGGATCCTAAACCGCTATCCACTGCCGAGTGGGCTGAAGTGGGAAACGCACTTAAATTTCTATGGCTCGCCCTAGGGTTTGCCTTTGTCGCGGGGCCATCACTACTCACCGCTCACGCAATCATTCCTTCGGTTATTGACACAAAAACCGTTCCTGCTACATGGGCAAAGTTTCGAGCACCCTTGTATGCAGTCGGAGTTGCTTCAATCATAGGAATATTCTTCGCATTATTCATGGCATCTCAAAATACTAATTTCTTACACGACATGTACTCACGATGGTGGCAATAACACCTAACAGTAATATTTTGTTTGGACTTTTAAGATAGTGAGCTAAAGCTTGTCAAAACCGGAAAAGAACACTTAGTGTCGGAAAACGAAAATCCAAAAATAGAATCGGCGCCTTTACCAAAGCTGCTTATTTTCATATTAACTATGGGTGCCCTTGGCATGATGGCCGTTGCCGGTGCTGTGGGAGCATTCGTAATAACAGGATGGCTCGGACAGCCGGTACCGGTGCTCGGTTTTCAGCAGACCTTTGACCAGCCCATTGATTTCCCTCACACAATTCACGCGTCTATGAAGCAATTGGAGCATGTTGCCGCTGATGGTCAAACAATGGAAGGCCTCGGGCT
>RQOU01000124.1 GCA_008373165.1 SAR202 cluster bacterium | reverse complement strand
TAGTATTGACTATTGCTCCAGACCCTGATGTTTTCAAGAAGGGCAGAGCGGCTCGCGTACAGTAAATAGCGCCGTAGACCTTGATCCCAAAGTCTACTTTTAAATCATTGTCGGTCATATTTTCTAACGTGGTGGAAGATGAAGTCCCTGCGTTATTAACTAGAATGTCCACACCACCGAACTTTTCGACGACCTTATCAACCATGGCCTGTACATCTGATTCGATTGATACATCGGCAGCCACACCAAAGACAGAACCGTTAGATTCAGCTTTTATATCCGCTACAGCCGCGTCCAGTTTCGACTGCGTGCGACCGACAATAGCGACGTTAGCACCTTCGGTTGCCATCGAAGTTGCTGCGGCTTTGCCGATACCATCACTGCCGCCGGTTATGATTGCAACCTTGCCTTTTAGTCCAAGATCCATAGGGTGAGTTCCGTTCCTTGGTACTGCCTACTGTGAAATACAGAAGTCGAGTAATTGCTTTTTTTATAAGCAGTTATTTTTATTAGACGATCGATTATAAAGATGAAAATTAGAAAACAAATAACGATACGTTTTGATCCTCTCGAGTTGTACCCTTAGCGTTTGCGTGATTTTCATCACAGTAATAAATCAAAGAATTAAGTAGGCGTTGGCGTAACGTACCTGTAATCTCTATGAGTTCAGGTTTCCAGCGAACATTAGATTGGCGATAACAAGTGAAGAGCGGTCAGCGATACGAACCACTTACGGTGCCTCGAAGAGTGATCTTGGGTCCAGGTCCAAGCTCTGCAAACCCTCGGGTGCTCCGAGCTATGTCACTACCGATTATTGGATATCTCGATCCGGCATTTTTTGACTTGCTAGATGAGCTTAGTGGAATGCTTGGTGAGATATTTCGAACTGACCAGCATTCTTTTGCTGTCGCCGGAGCTGGCTCTGCTGGTATGGAAGCGGGTCTTGTAAGCCTTGCCTCTCCAGGGGACACGGTGATTATTTGTTCTTATGGATATTTCTGTGAACGTCAGATCATCATGGCTGAGAGACTCGGGTTAAACGTTGTAGCAATCCGAACTGAATGGGGTAAGTCGATGGATCCTCAGGTTCTTGCGGACACGTTGAGGGATCATCCCGAGACGCAGCTTGTGGTAGGGATTCACGCTGAGACCTCCGCGGGAACCATTCAGCCAATCGCAGAATTTGCGCGTTTGGCTCATGAATCAGGCGCGCTGTTCATGACCGATGTTGTAACCTCCTTGGCCGGATGCGAGCTTGAATTCGATAAATGGAAGCTAGATTTTGCCTATTCAGGATCGCAAAAGTGTTTGGCTGCACCACCTGGGATTTCTCCCGTGGCGTTGTCCGAACGAGCACTTAGCTATATTCGCAATAGACCAAATCCCCCTTCATCCTGGTATTTGGATTTATCATTAATTGCTGATTATTGGGGTCCTGATCACATTGCTCATCATACTGCGCCTGTGAGCATGATTTATGGTCTGCGTGAAGCCGTTGCCATGGCTTTGAATGAAACGCTTGAGGTACGTTGGAAGCGGCATGAGGCTAATGCTGCTGCATTGCGAGCAGGCCTTGAAGCCCTGAACCTCGAATTGCCAATTTCGGAGAAAGATCGCTTAGATCAGTTGACCGTAGTCAAGTTGCCCCAAGGTGTTGATGATGTGAAGTTACGCAAGCAACTTATCGAAGAGTATTCGATCGAGGTTGGTCGAGGTTTGGGTGAGTTCGCAGGTGAGGTTGTACGTATAGGTCTAATGGGTGAATCTTGTGTTCCTGCAAACGTGTTTGCATTACTTAATGCTCTTGAGAAAATCCTTCCGGAACACGGGTGGGAGGTAGCAAAAGGGTCTGCCATTTCTGCCGCTAGCGCCCAATTGGCCGAGAGCCCTTCGCCTTTATATTCCGCTTAGTACGGTAGTGGTCTAGTCGGGTCCGTAGGCTTCATCAAGTAAATCAACAACGTATCGCACGGCGGTCGTGCGTTTTGATGAATTTTCGGTTGCGACTTCTGTAAGAGCAAAATCGAGTTGCATGGCGCAGCCCGGGTTGCCGGTTGTAACGATATTTGCTCCTGAGGCGATTACATTTCTAGCCTTGCGCTGACCGAGTTGAGCTGACATCTCTCTCTCTGTAAGAGAGTATGTTCCCGCTGATCCACAGCATACCTCGGGTTCGCTTAACTCTACGAACTTTAGACCTGGGATTGATTCCAGAATGGTGCGAGGAGCATTGGTTATCCGTTGAACATTCCTCAGGTGGCACGGGTCTTGATATGTGACTGTGACTTTTAAGGCGTTTTTTGGAGTTTCGAAATCATATTCAACAAGAAGTTCGTGTATGTCTTTAGTTATTTCTGCTACGTGGGTGGCCCGCGAAGCGTATTTCGAGTCTCCTGCAAGAAGTTCATCATATCCCTTCATCGCAGCACCGCAGCCAGCAGAAGCAGAAACAATCGCGTCAGGGTTGCTGGATAAAAACGAATCGATATTTTTTTTGGCCATCTTGATGGCAGATTCAACTTCACCTGAATGAGCATTGAGTGCTCCGCAGCAGCCCTGTGCTTTAGATATGTGCACCTCTATTCCGTTGCGGTTTAACACTCTTACGGTGGCTTCAAGGGTTTTTGCGTGAGTTAAGGTCATGACGCAGCCTGCGAGCATTGCGACTTTAGCCTTGCGTATTCCGCGTGCAGGGTGGATCTGGTTTTTTGCCACGAAAAATTTTTTGGAAAGGTCAGGCAGATATTTGTCTGCCAATTCTGCGTTTCCGGGCAGTATCTTTAATATTCCAGAGCTACGTGCAATCGTACGCATTCCCGATTTTCTGTAGAACTTGAGGACATTGCCTAATAAACGCAGCTTTCTGGGAGATGCCAGAAGTGTGTTGTAGCCAATTGATCTGATTACGCGTTCTATGAGAGGTCGTTTGGTGTGCTGTTTTACCTGTGATCTTGTTGCTTCCATGAGCTTGCCGTATTCGACGCCCGACGGACATGCAAGCTCACAGGCACGACATTGCAAGCACATGTCCCAGTGGCCTACGACTGAAGGGCTGATATCGAGTCGGCCTTCATTCACGCCTTTCATAAGTGCAATGCGACCGCGTGGCGATTCCGCTTCCAGCCCGGTCTCCAAGTATGTTGGACAGGCTTGAAGGCAGAATCCGCAATGGACGCACTTGTACAGGTCTGAATCTTGAGGAGCGTGGGGTCCTGAAAATCCAGAAAAGGTTCCTGCAGGTCCAACAACGTTCGGAGTGGGCATGGAGTTGTTAAATCTTTCCAACGAATCTTCCTGGGTTAAGCGTTCCATTAGGGTCATATTGATTTTTGATGCGTCGCATCAGGTCAATTGAATTGCCCACGTCACTGAAAACATCCATATCTTGCTTCACGTCTACAGGACATTTTTCTATCAGGTACGACCCCCCATGTTTGGTTATCGTTTGCAAAGTCGAATTTATAAACGAGAGAGACTCTTCATCGTTGGTGAGATCAGCGATCACTGTCATAGCTCCAAATCCTAGATCGCAAATAGTAGAAATCCGTTTATCCTTTTCAAGATCGCTAATTGGTATCTCGTGGGATGCTGTTAACGCATTGCTTGTGCGGGCAGTCATTCTAATGATCGTATGGGATTGCGATTCACTATCTTCAAGTATTGTCCACGCTGCGTTGGCTGCTATATCGCTTAGGACTGCATATCCGGTTGCCCCATTGGCACCTGACGCGCCGACGACCTCATTGACTTGTCTTTCTATAGAGCGCACGCCTCCACCGAGGCGAATTATCAGGACCCATGTTTCTTCAGCCGTGGATGCTTCTCCAGCCTCAGTTATTACCTGTTCAGCGATTGGTCCATGGATTAGTGATATCGCTTCCGGGTTAAACAGTCCGTTTACAAGGCTCAGGCCTACGTCTTGAGCTGTATCTTGATCATCAAACCATGCGATCACCGATTGTTGCTCAGGGGGTGTGGGTAGCAACTTGAACGCAACTTGAGATACTACCCCGAGAGTTCCGAACGCTCCTGTGTGTAATCGGTGCATTTCATACCCTTGTACATTTTTGACGACTCTGCCCCCACTTTTCGTCACTGTCCCGTCTGCAAGGACGATTTGCATTCCAATTACCCAGTCACGGATACCTCCGGTGGAGGATTGGCGATGCCCAGACGCGTTAGAAGCTATAGAGCCACCCACAGTTGCCGTAGCGGGGTTACGAACCTCGAAGGGGAGTCGTTGGCCTTCATTCCCAAGCAAGGCGTTTAGGCTGCCGATTGTGACACCGGCGTTGGCAACGACTGTCATATCGCCCGGTTCGTGTTCAATGTCTCCAGTAAATTCGGACAGATCTAATGCCGTATCGTAGCTTGTCGGGATATTTCCGATTGTAATTCGGGTCCCTCCACCCCAAGGGATCACTGATTGACCTTCATCATTTGATTTGCACAGTGCGCTCGAAATCTCATCGAGAGTTGTAGGGTGCTCGATTGACGAAGGAACCATATTGTCTATGGAATAGCTCAAGATTGTTCTCTAGCCCTGAGTTCTAATCTGGGGGTGTGCTGTTACGTTGAAGTGTATTTGCGGCTTCCACGGTACGGTGTCCCATAAATTATCCCCGATGGTAGTTGCCGAATTAATTGCCTCCATCGGTACATTCTCTTCCCACGCGATGAGATTTTGCTGTATCTGTTCAAGGGTGCGTGCACCTACGATGCAACTGGAAACAGCGGGGTTAGAACGTACCCACTTTAATGCGAGGGCCATAGGGCTGACGTTATATTTTTCTGCTATTGACAGGAATTGTTCCATTGCATTGAAAGCCGGTTCGTTCCAGTAGGTGTTCTTGTAAAAATTTACTCCTTTGAAGTCATCAGAAAATCGCCCGCCTGCGCTGGTTTCAACTTTGAAATCTCGGTGTTTTCCCAGTAAGAAACCACCTGCTTGTGGAGAGTATACGATGGCACCCACGCCTTGATCGAGACAGGCAGGGAACAACTCTCGTTCTGCTTCACGGTAAAGGAGGTTATAGCGAGGCTGTACCGATTTGAACTTAGTGAATCCGTTCTTGTCTTGTGCCCACAATGCTTCGACAAGTTGGGCTCCTGAGAAATTGGATACTCCTATGTAACGGGCTTTCCCAGATCGAACGATATCGTTGTAAGCCTCGACGGTTTCCTCGATTGGGGTTGTGAGATCTGGGGAATGAATCTGGTATAGATCGACGTAATCGGTACCTAGGCGTTTCAATGAATCGTCGATTGCTTTCATCACGTATTTTTTATTAACACCGATATCATTCGGTCCAGGCCCGATCTGGCTTTTGCCTTTTGTGGCGACAATGGCTTCTGAACGTCTCGTTTTGACGAACCGCCCCACGTTTTCTTCTGAAAGCCCGTCACAATAGGAATTCGCCGTATCGATGAAGTTCACTCCGGCATCAAAAGCGACTTCCATGATTCGGAGCGACTCTTCCGCACTTGTCTGTCCGCCGAAATTATCTCCACCGATACAGTATTCAGAGACTTTAAGACCCGTTTTCCCTAGTCTTTTGTAATCCAACTGTCCTGCCTTTTATTTCGATGAGGTTGATATAGGTAGTGTTCCCATGGCTTGTCCTGATTCGGGAGGGTAAGACATAGGGGCTTGTGCTTCGAATTCGCCTGCAAGTGTTCGAACTTCATTCATCACTTCGATTGGTGCTAAATCGGCCCATGCTTCGAGTACACCTTTCACATGTTCGACTTTTCGAGCTCCGAAAATCGGAGAGGTTACGCCCGTAAATTCCGAGATCCACTGTAAGGCCAAGCGAATAACCGGTTGCTCGTGCTTTTCACTGATCGAAATTAATTCTGCAGTAGCATCGAATGCGGCCTTGTTGAAATATCTTGACTTCAGCCCTCCGCCTTTTGCATCGTCACGGGCGCCAAATTTAGATCCGTCTTTTGCTTTGCCGCTGTTTCCATGTTGGCCCGTGAGCATTCCGCTAGCCAACGGTGAGTAGGGGACTACTGCAACTCCATGTTCGGCTGCAAATGGAATCATTTCTCGTCCCAATCCAGGCTGGAGGATGTTGAATACACTTTGGATAGCCTCGAACCGGTATAAATTGCGCACGTCGGATGTCCATAGGCCTTTAGCTAAGATCCAGGTTGGGAAATTAGACGCGCCGGCGTAAACGACTTTGCCTTGGTGGATCAAATCATCGACTGCACGGAGAGTTTCTTCGATAGGAGTCTCGTCATCCCATGAATGGCAATAGAGCAGATCGATTCGATCGGTTTGGAGTCTCCGGAGTGAATCTTCGACTGCACGAACGATATGGTACCGAGAGGCTCCGATATCATTTACACCGACTCCTACAGCTGAACGGTACTTGGTTGCCAGTACGACATTATTTCGTCGCCGTGAAGTACTCAGATAATTTCCGATCATCGTTTCTGAGCGACCTTCGTTGTAAGAATCTGACGTGTCGACGAAATTGATTCCACCATCAAGTGCGGTTCCAAGTATTTGGTGTGCGGTAGGCTCGTCGCATCCCCATTCGTTACCGTAGTTGTCGGTACCAAGGCATATGTTCGATACCTTTGCTCCAGTGCGTCCTAGTTTTACATATTCGATAGGAATGTCTTGACCCCCTTAAATGAGAGAATTGATGTTTTGTTTAGCTAATAGCCAGAGTGATCTAATGTAGTTTGATAATT
>RQOU01000123.1 GCA_008373165.1 SAR202 cluster bacterium | reverse complement strand
CTGTCCCACATCTCCCCTGACGGCGCATTTTGAATATGGAATGCTGGGGTAAATCTTACCGCAATAAATATCCATCATTTTGGTCAACCTAAGAAATCAGCAAATACCGGGCTGATCCATGCCATCTCCATATCCTGTTGTACGACCTTGACCCAGTAAGGATTGACTCCAGGTTGTACATCTGCATCAATTACCGTGAATTCAGATCTGTCTGAAACTGCTTCAGGTGCCAGTTCTAGAGTCACATTTCTATTCGAGTGGCCGAGATTCACTCGCATCGGACCATTTTGAAGCTGCGCCAAAGTGCCATTGACCCTGACTGAGTCTCCAGTGGCATGTGCCATACGCCTGAGTGCCTGCTTTTCGCCGTGAGCTGCGAATGTTGGCCCTACGATAAGTGACGAATTCATCGCAAATGAGATTTCTGAGTCTGTAGATTTTGATAAATCAAAAACCAAACCGCTAGGATAACCACAGGCCCATCCATTCAAAGCCAGTTTAGAGGAACTAACCCGCTGATAATTCGAACGAGGGCTATCGAACCTAATTGGGCTCACGTCACCGATTTCTCCGTCTGCAACATCCACGCTACCGTCCCAACGAATACCTGAATAACTAGACCAGCGACTTGCTCCGTCCCAAAGAACGCGAATTTTGTTTCCAGTCGGAGGCCCTGAAATTACTTCCGTGTGAATCAGATTCAGACCCCGGTAAACCTCGATTCGTTCGAGCGGCGCTGTACCCTCGACATTCACCTTAATTTCACATTTGTTACCGCAGGAATATTTCTCACCTATAAAATGACCGTCCACCGTTACTGCAGCTCTTATACGGGCGCCGGTTGTTGCATATAACCTTTTCGCCTTCATAGCTTCTAAAATGCTCTTCAATGTAAGTTGTTCAGCATAAATCCCCGTCAACCCGCCTTTCGAATAACGACGTTCCTGAAAACCCGGCCTATCGTCACCCGCGCGCCCCGTATGGCAGTCATTTCCGCCAACAAACCCCATCTCGTAACCTTTTCCAATAGATTCCCTAAGGATCCACTCGAATGAGCCGTGCGTAGAAGTCACTTCGATTGCTGGTTCGAGAGTCGGATCATGCCATTCCAAATTGGCATGGGTGCCTCCAACGTGCGGGGTTATCACAGTATCAGTCCCACGATAGTAGTTATGTAGGTCTTTCACGTGAGGGAGATCCGACTCATCTGGTCTACCTAATTTATCCGCACCTCTCCAGCGTTTCATTGGTCGGTCGAATCTACCGAAATAAACGTTATGGTGCCCTCCTATCTCGACAGCGCCAGACCATTCGTAACCAGGTAACGGTACAAATCTTCCTGGCTCGTGATACGCCTTTTCTTCCACTTGTTGGACTTCATATTCATCAGTGGAATGAGCAGAGTCATTACGCTGGTAACCGGCAAAATCTAATGCAGATACATCTCTTGCATAAGCGAAGTAGTCTCCGATCTTCGAGGCATCTCCAATTTGGCCTGAATGGGGGTCTCCCCAAAAAAGCTTGAGCGCTGGGAGTTCCTGACTTATACGTATTTGATTGCTGCTGGCAACAAGACCGTTTTCTGCATCTTCTATATCTATTCGCGTAGCACCCTCTTCTGTAAAGACCGCTCCTTCGATTCTACATACGCCTCCATCTTCTTCCGAAAACTCCAGACTATTTCCACCTGGAACAACTAACCCAGGAGCCTTTATTTCAACCGTTCCCCGATATTTTTCAGCAGGGTTGCCCCAGATGTCCGAGGCCTTAAGCTGTAGAGCAAAACCAGATCCAAGTTCTATATCTGAAGGTGCAATAGCTGACAGCTCAGAAGCATCACCACCACTAATTCGAAGCACTGCTGGTGTTGCACTACCTGTTGCAGACCCTTGTGTTACGAAGTTGGTATCTTGCTGTCCAACTTGCTCTGCTTTGAAGCTATCTGACCTTGTTTCAGCACCCATTGGAGTCCAGGTGTCAGGGCCCGATCCTGAAGGATTGACTTCGCAAAGAAAATTACGACGAGGTTCATAGAACGTCTGGGCACGTAAACCACCACCACCACCACTCCTGTCTCCGAGTATGATATCGATCGAATCCCCCTCCGATAATTTGCCTGACATGAGGGTTATGACGAATGATTTGTGATCAGGTGTATGGATTGAAGCAGCACACCCGATCGGCGGCACAAGGTTCAGATAGCCATCTGCAGTAGGATCTTCTACCTGTGGCTTAGCCCAGTCGGAGTCCGAATCGGTCCATATGGTCAGGGTGCCTCCCCGTGCCAAACCAGCACTTCCAGCGATGTATCGAAGGTTTATACAAGCAAGTTCACCAGCCTCAATTTGTTCAGGTGATACTAGCTCCAGTGATCCAAATTCAGCACCAGTAATTTGTCCCTCATCACTGACCTCCATCATTCGTTACCTCCATTATGTAAAAATCTCATTTTTTAGAATTAAATGCTTTGGATAAATTTCCAAAAATCCTCAAACCTACTACCCGTCAACGGTTCTCTTGCAAGGATGGTGTCCATACCCCTCCGGGGATAGAAGTCTTTTGCATAATCAAACACATCCCGTAGCTGATCCTTTTCAAGACCCATATCCGAAGGACGATACCGTACCTTACATTTATCGAGAAATCCAACCAGCTCCTCATATTCATTTGCAGCCCAGCAAACTGCGACGCCACCCAAAGCGGCAACCTCCCCGTGTATAAGACCCGTGTGGAGAACTTCCTCCAGAACCTGCGTCAAGGAATGACCAGCACCCGAAGCAAAAGGAGAGGCCAACTGACGATCATCTCGTTCATGAATAGACTTCATAATCAATCCGACACTCTCAGCAGTTAATTTACCCTGTGCATCTAAGGTTTTAGGGAACTGCAAAGACAAATCTCGATAGTATTCCAAAGTCGGTCTGATTAATTCTTGATCTACGATAGGAGTATCTCCAACACCAGCTTGATTTCGCCATTCTGAGATGCCTGAATACATACAAAGGACATCGCCAATACCGGCAGTATTCAAATACCATGGCGCTTCTAAAATCAGATCATAGTCCACAAGAACATGTTCAAAATCACAGTATGGCCAAAACTCGGAATCCGCGACAATCGCGTGACCTTCCCATTTGGCAAAAATACCATGAATTATCGCCCCCGTTGAAACTGCAGTAGGGACAAGCCGCAATGGCAGGTCTTTCTTTAGCGCGATATATTTTGACGCGTCTAGTGCTGTACCACCTCCGACTCCAACAACCATTTCTGCATCATCAGGAAGGACATTAGATGCATTATCCAGATGATCCCAATCCAACATGCTCACGGTACTTACACCAGCAGGTTTCTGGCTTAAATAGGGCTCTGTGGTCTTCCATGCCGTCGGTGTAGTAACTGCGAGATATCTTGGCCAGTTGGCACTTTCATTTTTTACCAACCCATGACCGTATATGACATCGACCTCCCTTGCCGGACGAAAATTTAGCCCGCCTGTCCATCCTCTCCCTAAAGTCATTACGGATTACCTCCATTACTTCACGTTTAGCGTTTTCATAATAAAGGAAACCTAAACGAAAAAATAAAGTAATTAAACAGAAGACCCCCCGAAGTACCGTGAGAACTCGAGGGGTCTAGAACCGTTTAAACTGAGCCGTTCCGCTGACATCCGGATGGCCCTGAAGTTTTAAGACGGAGGCATAAGAACTTTGTCTATTACGTGCACCACACCATTCGAACCCACGATGTCGGTGATGATCACTTTCGACTCATTGAGCATCACATCAGATCCCATGACCGAAATGTTCACATCTGCACCCTGAAGAGTGGTGGCCGAATCCAGCCCTACAACTGTTTCAGCGAGGACTGAACCCGACACCACGTGGTACGTCAGTACATCAGTTAGCGCAGGTATATCCTCCAGCAATCCTTCGACGGTACCCTCCGGCAGAGCATTGAACGCATCGTCAGTGGGAGCGAACACAGTGAATGGTCCTGGGCCGGATAACGTTTCGACCAAGTCTGCTGCACCGAGGGCAGCCACCAGGGTCGTAAACCGTCCATCATCCACAGCAATGTCCACTACGCTTGGAAGCGAGACCGCAGGCTCAGGTGAGTCAGAAGGCGGCAGAAGTACTTTGTCTATTACGTGCACCACACCATTCGAACCCACGATGTCGGTGATGATCACTTTCGACTCATTGAGCATCACATCAGATCCCATGACCGAAATGTTCACATCTGCACCCTGAAGAGTGGTGGCCGAATCCAGCCCTACAACTGTTTCAGCGAGGACTGAACCCGACACCACGTGGTACGTCAGTACATCAGTTAGCGCAGGTATATCCTCCAGCAATCCTTCGACGGTACCCTCCGGCAGAGCATTGAACGCATCGTCAGTGGGAGCGAACACAGTGAATGGTCCTGGGCCGGATAACGTTTCGACCAAGTCTGCTGCACCGAGGGCAGCCACCAGAGTCGTAAACCGTCCATCATCCACAGCAATGTCCACTACGCTTGGGACCGCAATGCTCATTTCAGATGATGTTTCAGACATGGATGATGAGGTTTCCTGAATCGCGGTCTCCTCCTCATCGGAACAAGCAGCGATTGCCATCATCGAAACAATCGCTATAAGAATGTAGAGCATAGTTTTCATTTGATTCCCTCGAATAATTAGCCAGTTAGTAAACCACTGGTACTTTTTATGGTTTTTATTACACATATATACGTGTCTGTTGGATTTATACTACATCCGTAGATGTGTTGTGTAAAGTCTTCATAAAATGAATTATGCGTTATTTATACCACATATATCTGAGGCTAAATACTTGTGCAGATAAAGTCCGTGTTAGAAACGCCAAACATCCGGTTGCCCTGCAACGGATACAAGCATTTAGCTATCACTCACCATCTGGTCCCAAAATCATTACTCGCCAGATGTATATGGGCAGCAACAGGCTCTCACGGTAAAGTAAAAACCGTGTTCAGACTTAATGATCGAACTTACGTCTCGAGACGTGACACAACCGAAGAGAACCTGTTCATGAGTAAAAACGTGGTCAGCGACCCAGGTCTCCCTTCAAGAATCAAGCACCGCATCGACGTGATGATACGAATCGGGAATTAAAGCTATTTCGCGCCATCGAGAAACGCCGACTCGCATCCTAGATTCGTTTCTCGGAACCGCTTCCAAAAAACCGACAGGCCAACAAATAACAGCGCTATAAACACAGGTGCCCAGAGCAAATGCGCCACGGACAGGGCTATGAAAAACAACAGCACACTAGCAGCGATATGCAAACCATCACGGTGCGAATATCGACTCAAGGAAAGAAAGGTAAATATCGGGATACTTGCGATAAACCATCCAACAAAGTTATTAATTGGAACCCCATAATACCCCCCGGTGGATTCCCAGATCCAAGCACCCATAGGTCCGGTTGCAGCCGGCTCTAAAATCAAGTCAAGAATTACCATCACAAATGGTCCAACGGCAACCCACCATTTACGCGGTATTCGCAGATAAACGAGTACGAAAACTCCAAATGCAGTGACCACCATCCAAGATGAAACGAGAGCGTAAGGGACCCCAAACATCCCGGGTCCAAGCACCGCTGTGTACTTGTAGTCACCAAACAGTACCCCTGTAGTCAAGCCCAGAATCTCAATACCGAATCCGTATACGCCGACAGCCAACAACAACAGACCTGACCGAACTCCAGAAGTTTTGAGTAAAAGCAAAGATGAAATATAAAGAAACGCTGGGGCGGCCCAACTAGCAGATGCAGGCGCTTCTCCCCACAAGACAGAAGAAGTAATGCCCCCCACCCACAAGATACCGTACAAAAACACAACTAAAAATGTTGCGATTCTAAAAGCTGCTTGCATCACTAAGGTTTTCCAACCATGCCGCTCACGATCTCGGCAGATAAAAGTACTGTAGGAGTTCCACCTCCTGGATGTGTGCCACCTCCCACGTAAAACAGGTCTTGTACTTGAGGATCTTTCAGAGGCGGACGCAAGAATGTTCCGCCCCACCCATGTGCCACTCGACCGTATATAGAACCTCTTGGTGATGAATATTCACGCTCAAATCTTGCAGGGTTCCAGTATTCAACGAATCTGGCATGCTCCATAAAATCCGGCATGCCAGACGAGGCTAATCGTTTTCTTATCCTCTGAGCTGCCTCTAATTCAAACTCACGTGTCCAAACCTGAGAACCTGCAGGAGCGTTAGCCATTAGAAATACTGACTCTTTCCCCGAAGGTGCCATGGAGTCATCCGTGACCGTAGGAATATTGACATACACGGTCGGATCATCAGGAAATCTCTGTTCATCAATAATTTGTTTAAATTCCCTGTCATAATCACCAGAAAAACATACAGTGTGATGCCTCAACCCCTCCACTTTACGATCCAGCCCCAAAAGCATCACAAAACCCGACATTGAATGCTCTTCAGCTTTCAACTTCGTGCCTGCAACTCCATCAGTGAAATCAAAAACTGATGCTGGATCAGCGTTAGAAACAACCACATCTGCGTCATAAAACTGTCCTGAAGTACTAACAACACCGGTAACACGCTTCCCTTCCATCTGAATCTGGGACACACGGGTCGACATTTCCATCTGCACACCGGCCCTTGTTGCCATCAGAACAAGCTCTTCAACTATCCGATACAAACCGCCAGGGACATACCATCCACCGAACGCTAGCTCCATGTATGGAATAAGCGCGAGCGTCCCCATTGAGCGATGAGGTGAGGCACCTACATATGTTGGATAACGTTGAAAAATTTGACGCATTTGCGAGCTCTTAAAATGCCGACGAACTGCCTTGTCATAGCTACCCCAAGCGTGGAGTTTGGGGGCGGAAAGCAGCGATTTCAAGTCCTCGAAAGTCGGTCGGGACATCGGGGTGCTCTGAAAAAACGTTTTCTCAGACAACTCAAATAACTTCGCTCCCATTTTTAGAAAACGGTACAAACCTTTTACATCATCAATAGAACCTGTAACACGTTCTATTTCTCGAGCTAATTCAGGTAGATCGGAACTGTAAGTAAGGCGATCACCGACATCGAACCGATATTCGAAAAGAGGATCTATCTGCAGAGGCTTGATTAATTTATAAAAATCAGAACCACAGACATTGAATAGCCGATCGAAGACATGTGGAAGCGTGATCAGTGATGGACCAGTATCAAAAGTGTAACCAAGGTGTGAAAACCGGTTCAACTTACCACCCGGCCTAGAGCCCTGTTCGACAACCGTTACCTCCCATCCAAGGCTCGACAATCTAATTGCAGTGGCCAGGCCTCCAAGGCCAGCACCGATGATCACCACTTTTTTATTCATCTTTGGCTTTAATTCCCGATTCTGAATAGTTGCGACCTTTCCAGGTAACACCAGAACCATATGCATACCGCCACCAAGATTGGGTACCTAAAACCAGCATCGCCATGACACTTACAGGATGAAGCAGAACCGACCAGAGGGAATGAGCAAACGTAATCGCAACAATGGCGCGCGGCACTAACGATAATGCTGCTAGTAATAAATTCATATTTTCAATAAATCCTACAAAAACAGCAAAACAAATGATCAAGGGAAGCACAATAAATCCCAGGGCGATATAACTCTGGAACAAGAGAAAAGAAACAACACTGTCGAACGCCGGGTAATAACTTTTAGAGAAGCCATTCCAGATACCAGAGAAGCTTGAATACATCCGGACAGAAACCAAATTACTTCCGTCCATCACTTGTGAATTCTGACCATCGGCTCGCCAAGAACGGGCCAAAGCCGTATCCTCGAATAGCCGATCCTTCACCATCCGATGGCCTCCATTAGCCAAGTATGTTTCACGGTAGGCCAGAATGCACGCTCCGTGGGCTAGGCCCAAGGATGACCTACCATCAAATCGCGAAATCGGTGCAGGAAAGAGTGTGAATACCACAAAATTTAAAAGTGGCATAAATAGCTTTTCCATCAATGAGAGCATTTCAATTCTGGGCCACGCCGACAATAAGGTCGCATCTCTATTTGTTGCTTCAATTACCAACGATTCAACCGCATCGCGTCCAAGTATCGTATCGGCATCTAAGAAAAGCAGCCATTCACCATTGGCTTTTTCGGCGAGTCGAGCGCAGGCGTTAGTTTTGCCGACCCATCCATCCAAAAGCTCTTGAGTAGCCACCTGTTTGACAATCTCACCATGCTGTAACAGCAATCTGTCAATCGCTTCTTGAGTGCCATCAGTAGACCTGTCGTTATATACCAAGATTTCAGCTACGACCGAGCCCTGATCAAGCGCAAACGCGACGCATCGCTCGATGTTGTGCTCTTCATCTCTGGCAGGAATGAGAATTGAGACAAGGTTCTCACCACAACCACCACGGGGGCGTCTTTTCGACCAGAAAAACAGATTGATACCAGAGATAAATACTGGAGGAACGTAAAGTAACAACGCGGCTATAACAAGAGCCATCTGAAAATTACTCATAATTGAACACTAAATTGGCAAGGGTCTCACTTCGTTCTTCGATTGGAAGGTGACCGGCTCCTTGTATAACTCGCAATGTTGCATGTGGCCATACCTCACCAAGGATAGCTGCTGATTTCTCCACGGCCTTAAAAGTGTTTTCACCAATAATT
>RQOU01000122.1 GCA_008373165.1 SAR202 cluster bacterium | reverse complement strand
ACGCTCAATTCACCCAAAGATCTTATACACCTAAGGAACAAGGCTGGTACGTACGGTCTCGATATCCAACAGTTAGATCACGCCGTATCGGGTGCGGATATAGCGATGTGGGATGTACTGGGTAAGTACCTAAATGAGCCAGTGTGGAAATTAATTGGCCATTCCACATCACACAAAAAACTCCCGTATGCAAGTGTGTTATTCGGTAACGACCCTGATGAAACACATGCGATTGCAACTTCTATTGTCGAGCGTAATTTTCAGGCTGCCAAATTCGGATGGGGGCCAATGGGACATGGATCACTCGCTGATGATGTGGCGCTAGTTGAAGCTGCACGTGATGGGTTAGGGCCCACTACAAAATTAATGGTTGATGCAGGCGTCATTTGGGGTGATGACGTCGACGCTGCATATGAACGAGCAGTGAAATTCGCTGATCTAGGAGTAACTTGGCTTGAAGAACCTCTGAAAACCGAAGAGGTTAATGCTTACAAACAATTAAGCGACCGAATCAAGGCAAATAACATAAACATCGGCATTGCTGGTGGAGAGGGCGCAGATTTTTATCGATCAGCCGACGATATGATGACTAATGGTGGACTTGATTATGTCCAAATCGATGTTGGGCGTATTGGAGGTATTACTGAAGCCAAACGAGTTGCAGATCGCGCAAAAACACTGGGTATTCAGTACGTAAATCACACTTTTAAAAGTCATTTGTCTATCGCTGCATCAATACATGTTTTTGCAGGCTTTAGAAGTTTCGATATTATCGAATACCCTGCTGGAGATTCCCCGTTGATTCTCGATCTCACTGCACCATCGGGGATTTTTAGAGATCCTGAAGGCTTTGTTCAAGCATCTGATGCTCCGGGCCTTGGAGTCAATGTAAACCTGGAAGCTATTAGAAAATATCAGCGTTCAGTTAACATTGAAATCGATGGTCAAACACTATACAAGTCATCACAACCTTAGATCTCTAATTCAGCATGTATTCACCATATGTCCCGTCACTAACAGTTGACGCAAGGTGAAACGGTTAATAAAATTTCCCTAACTAGCACTCTAGCCTTTCGACTGCTAGCAGTTGAAATGGTCGGATGCTAATAATAAATTCGGTTTAATTTGATCTTGATTTGGTGTGTCCGCATCATTCATTAAACAGTCAAATGACCGAACGCTCAAGTCACTACTAAGGAGAAGATATTCAGTGGCACTGAACCTCACACCGCTCGGTGACAGGGTAATCATCGAGCCCGCTGACGAAGAGGCATCAACCTCATCTGGCGGGATCATCATTCCCGATACTGCGAAAGAGAAACCCCAACAGGGTTCTGTAGTAGCAGCTGGCCCAGGTCGAACGACTGACGAAGGTAAAGTCATCGACATGCCGGTCAAAATAGGTCAAACCGTTATCTACTCGAAGTACGCAGGTACTGAATATGCAGAAGACGGAACAGATTATCTGATCGTTCGCGAGAGCGACATTCTTGCAATTGTTGGCTAGTTGATTTGAAACTAGCCGTCTAATATTGGAGATAAATACCTAATGGCAGCAAAAGAACTCAAGTTCAGCGATGATGCTCGATCTCGCCTTAAAGCAGGCATCGACGTTCTCGCTGACACTCTTAAGCCGACGCTCGGCCCACGTGGTCGAAACATTATCGTCGACAAAAAATTTGGTCCTCCACAGGTCAACTCTGATGGTGTAACCATCGCGAAAGAGATCGACCTCGAGGATCCGTTCGAAAACATGGGTGCACAGCTACTCAAAGAAGTCTCAAAAAAGACAAACGACGACGCTGGTGATGGCACAACTACTTCAACTGTTCTCGCACAGGCAATCATCGCCGAAGGTTTCAAGAACGTTGCAGCAGGTACCGACCCAATGGCATTGAAGCGCGGTATGGACATCGGGATGGCAGCTGTTCGTGAATCGATAGCAGGCCAATCAACCCCGGTTGATTCGAAAGATCAAATCGAAAGTGTTGCAATCCTCTCATCGCATGATGACGAGATGGGCAGCCTCATATCCGACGTTATGGACAAGGTTGGTAAAGACGGTGTTATCACCGTTGATGAATCAAAGTCTCTTTCGTACGAAACTGAATTCGTTGAGGGAATGCAAATAGATCGTGGATTTCTTTCCCCTTACTTCGTAACTAACTCGGAACGACAGGAATCTGTCCTCGCCGATCCTTACGTCTTAATCACTTCACAGAAGATTTCTGCGATTTCGGATCTCCTACCAGTTCTTGAAAAGGTTCTTCAAACCAATAAGAACGTTTTGGTAATTGCAACTACTTCAACTGTTCTCGCACAGGCAATCATTGCCGAAGGTTTTAAGAACGTTGCAGCAGGTACCGACCCAATGGCATTGAAGCGCGGCATGGACATTGGAATGGCAGCTGTTCGTGAATCGATAGCCGGCCAATCAACCCCGGTTGATTCGAAAGATCAAATTGAAAGTGTTGCAATCCTGTCATCCCATGATGACGAGATGGGCAGCCTCATATCCGACGTCATGGACAAGGTTGGCAAGGACGGAGTTATCACCGTTGATGAATCAAAGTCTCTCTCCTATGAGACCGAGTTCGTTGAGGGAATGCAGATAGATCGTGGATATCTTTCCCCTTACTTTGTAACTAACTCAGAACGACAGGAATCTGTCCTCGCTGATCCTTACGTCTTAATCACTTCACAGAAGATTTCTGCGATTTCAGACCTTCTACCAGTTCTTGAAAAGGTTCTCCAAACCAACAAGAATGTTTTGGTGATTGCCGAAGACGTAGAAGGTGAGGCGCTTGCGACTCTGGTAGTGAACAAGCTCCGCGGGACACTTAACGTTGCGGCCGTCAAGGCTCCTGGCTTCGGTGACCGACGAAAAGCTATGCTGGAAGATATCGCTATTCTCACTGGCGGCACGGTTATTTCAGAAGAGATAGGTCGCAAATTAGAGACTGTGACTCTGGATGACCTCGGTAAGTGTAAACAGATCGTAGTAAGCAAAGACGAAACAACTTTCGTTGATGGTGATGGTTCAGTTGATGCTCTCAATGGCCGAAAAGCCGAGATCGAAACACAGATAGCCGACACATCATCTGACTATGACCGTGAGAAGCTCCAAGAACGCTTAGCTAAGCTTTCTGGTGGAGTTGCAATCCTCAAAGTAGGTGCAGCAACCGAAATCGAGATGAAAGAGAAAAAGCAACGGATGGAAGATGCTCTTTCAGCCACACGGGCAGCAGTCGAAGAAGGAATCGTTCCAGGTGGCGGAACAGTCTTAATCAAAGCATCTGGATCACTCAGTGAAGTGAAGTCAGACAATAATGACGAACAGACTGGTATCGAAGTGCTCCAACGCTCGCTTTTGGAACCAATCAGGGTCATAGCCGCCAACTCCGGTCACGAAGGTGCTGTCATCTTGAACAACGTCGCTGATAACGATTCTAGCAACTACGGTTTCGACGCCCACAAGGGTGAGTACGGTGACATGGTAGAGATGGGCATTGTTGATCCTGCCAAGGTAACTCGTGCAGCCGTCGAAAATGCAGTCTCTGTCGCTGGAATGATCCTCACAACTGAGGCTCTTATCAGTGAACAAGACGAACCGCCTATGCCACCAATGCCAGGCGGACCTCCCGGAGGAGACATGGGCTTCTAGCCTCTCCTTTCAAAGGTATTTAAAAAGGCCGCTCCGATTTGGAGCGGCCTTTTTTTCTCAAAAACCAACTCAATCACGTTAAGGGAATATCTCCATCAACTACTTCACGATCGCTCAAGCGATCCGATCCGCCAACAGACAAACCTTCGTACAAACGAGTCATACCTTCAAGCCACCTGGTCTGCACAGATGGATCCCAAGATGGATCAAAATCAGGATATTTCGCTAGAATGCGATCAGCTAGCTCCAATTGTGTCGATAGCTCTGGTGAGGCAGAATCAGCATCTTCCAGCCGTTCATTTTTTCCTGTATTAACAGGCTGTGCTGTCACTGCACGCGAACGAGCAGCAGTCGCTGAATTACGTAATTTTCCAGCTCCATGGCGACCAGCGAGAATTCGCTGTGAAAGCTTTATGCCAGCCGCCTGTGCAGCACGTATAAAAAAGGCTTCGCATTTCGTCAATACGCCTTCTTTCGTTCCAAACCTTCTAAATGCATCACGAAATTGGCCTTTGCTCGCACGAGACAAATCTAGTTCGAAAACTGGCGTGTAAAACCCCTCGAGAATATTGCGCAGTAATGCTCGCCGTTCTTCACCTTCGGCATGTACGAGCCGATCAAGCTTATCGTCAGGATGAGCTTCAGAATCAACCAACTCAAGAACTTTCAAAGCGGTCATCAATTGAGTACCTGAGCTACCTGAAAACCTCGGGCCCCAAACTGTTTTATCGATTCTTCCAGGAATACCCTCTTCAAGTAGAAATTCCAAAAAAGTTTGGAACGTACGATAGGGGACGTACGGGGGAATCGCGGGAGTTTGTTCTTGAGGTGTCATTTGAACTCACATTTATACATTCCAAGCTTATCCTACGACTAAGGTATCTCCCAGCAATTCCAAAGTCAAATATATTTTGGAATGCCGTTTCCCCGGCGGGGACAGTTTATGAAACTTCTTTTTGGAACGCGGAGAATACTCTTCAGCGTTTTGGAATGAAATATGAACAGTATTCGTTAGTGCATCAATAATTTCTGAGCGGCTTTCAAAATCAATAATTCACCCGTCAGTACTACAAGAATAGGACAACAAATTGAAGATTCCTATAGATCAGATCTTCCCGGACCCAGACCTTCCACAATCAAAAACCCAAAATACAAGACGGGAAAGCACTCGATCTGTCCGCTCAAAGCGTGATCCGGTAGTTTTATTCAAAGACAATGGATACTTGCTCTTATCAGGCCAGCGAAAACTCACTGCCGCAAAAGAGGCTGGCGAATTAACAGTTGAATGCACTGTTAAAGAAGAAGTTACAGCGCAAGAGCGTTGGGAATTCTCACTGGCTGAACAGTACCACTCATCACTTGTGCCTGCGATGGAACTGGGCAAGGCGTTCATGGAATACAGAGATTCTCACAGTGTCACACAGCAAGAGCTTGCTCGCCGGACAGGAATCACACCTGGCACCATTCACCACTACGAAAGCCTGATACGAACATTAGATCCAGGTCTAGGCGAAAAGGTGAATACTGGAGAACTGACCTTCAAAGAAGCACGCTCTATCGCGGATATCGAAGATCATGCCCGACAACGAGAAATAGCTCAGCCGTTCATCGAAGGTCGTCTCTCTAGTGTTCATGTCGAAAGAATTGTTGGGCGAGCTAAAACTTCAAGTACTCTCTCAATCGAAGACATTATTGAAGAAGTCGTGAATGGTAAGCGAGCGGCTGAAGCTGACCCAGAACCAACTCCGGTATTTCAAAGGGCAAGACCTGTCGAAGCAGATACAGCCCTAATTGAAAATGCCGTATTAAAAATCGCTGGTGAATTAGACGCGCTGCAATTACAAGTTATCCCTGAATACCGACGTTTGAAACTAATCAGCAGCCTAAGAATTCTAGATAGCCGGTTGAAGTCGGCACTCATGACTCTCAATGGAGGCATGGCAGCAACAACAGCTGTGCCTCAACAATTGTCGACACCCACTGAAATACGTGTGTAGCAAACCTAGTACAAACTAAAGCCAACCCCACTACATCACATAGGGAGATCAACGACAAAACCAGATATCGCGTAGAGACAAAACAATGAAATGCTGAGGTTTGTGCGGACACACAACCCTCACGCCGTGAGTAATTTTATGGCTCAAAAATTACTTACACAGTCTCCGCTAAGAGCCCATGCGCCCCTCCAATTACGCCTCCGGAGGGGCGCATTAAGTTAAGACACCATAAACACATGTAAGACGGCAATCTAAGCCAAATTCAGTATTCTGGCAGCATTGTCATGAAGTATAAGTGGACGAGACTCATCACGAATATCTAGCTCCTGAAACTGCTCCAACCAAGTAACCGGTGAGATATACGGATAGTCAGACCCAAATAAAATCTTTTTTCTTAATCGACCGCTAGCTTCTGAGATCAATTCTTTCGGTATATAACGTGGAGCCCAACCTGAGAGATCTATGAAAACATTTGATTTGTGTAATGCAACTGCGACCTGCTCCTGGATCCACGGCCATGCCGGATGAGCCATGATAATCGTTAAGTTAGGATGTCGTGCCGCCAGTGAATCGACATGCGGTATAGGGCGTGAGTATGCAAGTTCAAAGCCTCCTCCACCTGGCGCGTTGGCGCCTGCTGCAGCGTACCCCGAATGCATAAGTACAGGTATTCCAAGTTCTTCAGCTTTAGCAAATAATGGGATAAACGCAGGGTCATCAGGAAAAAAAGCTTGATGAATCGGATGAAGTTTCAAACCCCGTAACCCGAGAGATAGTACCGAACGTTCCAATTCTTCAACCGCTGCTTTGCCCTTGCGAGGATCCACGCTACAAAATCCAATGAACACATCCGGATAGGAATCTACTGTCTGGGCCACATAATCGTTCGGATCGGGTAAATCTCCTGTTTCAGTTTCGGCATCAACAGAAAAAATCACAGCCTTAGTATCGATAGCACGATAGGTCTCAACCATCTTCTCAATACTTATTGACTCATCAGCCATACGGAACATTTGACGCAGACCTGGCTCAATACCGTATTCAGAAAGACCCGGCATTCGAGGAATATGAGCATGTATATCGATGGCTTTCATAAATAAATCCTGATAAGACTAATTTTCTTCCGCTTAGAAAAGTAAAACTTTTTAACCATTACGTCGACAAATAGGTATTAAATTACGTTCACTTGAGCAAAAAAGGCACCTAAGCCTTAGCTTGGGGTTTCATTGGTAAAACTAGTGAAAGTATCGCTCCGGCCGCAGCTATAATTCCTGCAAAGATCACCACCCCCTGAAATCCATTTGACTGATTGATAAAACCAGCTGCAATCGGTGTCAATGATCCAATAACTGCTCCGCCTGTGAACATCAAAGCGGTTCCAGACCCTTCGGATCCTTTATCAATCATATCCATCGCAGCAGCGTTTATGATCGGCATTACTGAAAAGAAAAAGAGGCCCAGCACTGCGATTAATGCAGTCATGCTCCATCCTGAGTCAAATAATAAGAAAAGAAATATCAAGATCGTCATCGCAGTCATTGCGAACGCTATTACAGGCCGGCGTCCCACCCGATCAGATACGTTACCCATGATTGGTGTCGAAATAATTCCCGCCATGGTTATCAATGCAACATGCAAGCCAACAAAAGTATCCGAGTAGCTAAGTTCTTCACGCATGTATATAACGAGAAATACTTGAAATGACGTGTGTACTGCTCCACGCATGGCACCCAATAAAGCCATACCTAAAACACCACGATTACTGACAAGGCGCCCTGCGGATCTAAAGTAATCCGAAAGCGTGACATCTTCTTTAGCCTCAATACCTGCAGTTTGCCCTGCGGATCTAAAGTAATCCGAAAGCGCGACATCTCCTTTAGCCTCAATACCTGCAGTTTTGAATCTCGAAATAACCGCTAAAGCGGTCACAACCATCGGAACCGATATAAATGCAGCAATCCATCTCCACTCTATTCCACCAAAAATAACCCAGGACCCGATCGTCCCCGCCAATAAGAATCCGATGATTAATGGAGAAACAGTATTGCCTATCTGCGCGCCCGTTAAGTGTGCTGCCATAGCAAAACCGCGACGCTCAGGATATCTAGCCGCCAACGTGCCAAACGCAGGCGCATGCCACATAGAAGTCCCGAATCCGACGATCACCACTCCAACCAGGAGTGCCCAGTAAACAGGTGATATAGCAATCAGAAAATATCCAACACCAACCATCATCATCGAAGCAAAAAGAATCCACGCAATTTTTTTACGAAACATATCCGTAAGAATGCCAGCTGGAATATTTGCGATCCCCGACGATATCGATTGAGCCGAAGACATACCGCCCACAGCAACATCTGAAAGTCCTAATGTTGCCCTTATGCTCGGAATCATGACTAATAGCGCGCCTTGACCAAAATGCTTGATCCCATGACCTGCAGACAACCCATACATCAAGCCAAGCGATGTAGGTTTTTGATCATCAGAAGGATGTAAATCCCCGGAATCTTTAGGTTGGTTATCGGAAGTACTGCCATCGTACTGTGCAGTATGAGAAGTGTTTTCTGTCACAGCAAACAAACTTTACGTCGCAATAAACGAATGAGTTGAACGGGGTATATGTCCAGCCAAACAATGAAGCGCATGAATCGTTCACAACCAAACAATGAAGCGCACAGATGGCTGACCATCTTTACATGAAGGTAAAATCACAACTGAATAATGCCTTAGTAACACAGTCTACAAGCCCAACCGCTGCTCAACCGCTCCAAGCGATTCGTCAATAACGCTACACAGAGTCTCAGCCTCATCAGCCGTAATTGTGAGAGGTGGAGCAATCGGCAGAATATAGGCTGGAACTCGTATCCAAACCCCGCGTTTTCTTAGTTCTTCAGTGAGCATGGCGTTTACGCCAACTGAGGAATCAAAATGCTCCTTCGTTTGACGGTCTTTCACAAATTCAATGCCCTGAATAAGCCCCACTCCACGTACATCACCAATAATTGGATGTTTATCTTTCATAGCAAGTAAACTCTCGGAGATTTGCTCACCTCGGATACGGGCGTTATCAACTAAATTCTCTCGCTCAACTATAGCTAAGTTTGCGAAGGCTGCTGCTGCTCCACCTGGGTGAGCTGAATACGTATACATGTGACTCCACACCTTTTCGGGTCCACCAGCGAAGGCATCAGCCACCTGCTGTGTGGAGATCGAACCGCCCACAGGGAAGTAACCCGATGTGATGCCCTTAGCGAAGCTCATAATGTCAGGAGTAACTCCTACAAAATCCGCACCAAACCATTCACCAAGGCGTCCAAAACCCGTAATCACCTCATCAAAAATCAACAACACACCATACTTGTCACATATGTCACGTACCATCGGCCAGTAATTGGACGGCGGTACGACACCTCCAAGAGGTTGCGATACAGGCTCTCCAATAACGGCCGAAACAGACTCAGGTCCTTCAAATATAATCGCCTGTTCAATTTCCTCTGCAGCGCGCTTGCCATTCTCTTCTGGTGATGAAGCTCCATATTCATCGTGATAATAATGCGGCTGTCCAACGGTCACAACATTCGCTGGTTTAGGTTGATAGTCGATGCGTGGAAATCCGGGGTGCCCACCCAACCACATAGTTCCATAAGTCGAACCATGGTAGGAACCACGACGAGAAATCACTTTGTAACGGCCAGCATCGCCTCTACGCACATGATATGCCTGCGCCATTTTAAGTGATGACTCATTGGCCTCTGAGCCACCCTGGCAAAAGAACGTGCGTGTAAGGTCACCCGGAGTTATTTCAGATAACTTGGCAGCAAGCTGGATAGTCTTTGGCGTGGCACCTGAATAGACATTCATACTTACGCTGGATAGCTGGTCGTAAATAGCTTTAGCAATTTCCTCACGACCATGGCCAGCGTTGCGAAAGTACATACCTGATATGCCATCAATAAATTTATTGCCTTCAACATCAGTTACATATATACCGTCGGCCGACTCCATCAAAAGAGGTCCGCCTTCCTCCGCAAGAATAGTGTGATTGGTCATGCCAACATGCATGTGATCAAGTACGGCTTGGCGTAAGGATTTTGGGTCGTTAGCTGCTGGAATTGTCATCAAATTTCAGTTCGGGTCTAAGCTTTTAATTATTTGAATACTGATTGTTAATCAAAAAAAGAAATATAGCTAGCAGTGTTGCAGTGAATATAAGTACTAGTTAAATGGTGCAGTTTGGCAAAGTTCACGATACGGTTGAATTGCGATGTTTAATTTTGTTCATAAAAGACGTCCGGCCATAGTGGGATTGATTCTGGGCTCAACGGTAGGCTTGATGATTGCATTGGGCTACGGCCTGACTAGTGTTTGGCTATGTTCAGGTATCAGAAAATGTCCTGACAGCTGGATCCCATCTGCTGTTGTAGCAGCAATTATTTTCATAGTAATTGCACCGATCGGTGTAGCAGTGGCGGTTATCGGAGCTCGACTGTATAAAATTTTTGACACAGCGTTGTACACAGGCGATAACGAACTGGACGATTAACTCACGCAATAAGTTTTATTCAATTGCATTT
Organism: SAR202 cluster bacterium; assembly: GCA_008373165.1. Classification (GTDB taxonomy): domain Bacteria; phylum Chloroflexota; class Dehalococcoidia; order Lucifugimonadales; family Lucifugimonadaceae; genus Lucifugimonas. Next base: position 45,380 of record RQOU01000122.1, on the reverse strand, counting down.
GTTTATGGTCTCCACTTAAACACCCTGTCTGAGACTTGAGAGATAGGGCGATAAGTTAGGATTGGCATTGTTTGCCGGTTGAATTCAAACGTATAATCTCGAGGTTGATTTCGTAACTTACAAAACAATTTCAATAGATAATCCAGTAAATTTCTTCAACTTAGATACACATTTAAATTGATTGTCTGGCTTGACCGGGCTAATCGTAGGAATATTTCGAATGTCAGAAACGAGCTTCGATATCATCGTCATAGGTGCAGGTCCAGGTGGCTATCACGCCGCTATTAGAGGTGCGCAATTGGGGCTAAGTGTAGCGGTAGTTGAAAAAGATGATGGCACAGGAATCGGAGGACTCGGTGGAGTCTGCTTAAACTGGGGATGCATCCCATCAAAATCACTTTTGAAAAACGCTGAAATAGTCAACCATGTGGCCCACGCACAAGATTGGGGCATCGAAGTCGGTGAGTGGTCCGCTAGCATGAGCAAGGCGATTGATCGAAGTCGAAAAGTCTCCAAATCTCTTACCAGCGGTATCGGATTCTTGTTCAAAAAAAACAAAATCACGTTGATAACCGGTAAAGGCATTATAAAGTCCTCAACGCAAATCGACATTGAAGGCGGTGAAACGCTAACAGCCAAGAATATAGTTATCGCGACCGGTGCGCGAGCACGAAGCCTACCAAGCCTGCAAATAGATGGGACTGACATCATCACCTCCCGTCATGCCCTTGAACTTCGTGAAAAGCCAGAAGCCGTTGCCATTATCGGAGCTTCGGCGATAGGTTGTGAATTCGCTTACTACTTCAACTCGTACGGCGTCAATGTGATGATGTTTGAAATGCTCCAACATCTTGTCCCAAGAGAAGATGAAGACGTTTCTATCGAACTTGAACGGCAGTTCGGCCAACAGGGAATCGAATTTGCAACTTCCGCTGGCGTTTCAGGAGTTGAAAAAAAAGATGGACGACTCGCTGTTCAATACGAAGTCTCAGGCAAAAAACAAGAATTCATATGTGACAAAGTACTTCTTGGTGTAGGAGTCCAACCCAACACCGATCAAATTGGTCTTGAAAACGTGGGCATCAAAACAAACGATGCTGGATATATCGAAGTAGACGGGAACATGAGAACCAATGTTGGTGGCGTATACGCTGTAGGAGACGTAAACGGCAAGCTGCAGTTAGCGCATGTAGCCTTCGATCAAGGTGTGGTGGCGGCAGAAACAATTGCTGGTCACGAAACAACTCCCATTGACAATTACACCAATATGCCCAGATGCACGTACTGCCAGCCACAAATAGCTTCGATCGGTCTTACTGAAGCTCAAGCTAAAGAACAAGGAATCAATATAAAAATCGGCAAAGTTCCGTTCCAAGTAGCTGGAAAATCAGTAGCAATTGGCGAGCCATACGGTTTCGCAAAAGTGATCACAGATGATGATTCAGGAGAGGTAATTGGAGCACATATCATCGGGCCCGAAGCTACTGAACTAATAGCTGAAATCGGAATGCTACAGCTACTTGAGGGCACAAACCTTGAACTGCATAAGATGACACATGCGCACCCGACATTGTCCGAAGCTGTCAAAGAAGCCGGAGCGGCAGTATCCAACGAAGCTATCCATTTCTAAATGGATAGCACATCGATGATTTTTGGCGGCAACCCAACCATTCCGTTGCACACGCAGTCATGTCTTGCCGATTCCTGAATTCGCCAAAACATGCGTTTAATTTTAAATTAGAAAGAGAGGCAGACTTGAACAAAATGAAGGTAACTAGAATTTATACTGGGGATGATAATCGCTCACATTTCGAAGACATCGAAATTGACATAGCACCCAGTAAATCGGGCCTCATTTCGGAAATTTTCCCTGCAACAGGCGTGATTTTTAGAGAGACTGGCGGTGACTACGATTACGACTTTCATACAGCGCCACGTCGCCAGTACGTTATCAACCTGGATGCTGCTGTAGAAATCACCGTGGGAAGTGGTGAAAAACGAATACTCGAGCAAGGTGAAGTATTCCTAGCAGAAGACACTACGGGCCAAGGTCACATAAGCCGTGCCGTGGACGGCAAGATACGACATTCGATGTTTATAACCTTAGATTAATTTTTTAGGTGCAAATATCAACCTGATGCGGTACCAGAACGAACTGCACTTAACATTTCATCCAGTCGATTCTGGTCGACCCCAAGCAACCTGGCTTTTTCCACATCTTGATCTGATCGCGCGGTATCACCCTGTTCTGCATAAACCACAGCACGATTAGCGTACGCTTCAGCCCAAGAATCATTTAAACGGATTGCCTCAGAAAAATCTTTCACTGCTTTTTCAAGATCGCCTATTGCGTATCGAGAATTACCTCGATCTAAATATGTATCAGGATAGTCAGGATTCATACGCACAGCTGTGTCGTAGTCCATTATCGCTTCAGAATGTTGTTCGCTTTTGGCATATGCATCAGCGCGGTGATGAAACAGCTTAGATACATTTGGAGCCTGATAAATAGCGGCGGTGAAATGCTCAACTGCGTCTATCATCTTCCCTTGACCTGCCGCTTTTACACCCTTTTCATAAAAACCCAAAGATTTTTCGGCCGATGATGGCTTTGAGTAACCAATTAGGTTAAACAACTTCGATAGCAAGCTTGGGATAGTCACTGCTAGTTCGCTTTAGAATCTTCGGGCTTGGAATCACGTGACACCATTTCTAACCAATTTCCGTCAAGATCCTGAAAATATATTGCATACCTTGCCCATGGATACCCAAGATCTCGTTCGTATTTAGGGCCAAAAACCTTGATTCCTAATGCCTCAATCCGTTCCCGCCATGCCGGGACATCGTCAACCACCATGGCTGCGTGTGCCGATCCGGGCCTATTGCGATCAATCTGATCGGATCTAACTTCGCCCCTTGGGTGGATATATTCGATGAGCTCTATTGAGTGTCCATCTCCGACACCTACATATGCCTGACGCATGATTACATCTGGATAGCCCACTACCTCAGATAACCAGGGGGTATCAGAAAGGGTAGGCTCCCGTTCGATATCCATCCCCAAAACCTGTGTATAAAACTCAAGAGCCCTGTCAAGGTTTTCAACAATAAAGCCTGTGTGATAGATACTTTGAACTACTGGCATTATTAAATGCGATAGTACTTTTCGGCGTTTGTACAAAAGAGTTTGGCACGTTCAGAGTCTGTAAAGTCACACGTTATTTCGTCGTATGCCTTCCAGACTGTCTCGTAGTCACTAAAAAGACTGTCCACTGGAAAATTAGACCCGAACATACAACGATCCACACCTAAAATATCGATGATGTCTAATACAAACGGAGCAATCGATTCAGCATCCCAAGTCTGATCCAGCATTCCTAAAGCGGATATCTTGGCAGATACGTTGGGCGCTTCACCCAGTGACTCTAACCCTTTACGCCACTCCCGTAGCTCACCAGGAGATCGGCCGATGGGCATTGCGGTATGGTTGAGGATAATGGGTACTTCAGGAATGTCATTCCCGAGTCTGGCTGCCTCCTCAAGTTGCCAAGGCCAAATTTGCAGATCGAATGAGCCGTTAAATTTTCCGATTAATTTAAACCCTTCCCTCCATTGACTATCCGACATCAATCCGCCAGATCCGGCGAATCGAAAGTTCACCTTATCGTCAGACCAATTGAGCATATGGCGGATACCACGCCAGTTGGCATTATCAGCATGCCTTTCAAGAGTCGCTTCAACATCGGGATCCGAGAGATCTGCAAATCCGATGATAGCGTTTGGCATACCACGCGAGCCAGGATCGTCAGCTACAGACTGCAACCAGATAGTTTCACCAACTGGATCTAGGTTATGGTCCCATTCAGCCTGAACGTGAACGGACTTTATAAGCGGCACGTTTTTCGCTCCCTCGTGAAGGTCGCTAACAAGCCATGATTTGCGAATGGCCGAGTAGTCGCCGACAAAATGATCAATGGGTTCGACAAGCCACGGATAGGGGTTGTTCTCAAGGTCCCAGAGATGGTGGTGCGTATCTATGAATGGAGGGATCACTGAATAGGTTTCCTCGGCGTTTTCTAACGGATAGTCATCAACAGTTGCACCGACTACACTCTACGAGCTATCAAAGATTGTATGATCTGCGGTGCAGCTTCAATAGCTCGTTCTCTGATTTGTTCAGGTGTTAGACTGCCAATCGGATGCTGAATTATTACAAATGGATAGTCCGGTATTCCACCCAGATTCGCCATAGCTTGAGCGCCGGATTCAAATGGCTCGGTACAAATTGCGATCGCAGGTACACCTAGTGCTTCTAGCTTGAGTGAGTCGTACACACTGGACGACGAACAGCTTCCTCAGTCCCCATTTGCCAGGAGTGCAACATCAACTTCATTAGAAAAATCAGATAGAAAATCAGGATCTGCTGGACGAGATGCATCACCTTTATTTACTCGATACGCGTTTGCGAATTCAAAACGTTCTGAGAGAACATCATAAATAGCATCCAAAAGTGATTCTGAGTTCAATTTATCATTGCGCAAGAGTCCAATGCGCATACCCGCAAGAGAATTGGGCCGATCAGCCATGCCAGCAGTAGCTACAGACGGCGTTGCTGTCGGATCTAAGACTTGGAATGATTTTTCTTCTGCCATTTTCGACTCCTATAATGCCATATTACCCGTTTGTGATGATGGAGCGCGTAACAACTTTGGATCGCATTCCTAGTGACCAGGATGGTATAACCGCACTCCAAGCCCCTCCTCCACCGCCAATAACAATAGGAATTGCCGATTCAGGTGAAGCCAGAACACTTGTTGGCTGGTCTTCGTAGCCAGCAGGAAGACCCATAGCAGCCCAATCCGAACCTGATTTACGTGCATTTTCGAATAAATACTGCCCGACTTGTTGTTTACTCCAACCCGCCTTATCGAAGTGAGCGATATGCTCGGGACAGATGGCCAAAACAACCTCCTCGACTCCTGGACCCATTGGATAAAGGCGCTCAGCAAATGCATCAAGGATTGCTTCGGGTGTATTGGCTTCATGTTCGCCAAACTGGGTTGCGCTTAGCCCGGAAACTACAGTTACGGCACTTTCTGTTTCGACAATACCTCTAGTTACACTCAACGACTCCCATGCAGCAGGTAAGAATTCTTCGTTCTCAGCGACGCACCACGTGTACTTTCCAGGGTGGCCAAGAGTCGCCTTATCGAGTCCATCTTTACTGCGGGTTCCAAGCACATTCATAACAATTAACCTAATAGCACGACCAATGGTTGCATTAGCTCTATAGCCTGGGCCAAATGCCGAAACTCCCGAATTGATATCAAGTTCTTTGGTGATGGGACCATTGACAATAATCATTATCGCGGCCCCCATCGTGGAAACCGTGATTCCATGGAGATTAAACTCTGGTTTTGTAATTGCATCAACCGCAGCAACGATTACCGGCATATACTCCGGCTTACAACCAGCCATCACTGCATTGATCGCCGCTTTTTCAGCTGTGATCACAGCACCTTTTACAGGCTCTATCCCGAGTATCGCCTCGGGAGACAAGTTAGCCGTTTCAAGTATTGCCGATACCGATTCAGGTGTAGGTGGTACAACAGGAAGCCCGTCCGACCAACCTTTATTGAAGTAAATCTCAATAGCTTCAAGCGGGCCTGGCGCTTCTATTAATTCGGAGTGGAGACGTATTGGTTTATTCATAGAATCGAAGTTTATCTAGCATTATTGACTAATCGGCATGAAAAACTTCTCGCCATTGGATCATGTTTTTATCAGGATGAGCCCCTTTGGGAAGTTGAAAAAAAGGTGACATGTCGTCTTGCCATTTCTGATTCACTTCCTCCCTAGACATTCCGTCCAGTGACACTTCAAATGAATCTTCACATTCAACGTATCCGAATAGTGTCCCGTCTTCTTTAAAGAAAATCGTATAGTTTCGCCATCCCGTACGGACCAGAGCGGCTGACATTTCAGGCCATATATCATCGTGACGCTGTTTGTACTCTTCTACCATTTCGGGGTGGATTTTCATCTCGAATCCCACACGTTGCATAACATTCATCCTTTACAGGCTTACAATTGGCCAATATTTCATATGCTGCAGAGTGTAGGGCATGCGCCGATCGAAATCAGCCTAATACAACACACCCATCACTTTTGAAGTGGAGAGAAAACAAATGTCAAAATCAATAGCTCAGGTGCTGGATCTAAAAGATGACCCCGAAATAATTGCCAAATACGAGGAATACCATCGCAACGTCTGGCCAGAAGTTATTGACGCACTAAAAGGAATCGGAATTGAACGAATGGAGATTTTCCGAAGCGGCAACCACCTATTCATGTATTGCACGGTTCCAGACGAATTCGATCCTCGTAGAGATTTCCAGGGCTACACAGAATCAAAGCGAGCTGAAGAATGGAACGATCTAATGTCTACTTTCCAACAAAAAGTCCCTGAAGCAACAGAAACCGATTGGTGGTGCCCAATGTCGCTAGCATTCGATTCACAATGGTTCAACTAGGAAAACTCTCTATAAAACATGTTGACCAACCCTGGCTATGGGGGTCCTTGACCATCGGGTGGATGGCTCTCATTTACACGTTGTCAGACATGCCAGCCAAAGACTTCGACAGCACCAGAAACATCGTTACATGGTTGCCATTTGCCAATTCGCTAGTTCATATCGGACTGTTCATGGTGCTAAGCGTATTCGTTCTCCGCACGCTTGTCTTGTCACGATTGGTTTCCGAACCACTGACAGCCTATTTAACGATATTTGTAGCCTTGACGTACGGGATTCTGGACGAAATGCACCAATCGAGCATAGAAGGCCGTGCATCTGAGGCCATTGACGTCGTAGCGGATATTTTCGGATCAGTCCTTATTGTGATATTTTGGCTTCTGCTCAAAAAATTTCCCTCAAAAACACAAAAAAATGGTAATCAAAGAAGCTGAAGATCTCTGGCCGTTGGGACAAGACGTCCTAAATACGCTGGATGAGGCCGTACAGATGGCAGAAGAAGTTTCCGCACCACCAGCAGAACGATGGGTTGCTCGCGCCATAAGTGACAAATTAATTCCAAGCCTATACGCCGCACGTACATATATAGAAGTCGGACAGCTATCTTCCCCCGAAATACGACTTGGCATCTTAAGTGCACGATCTGAAGCCGGAAAACTCGCAGACACAGACTCAAGATATGCACCTCTTTATTCCAAAATACGCGTACTTGCAGAAGAAGCCGACACCGCCTCTAGAATAAGCTGACGCTAAAGCTCGATTTTGCCTCAACCCATGCTAGGATGGCGGTACAGTGACACCTTCATCCAACACAAATCAATCTCATATTAGAAATGACCATGTAGAAGTTATATGCGATATGGAACCCGTTTCCTCTCCGACAATTTCCATGGTAAAGAAAGCCGCTGAATCTGCCCTTCAGGCTGAACATAAGGCTGGGCCTATCGATGTAACGGTTATGATTACTAACGATGAGCAAATCCGAAAGTTAAACCGTAAATTCAAGGGTGAGGATGAAATTACCGACGTGCTTGCATTCAACCCTTACACCAAAGATGAAAATACGCATGAGGATGCATGGCCTGATTTCGCTGATTCCGCTATTGGAAGTCAAGTCAATCAAGAACAACTCGGTGATATTGCAATCTCTCTTCCACAGGTAGCCCGTCAAGCAAAAGAAAACGGAAATGCCACGGATAATGAGTTGGCCATGTTAACAATCCACGGAGTTTTGCATCTACTAGGTTATGATCATCGCAGTCCTCAAGAAGAGACTGTCATGTTTGGTAAAACTGAAGTAATTTTGTCAGAGGTTTTTAATCAGTGATCCCACATTCTCCAAAACTGAAATTATTCCAGTGACTGATAATCAAGTTTTTTATAGAAAATGGCGGCCGACTCGTTTCGAAGAGGTTGCAGGTCAAGACCACATCACCAAAACTCTCAAACGTGCTGTGGTCTCAGATCGCGTTGCACACGCATACCTTTTCAACGGACCGCGCGGCGTTGGCAAAACTTCTACTGCAAGAATTCTGGCAAAAGCACTCAACTCTGAAATCACAGAAGAAGGTGAACCTGTCGTAGATTCAGATGTTTCTATTGCGATCGACGAAGGTCGTTATATGGATCTAATTGAGATCGACGCAGCATCAAACCGTCGAATTGACGATATTAGAGAACTACAAAAAAAGACAGAATTCAGACCAGTCTCGGGTAAATACAAGGTGTACATCATTGATGAAGTACACATGCTTACGACAGAAGCATTCAACGCTTTGCTCAAAACACTCGAAGAGCCACCGCCAAACATTGTGATGATCCTGGCCACTACAGACGCTCACAGGCTCCCAGCCACAGTTGTCAGCAGATGCCAACGTTTCGACTTTAAGCGGTTATCCAACGAGGACGTCATCAATAGACTAATCGAAGTCTGCGACGCTGAAGAGATCGAAACCGAGCCTGCAGTTCTAGAAATGATTGCACGATCCGCTTGGGGTAGCTTACGTGATGCAGAGAATCTTCTTGAGCAATTATTCGTTTCATACGGTCAATCTGGTGAGAATGGAGAACCCTCTGAAATAACGGAATCACAAGCACGTGAGCTTTTAGGTCTTGGAGATACAGCCATAAGTACTGAGCTTGCGACAGCCCTTCTTGCCAAAGATGCCGCTCAAGCTTTAACAGTCATAAACCGGGAAGCCCAACGAGGTGCAGATCTAAGAGCATTGCATTCAGGCACAGTCGATGCATTGCGCGTCGCACTTCTACTCAAAGCCGGAGTGGAAGATTCGATCAGTGAAGGTTCGGAATTCGCTACAACGATGTCTGCAGCGGCACGACCAGCAAAGCTAAACCAGATTTTGCATATTCTTACTTCACTGGGAAAAGCTGACATGAAAGTTAGTTCATCATCCCCTTTGCCATTAGAACTCGCAGTACTACAAGCAACTACTAATCCTGCTACTAATAACGTCGATTCAAGAAGAAATACTGAGCCTGCAGCAAATCAGCCACAACCAGTTAATCCTCAAGCTCAGGTTTCTGTTAAACCGACTATAGGTGATTCGGAATTTGAAAAACCGACTCAGCGACGCGACAGAACTCCGGCCGAAGAAAAGTGGGACAAAGTCATTCAAAAAACGAGACGCACCAAAAACCGTCGTTTTGCCGTTGGTCCGCTATTACGAAACATACAGGTGCCAGAACCGGTTGAGGGAAAGATTTCACTGCGCTTCAAAAGCAATGCCCTCAAAAACAACTTCATGGAAGAAATGGATGATAAACGTTCCAAAGACGCACTGAAAGCTGCTATCACTGACACTTACGGAACAGAGCTTGAATTGGTAATTATTTCGCCTCGCGAAGTAGATAAAACGAATAATACAAACACTAACTCCACGATAGATTCCGAAAACGAACGATCAGTTTCACAGGAACGAGAAAGTGCAATGGTTCGAGCTGCGATGGCAGTAGGCGGAACCATTATCAATGAAAATCAAGAAGAAAGTTGATATTACATTCAAGCGTCGTAAAAAAATTAATCCCACTTGCCAGTATTAAATTCCAATCACCAATTAAAGATTTCAAGCTCACTGGTAACGACGTATGATTATCGAGTCCTGTTTTATTCGGAACTCTGGACAATCAACCAAGGTAACTAGGATCACCTTTTAATGATGAATCGGAATATGATCAAGCAAGCTCAGCAAATGCAGGCTCGACTTGCCGCTGTACAAGAAGAAATTTCACTAGCACGAACAGAAGCCACATCCGGTGGCGGAGTAGTCAAAGTTTGCGTAATCGGCGGCTCAAAGATCGAATCAATAACTATTGACCAAGAAGTCGTCGATCCTGAAGACGTAGAGATGCTTGAGGACCTAATCCTTGCAGCCGTCAACGAGGCCATGGATACAGCACAAAAATTAGCTTCGGAAAAAATGGCTGCAATCACAGGCGGAATGAACATTCCTGGCCTGACATAATCATGCCTTCTTCGAATATCGCACGATCGGCTGCACCTCCTATCGCCCGATTAATCGAGGCTTTTCACCGTTTGCCAGGAATCGGTCCCAAGAGCGCACAGCGATTAACGTATCACCTAATTCGAATGCCCGAAGAAGAAGCTAATGAGTTTGCATCTGCAATTCTTGGCGTCAAAGAAAAAATTGTCCTATGCAATATATGTGCCAACATCTCTGAGGGTGAAGAATGTGCAATATGCAGTGATCTACAACGAGATCAAACTCGTATCTGCGTGGTCGAAGAGCCACTTGATGTCATCGCTATTGAAAGAGCAAATGTTTACTCTGGCCAATACCACGTACTACATGGAATAATCTCGCCTGTTAACGGCATCGGACCAAAAGACTTAAAATTACGAGAACTGATTTCAAGATTACAAAATGGAAACGTCGAAGAGATCATCATCGCAACCAGCCCCAACCTAGAGGGTGACGCGACTGCTATGTATATACAAAAGTTAATCGGCCCTTCGGGAATATCTATCACCCGACTTGCACGCGGGCTTCCAAGCGGTTCAGACATCGAATATGCAGATGATTCCACATTAGCGCATGCCCTAGAAAGTAGGACGGAAATACCTCAAAGCCCAAGCGATCAGTCTGACTAAGCTGCAGCAAATATAGGTTTATTACACGGTATCGCAATTCGTAAAATGCACTAGAAATTTGATGCTGAATACACGCTAACACTAGCTGGTATGACCTCTAAGCCTGAGGCTACACGGAAAACAAATACCTCTAACCGTGTAAGAATAAATATGATATTTACAATCAAATAATTATCAGAAAAATATTAAAAATCACGACGACGAGATGAAATGACATCCAAGCGCCCATTCACATACACAACCGACGCTGTTGTGCTGCGAATAAGCAATCTTGGAGAAGCAGATCGGATCGTGACCCTCATCGCACCCGTTCATGGATTAATACGAGGTGTTGCAAAATCTGCCCGAAAACCTAATTCAAAACTCGGAGGTCATCTAGACCTTTTCAGACATGTAATTGTTTCTATTCGCGAAACTCGCTCCCTCCATGGTTTAAGTCAAGTTTCGACAGTGAATGGCTTCCGGGGTTTACGCGACAATCTACAACGATTTTCGCATGCTGCATACGTTTCAGAATTATCAGAACGTTTTTCCGTTGAGAGCGGTGCAAACAGACCATTATTCCAATTACTCATAAATGTATTGGAATCACTAGAAACAACTACAAACCAAGAAATGGTTGTTCGCTTCTTTGAAATGAGACTCTTGCAACTTAACGGTTTCGCTCCTGAGCTTTCTAAATGTGTAGAGACTGGGGTTGAACTGGAGCCAAATAATCATTTCTATTCACCAGATCGAGGTGGCCTCATTCACAATAATTATCAATCGTCGGGGGAAGCCGCAGTCCTGCCAGCGAGCTTGAACACAATAAAATTATTACGGTTCCTGTCTAAAACCGATATAACGCAAGCGGGAAATCTGAAAGCTAAGGAAAGTGATATTCGACAACTTTCAAGGATATTGCGAGAACAAATCCACCATGTGCTTGATCGACGATTAAGATCCGAGCCATTCATGGACGAGGTTCGTACTCGCCATAACAGTAACCAGATAAGTAAATAAAATGAGCGTTCAGACTCACATTAGTGCCATAAAAACCTAAGAATCCGCCAGAGATTGTTACACTCGATTGAAGTTGCGTTGAAAAGCATTGATCGCTATACAGTAAGTACATCCTTAGTCAAGCACGGTTCAACAATCTGAAATATGCCGGACGCAGATATCGTCATTCGCGGCGCACGCGAGCACAACCTAAAAAACTTCAACCTCCGCATACCAAGAGATACCCTAACTGTGATTACAGGGGTTTCAGGTTCAGGTAAAAGTAGTCTTGCGTTCGACACGATATTTGCCGAAGGACAAAGACGATATGTTGAATCCCTTTCTGCGTATGCACGGCAATTCTTGGGTCGCATGGAAAAACCGGATGTGGATCACATCGAAGGATTAAGTCCATCAATATCTATAGATCAAAAAGGGGTTTCGAAAAATCCCCGATCCACCGTCGGAACCGTCACAGAAATTTACGATTACCTGCGTTTGTTATTCGCCAGGGCCGGAAGACCACATTGCCATAATTGCGGTCGACCAGTTCAACGCCAAACGATTCAACAGATCGTCGACTCGATTCTTTCGATGGAAAATGAAACTCGATTACAAATTCTCGCCCCGATGGTCACACACATGAAAGGTGAGCATGCCCAAGTGTTTGAGGCAGCGCGAAGAGATGGTTTCGTGCGCGTGCGAATCGATGGAGAAACGCATGATCTTTCAGAAGAATTCAAGTTGGCAAAAACCAAATGGCATGACATTGAAGTTGTAGTGGATCGAATAATCGTTCGTGATGAAACAGACCCAGGTCGGCTAACTGAGTCTGTTGAAACAGCACTACGCCTTACTGGAGGCAATCTCATTGCGTCCAAACTCGGTGGAAACGGCGGTAAAGACACAGATATTGTTTATTCTGAGCACTTTGCCTGTGTTCACTGTGATCTTTCGATATCAGAACTTGAACCACGCAATTTCTCTTTTAACACCCCATTCGGTGCCTGCTCAACCTGCACCGGCCTCGGATACAAACTTGAAGTCGACCCAAACCTTGTAATTCAAGATAAGTCTTTGAGCCTAAATGATGGAGCAATTACTCCCTGGGCTAGATCTGGTTCGAACTCCCCTTGGTATCACTCAACCCTGCAATCACTCTCCAAGCACTTTGGGTTTTCAATGGAAATCCCCATTCGGGATATAGATCAATCGCATTTAAGTGTCATTTTGTACGGTACCGGCGGAAAAAAACTAGAAATTTCACATCAAACTCAAAAAGGACGTGTATATGGATGGCACACCGCTTTTGACGGTGTCATACCAAACATGGAGCGTAGACACGTAGACACAGAATCTGACAGCGTACGAGAAGATATCGCCAGATATATGACCCAGCAACCATGCGTGACCTGTGAAGGTGCGCGATTAAAGCCGGAAGTATTGGCAGTCACTGTCCTTGGAATGAATATTATAGAAGTCACTGGCCTGTCTGTGGAAAACGCATTAAAGTGGGTTGAAGCTTGTCGAACCGGTATTTGGCCTGACAAAAAACTGCAAGCAGAAGACCCACTCAACAATCGGGAGCAAACTATTGCGACCCAAATATTGAAAGAAGTTGAAGCAAGGTTAGGCTTCCTGTCACGAGTAGGTCTGGGTTATTTGACACTGGACAGAGCCGCGTCAACGCTTTCGGGAGGAGAGGGACAACGCATTAGACTCGCTACTCAAATTGGTTCAGGATTAATGGGAGTCTTATACGTATGCGATGAACCATCTGTTGGACTACATCCATCAGATAACGACCGACTAATCGAAACTCTCAAGAATCTACGAGATGTTGGAAACACCGTCCTGATCGTTGAGCATGACGAAGCCGTTATGCGGGCAGCTGATCATATTGTTGATCTGGGTCCGCTCGCGGGAGAACTTGGTGGAAATGTGGTTGTTGAGGGCTCAATTGAAACGGTACTTAAAAACAAACAATCCCTAACTGGCGCATATTTAAGTGGAAGAAAATCAATTCCTGTTCCCAAGAAGCGGCGTACAGGAAATGGAAATGAAATAAGGATCATTGGCGCAAAGGCTAACAACCTAAAGAATATTTCAGTCGCCATACCATTAGGAATTCTGACCTGCATCACAGGAGTTTCAGGCTCTGGCAAAAGTACTTTGGTTAACGAAATACTTTCCAAAAAGCTTGCGCAATATTTTTATCGAGCAAAAGATCGTCCCGGAGATCACGAAGAGATAACAGGTCTTGAAAACATCGATAAAGTCATAAATATTGATCAATCGCCGATTGGACGAACACCACGATCCAATCCTGCGACATACACAGGCGTTTTTACAAACATACGAGAAATTTTTGCTTCAATGCCAGAAGCTAAAGCTCGCGGTTACAAAGCCGGCCGCTTTTCATTCAACGTCAAAGGTGGTCGTTGCGAAGCATGCAGTGGCGCCGGTTACGTCCAAATCGAAATGCAGTTCCTGCCAGACGTCACCGTGCCCTGCGAGATATGCCTCGGTGCCCGCTATAACCGGGAAGCACTTGAAATAAAATTTAAAAGCAAATCCATCGCTGAAGTACTCGATATGACTGTTTCAGAGGCGAGTAAATTATTCGAAAACATACCTGCGATCGCTAATCGAATGAAAACACTTAATGACGTAGGTCTCGGCTATGTTCATCTTGGACAGCCAGCGACAACTTTGTCAGGAGGTGAAGCCCAACGCATCAAGCTAGCATCTGAATTATCGAAACGATCAACAGGAAAAACCGTGTACATCCTGGACGAACCAACCACTGGACTTTCCTTTGATGATGCCTCCAAATTGATGTTGGTTCTTCACCGTTTAACAGAAGCTGGAAATTCAGTCATTTTGATTGAACATCATTTAGATCTGATCAAAAATGCTGATTGGATTATTGATTTAGGCCCTGAAGCAGGCGAACAAGGCGGACACCTTGTCGCAGAAGGGACGCCGGAATACGTTTCATCCGTAAAAACCTCACATACAGGGCAATACCTAGCCAAAATACAAGGCATCACACCCAATTCAAAGTCACCAGGAACTACCAAATCTAGAAAATTTAAGTCGTCTAAAAAGCAAACCCAAGACGATTTTTTCTCTTTACCAGAAAGACCTGCAAGTTCATTGAATGGTGCCAGTAAATCGCGAAAGCGCTCACGGAGATTCCGCCGCAGGCGTCGGTCTGCAATAGCGTCAACCTGAAACCTCTAAATGAAAGTTAAGCACCGAGCAAGAAAGAAGTTATTAACGCTTTCCACCAGCAAGATTTCTAGATTCAGGAAGCGAACGTAAACGGAGCATAGCGGTAATTCCTACTGCTGGTCCCAATGCAAGAATTGCAAAAGCCCAACCCCACCCGGACAGGTCTTTAACAATAGGTAAAAGCCAAATTGATCCAGCGGTAATGGCAAATCCTACCCCTATTTGAAATGTGAGCATTGTCCCACGATAAACAGGATCGCTGAGCTCCGTTATCGCAGTTGAAAATTGAGCAGAATCTGCAATAACCGACGCACCCCAAATCAACACAAAAATAACGATCAATACGCTCCATTGGACAGGTATAAACCCAATAAATAGTGCAACACAACCACTAATAACCATTGCAATAGTCGCCACAGCTGTTCTACCTATTTTTTCAGACCAAGCACCAGCAAGAGAACTGGCTACCGCACCTACAGCAAAAACAAGAAATGTTATTAAACTGGCAAGTTGAACCCCATCACCAAAAAGTGATCGTTCCTCCAATACATAAGACATAAAACTTCCGATCCAAGCCCACATCGCGTAAAGCTCCCAGTTATGACCAAGATATCCAATCAATGCCAGCCTAGGACCGCGCTCAGATAATGCCGAAATAAGGTATCGAGGATTGAATCTCGCACCTGGAACATTATGTGGGCCATCACTAACAAATGCCTTGAGTATGACTCCTCCCGTGATAGTCAATATCGAACTTAAAATAATTACCATTTGCCAGTTTTCACTGAATACCGACATCAAAATATGAGGCGTTCCCGAACCTAGTGTGACGGCACCAACCAGTGTTCCAATTGCAAATCCTCGCCCTGAAACATACCAGCCAGATATAACTTTCATACCCATTGGATAAACGCCACCTAAAAATGCCCCTGTAGCAAATCGTGTAACCACCAAAGCATCAGTCGAATCCAAAGGGATGACCAAAAGATTTGCTATAGCCGCCAGTATTGATGAAACAACAAAAAGTGTTCTAGCATTTATAAGGTCGGACAAATTAGTAAAAGATATAAACAGGGTTCCAAACACAAATCCAATTTGAACTGCAATAGTGAGAACAGCCATAGAAGATTGATCAATCGATTTTTCGATTTCCAGTGCGGTTGATACCGCATTTGTAGAAAACCAAACAGAAAGTGATAACAACGTGGCGACTGTCACCAGCAAAAGTGCAATCTGTTTTGATCGAGGTTTTATCATGCTCATTAAGTGTTATGTACGCGAATCAAAATAAACCATGCCGCCAACCTCATTCAAATCACTTGCACCATGATCCGAAAGCCTTATCGTGTGGTGTGGTTAAATACCTAAGAGTCAATAAATGATGTTCGAGGAGCAGTATGAGCCAAAGTGAACTTAAGCGCACGTATTTTCAAGACGGACTTCACGATAATCACTGCTACGGTTGCGGAGCATGGAATGATCAAGGACTACGTATTAAGTCATACTGGGACGGCGACGAAGCTGTATGCACTTTCCAGCCAGAACCGCATCACGCTGCGATGCCTCCAGATGTCATGAACGGTGGAACCATTGCGGCTGTTATAGATTGCCATGGTGTCTGCACCTCAATCGCAGAGGCATACAAAACAGAAGGAAGAGATATTGGTGAAGGTAAAAAAATTTGGTATGCCACAGCGTCATTAACGGTGAACTATCGTAAGCCAACACCAATTGATGGCCCCATAACTGCCCGAGCACGATTAACAGAGAAGACGAGCAAGAAGTCACTTATACGTGTTGACCTGTTATCGCACAGGGGCGAGTTGACGTGCGATGCGACCGTGTTATCGCTAAGAGTTCCTGATAGATGGACTGACCCAAAAGGACTTTTTGACAATATCAAGTAGTCAAATTATCTTTTCACTAATTTATACGCAGGAGAAAGCGAAATGAGGTTAGCTGTAGGGGGTGACCATGCAGGGTTCTCTATGAAAGGCCCTGTTATTGAATATCTGCAGTCGAAAGGTCACGAGGTTATAGATTACGGGACATATTCTGAAGACCCGGTAGATTTTCCGGATATCACCGAGCAGGTAACTTCAGCAATACTCTCCAACAAGGTAAAGCGTGGCATCCTTGTTTGCGGAACAGGAGTAGGAGCTGCGATTGCAGGAAATAAAGTCCCCGGAATCAGGGCAGCTGTAACCCATGACACCTACTGTGCCCACCAAGGCGTTGAGCATGATGATGTCAACTTGATATGTATGGGTGCCTGGATCATAGGGTTGTCGGTGGCAAAAGAAGTGCTGGACGCTTTCCTAAACGCTAAGTTTTCAAGTGATCCCAACTTCAAACGCAGAGTCAGTAAGCTTAGCCAAATGGAGCTTAAATACGCGAAAAAACTGCTGAGTAAAGGCTAGTTAATGAAATAGCGAGCAATCAAGATGCAAATTACTTGCAACATATCGCTCAGGTCCCGAAGTTTGGTTCCTCTTCTCGCTCAATTTTGTCAGCATCAAGGTCCATAGCCATTCCAGGGGTTAAAGGCAAATTTATAAAACCTTTTTCAGGTTTAACCGGATCTTTTAGAAAATGCTGATGAACTGTATTCCACTTGATCAAATACTCTTGATACGGAGTGTGAATAGGAGACTGGCTTACAGAAAAATGAATGCCTGCATTGGTTGAGTGACCATGTGGAATGGTAATGAGATCAGCGGTTGTAGCAACCGCGGCTATTTTCAAAACCTCAGACAACCCGCCCGCCCAATAAATATCAGGCTGCAGAATATCCAAAGCTTCTGCATCTATAAATTCCTTCATACCCCAACGTGTGTAGTGGTGCTCAGCACCAGACAAGGGAATGTTTGTAGATTCACGAATTTTCCTGTAAGAATCGATACGATCTGGCATTGCACACTCTTCAAGCCAGCGAGGATTAAATTCTTCAATCTCTTCAGCCAATCTAATGACATAGTTCACGTCCATGGACTGCCAGCAATCGAGCATGATGTCATCATCATCCCCCAGGGTATTACGCAGTGCCTCAACCATTTCAACGTTTTTCTTTAACCCTTCGGAACCGGACATTGGTCCGTGTCGGAAAAACCATTTCTGAGCGGTATATCCAAGCTCTTGATATTGCTTAGCGCGTTCCTTAACCAAGCCAATATCAAGGACACTGAAACCAAGCATAGAAGCATATGCGGGAATTTCTGATCGGGTCGGGCCACCAATAATCGAATAAACAGGCACTCCTAGATAACGCCCCTTAAGGTCCCAGAGTGCATTGTCTATCGCACTGATCGCGATCATCGTATTGCCCTGACGGCCATGAACCATTGCGCGGTGCAATATATCCCAGATAAATTCCGTAGCTAAAGGATCGCGACCTATTAAATAATGAGCAAGCTCGGTCTGAACAATAAATGCAACCGACATATCCATCGGACCACCAATTCCGACAACTCCTTCGTCTGTTTCGATTTGAACAAAATATGCGTCATGAGGCATGTGGTCATCGGCGGTCTGATCACTCCATTTAACTCGATTGTCGCTCTCGCGAAACTCTGAGTACACGTCAAGCGGCATTACCAGACGCTCTTCCCAAAAAGGACCGTTTGTCTTTATTGTTCCAAATAGATGTCGGATACGGATTTTTTCGATTTTCATATGTTTTCTAATTCTCGTTCTCGTTCTATGAATTACTTGTATAAGTGAACCATATAAATGACAAGCTAATACTCAATTTATTTAGTCAGACCTTATCCCATCTGTACCAATACTTCGATTGGTGAATACAGCAGTCTACATAGGAGAAACAACATCACCAATACGAATCACAGTATCGTCATTTAACGGCTTCATACGAATAGCAAACGTCGGTAGTTTGAGTTGATTAGCTTCAATCAAACTCTTCATGATTTCATGATCACGATAACCATCTACCGGGTTAACGTGCGTAGCGAGGCATCTCGTAACGGTTTTCTCAATTTCATATTCACCGTCCCCTATAATCAAACGACCATTCCAAGAAAGTTCCTCCCAGGCCTCGACACCACTGATTACAACATTAGTACGAAACCTGCGACCATCTAAATCCGTACCGACAGATGCTTGTAGCGCAGCTAATGACTCTGAACTGTAGAGTGTGACGCCCCCTATTTCCGAATCATGAAACAAGGCCTGGCGTCCATCTCCTATCAGATTTAACGGGAGTCTCTCCGGATGCCCAACGAGAGGGTTTATTTCGAGAGAAGAGACGAACTCACTCACTCCTTGACTGAGATCTGATCGGTCCTCCTCTAAATCAATTGACCCAGACACCAAAAGTTCACGCCCAAGTTTCAATGAAAGGATCCTGGAATCTGTATCAAATATCATCTCAAGTCGTGATATTCCAGGAGTGTTTACCAAAGCAACGAAATTATGTTTCTTTTGCCACGAAAAATCATCCGGTGCGCCTTTGTCAGCAAAACGGAAAGCTAGAACCCTGTCACCTTCAATTTTTCCATTTGATACCCGCAGTTCATCGCGACGCTCTGGCGTGAACGATTTCACTGGATGCCGATATAACTCAATTACTTTAGATATGTTTTTCGTCAAAAGATAAAACCAAACCAAATTGATAATCGAATGTATATATGTATTGTGCTTCGAATATCGATAGATGCCTTAGAACTCAAAAGTTATATATAAGTTACCAGCGATCGCTCTTTTCAGGTTTATTGTCAAAATGGGTACGTAGATGTGGGTTAGACACAATATAGTCTTTAGTATCCATCACAATGTCTTCTTGTAATTGGATCGACAACCCACCATCGACCGCTAAGATTTGACCATTGATAAACGATGCTTCATTCGAACAAAGAAAGCCAACAGCATTGGCGATATCAGCCGGAATACCTGTACGCCGAACAGGATATTGAATTTCAAATAACTTGAACCCGGCATCGTTTCCGACCTCATTCCACATCTCATCACCTCTCTCGGTGACAATATGCCCGGGTGCTATGGCGTTAACCGTAATACCCATAGGGCCAAAATCGACAGCCATCTGTCGAGTGAGGCCTATGACTGCAGCTTTTCCAGACTCGTATATCAAAGAGCGAGGTGCGTTCAACAAACCGTGAACAGACGACATATTTACTATTCGGCCGACATTCTCTCTTGGTCTCGCCCCATGCCGGCGGCCAGCACCTCCCCACACAGGAGGTTCAAAATTCGGATCGGCTCCTGATTCTTCCATTGCAGGCACACCAAACTTTGCTCCGAGATACAAAGCCCCCACGAGAAGATCCATCCCTTTACTCCACGCCTGCTGGGTGACATCTACCGCAGAGCCGGCAGTGTCTGAACCACCTCCGTATGCATTCTGTATCAGCAGATCTAGCCGTCCAAACAAGGACATAGATTTTTCAACCATGTCAAAAGCCACTGACTCGTTAGCGACATCACCAATCATCAGCTCGACTTTGCCGCCTGCCGCACGAATTTCTTTGACTGTTTCCAGTCCTGATTCTTCATTAATATCAACAATCAAGACGCTGGCGCCATCACCTGCTAAACGTCGCGCACATCCACCACCAATACCCAGCGCGCCACCAGTTACAATCGCAGCTCGATCATCAAACCTTCCCATGAATTTTGCCTCGCTACTAAATTTTTGAAATACCCACTATCTACTGAACCGAATGCAAATACATAACTTGAGGGGTAACAACCGCCATATAATACCCGGACAAAACCCGTTGCAGACTCAGATCCGTCGTGGCCAACCTCAATTGGAATCTGCTATCAAGTGAAAGATGAATTCTAGTGGCATTTGATCTAGTTATTAAAGGTGGAACAGTTGTTGACGGAACTGGAGCCCCTCCCATACGTAAAGATATCGGAATAATTGGCGATCGCATTAAAGCTCTCGACGTCATTCCAGATTCGAGCACCGACTCCACGAAAACAATAGACGCCTCAGGCCTCCATATTTCACCCGGTTTCATAGACGTCCATTCTCATGCAGATGCTGCGCTTTTAAATGATGGCCAACACAGCAACGGTATCCGCCAGGGAGTCACGACGGAAGTTATTTGTCCTGACGGATTATCTCTCGCTCCACTGTCAAAGAAAAACTACGAAATGTACAGGTGGTATTTATCAGGAATTCTGGGGCTCGCTCCAGAGCAACTTGATATGTCTTCCATTGAAATGTCAAAAAAGCATTACCACCGTAAAACCTCATGCAACGTTGCGACATTCGCTGGTCACGGCCCTATAAGACTCGAATCTGCCGGTATGAATGATGTCCCATTGATCGATGAGGAATTAGAGACCGCTAAAATTTTATTGAGAGAATCTCTTGAGCAGGGCGCTGTTGGATTCTCCACCGGCCTCTCTTATTACCCGAACAGCTGGTCCAACACCGACGAACTCTGTGAATTAATGAGCATTACAAAAGAGTTCGATCGACCTATGTCTATTCACCTGCGAAACCACAATATGGAGAGGGCATATGGTGGTGGTGGAATACCAGAAGCAATAGAAATCGCCCGACGAACCGATACTAAACTCCATTTCGAACACTACCGAACTACCACTGATTCAGCAGGGCAAATAGACAAGCTCATGGAACCTATCGACGAAGCTAAATCATCAGGAGTTGATATCACTCTCGAAACATACCCGTATCCGGTTGGTTCATCATTTCCACAAGCATTCTTCCCTGGCTATTTCCATGAAGGCGGACCGGAAGCAATGATAAAAATTCTCACTGATACAGAGGATCGAAAAATATTAATCGACAAAATGAGCGAAATCGACTATTCAGACCCAAGAGAAAACGTCTGGACGCATATAGGAGACAAGGGAGACCAAAGATTTGAGGGGTGGCTATTTGAAGATGTTGCTGAAGAATGGAATGTAAGCGTAGAAGAAATGATGTGTCGAATGATGGTTGAAACATCTCTCTCTTGCGGAATGCGAGTTGCCCCTCCTGGTAACGTTCGATTGTGGAGGCAGGTAGAAGAAGACGTAATGAATTTAATGGCACGTACGGACTACATGGTAGGATCTGACTCAATCCCAGTTGGTGGAATGCCGCATCCACGTGCTTATGGTTGCTTTGTTCGACTGGTTGGAAGATTACGTCGAAGATACAACTACCCATTAGAGCAAGTAGTCCAACGAATGACCCAAAATCCTGCGGAAAGATTTGGCCTAACAGATCGCGGGGTAATCAAAAAAGACAAATTCGCGGATCTCGTCGTATTCGATGAAAAAAAAGTGAACGACAGATCCTCATTCGAGGATCCCAACGTACATCCAGAAGGCGTGCCCTATGTGATAGTTAACGGTGAGATAGCGGTTGAAAACGAATCTGTAACCGGCATATTAGCTGGGTATGCAATTCCATAATCCACCATCAAGACACAGAAACTTAACAGTAACGACTACTCTCGGTGAATCAATTCAATTCGTATATCACCCGGAGCGGCAATGAATGCAATGGTTACGCCACCCCCATTGTTAATGGGGCCTTCCTTAAGAACAGCACCCATGCTTTCTAGCCGAGCAATATCACTGTTCATATCATCAGTATCAAACCCAAAATGCTCAAGCCCATAATGGGGATCAGCATCGGCAGGCCCCAGTTTTTCATCGGCCCTCTCGGAAGAAATATTTATAGCCAGACCGCCCTCAGTCATGGTCGTAATAAATCGATCCCCAACAGGACGAACGCTATCTGAGGTTATCTCAACATTGAAAGCTTCAACAAACCAATCGGCAGTCTTTTTAGGATCGGTGGATTTCAGGTGAATGTGATTTACATTAAATGGCATTGTTTCTCTCGCACTGTAATTGGTTCGTCAATATATCGTCGAAGAATTGCTCGTTGAGGCTACTTATAAACACCGTACTCGTCAAACACCTAAGGCCTCAAGCTATTTCAAAACTGTTTTGGAATACCGGGTCTTGTCATTTTAAACGTATATACAGACGTCCTTGCCGTTACGAACATGGTGCAGTTATCAATTCCGCCCCAGCCGATGTTGGCCGGTAATTCCGGGAGTTCAATCACTCCAAGGAATTCTTCATATTTATCCCATACCCATATTCCACCCGGACCAGTAACGTAAATATTGCCCTCTGCATCCAGTTTAAGGCCATCGGGAACTCCACTAAGCTCCCCTAGATTGCCATATGGCATCTCGGCAACAATTCTGGAATCATTCAACATGCCGCTGTTATCGACTGAATATGCATGAAGATGGGGGTCAGGTCTACTGTTTGACACATACAAGGTCTTCCCATCAACTGAAAACCCTAATCCGTTGGGATGATTCATATCTTTTGCCAACAACACTAAATCCCCGTCAAGGTTGATTCGGAATATGGAAGCGAATCCAAGCTCTTTGTCGGATTCCTCAAGGCCTTTTTTATCGGGATCAGTAAAATAAAGCGAGCCATCAGGATGAAGAATAATGTCATTAGAACGGTTAAGGCGTTTGTCGCCATATTTGTCGACTAAAACCGTAATAGAACCATCCGGTTCATATCTGACTACTCTACGTGCATCTTGCTCGCAAATTACTAAGCACCCATCTTTATCGAAAACGGCCCCGTTGGCACCACCTGAACCATCCCTTATAACTTCTGTAATTACCTTCTGTTCAAGTCGAACCTTGTAATGTACCTGCGCGTCAACGTCCGATACGTACAAAATGCCATCAGGATGCCATAACGGCCCTTCCGTAAAAACAAACCCGGTTACAAGTAACTCTGGTTTTGTAGATGTGAAAAGTGATTTGATGGTTTTCATGATCTTTTAAGAGCATCTAAAAACAAAATAGATTGAACTCAATTACATGGCAGCGATCAGCTGATCGTGAATCTTCGGCCATCCTACAACTACTGCCGGTAATTCCATATCTGTGGACCAATCTATTGCCTCTCCATTTTCATCCGTGACTCTTATTCCCAGCTCGGACGCAATCAAAGCACCACCTGCCAAGTGAACCGGCTCAATCCCGTAAAACACAGCAGCAGGTAAACGACCCAAACAAACCAAGGAAAGTGGATATGCAGCCGAAGCAAACGTGTTGATTTGACTGACAGAAGGTATCCACTCGAGGCCTGATGCCAATTTCCGCCTCCACTCGTCTGGCCCATCTATCTCAAGCCCAACGGTAGATTCAGATAACTTTTCGCGAGGTGAAGCAGAGGAAAATGGACTACCGTTAACAATGACTCCTCCCCCTTTTATTCCTGAGAGATGCTCACCCAAAGAGGGTAATACAACCGATGCAGCAATCAAATCCCGATGTCGCCTCAGAGCAACACTTACGCCCCAGTGATCCATACCCGTACTAAATGGCACGGTTCCACATAAAGGATCCACAAGCCAGGTAAGTGATTGATCAGAAGAAAGGCTAGTTTCACTCTCCTCGGACAGAATCCGACCAGGTACGCCAGCAGCTTTTAAAATTCTTATAATCGACTTATCGCTGGCAAGGTCTGCACCAGTCACCAAAGCATTAGATGATTTGTAAAACGCCTCTAGTGAGTCGATATTTTCAGGTCTAAATCGATCAAGTAAGGCTTTTGCTGCCGCCGCTGTTGCGGAATCAGCAGCGACCAGAATCTTATGAAGGTCAATCTCATTCTGTTTGTTCAAGTAAAAAACCCATAATTCTTGGCCATCTATGGAATATAGAAACTATACATTCACAGGGATCATAGATTTTACTTTTGAAATCACACTTTTTGCATTTTCAGACATGTAATTCGTGAGCAAAACTCTCAGTGCCGCAATATCTCCATTTACAGCCAAGTCACGGCCTTGTTGAGCAATTTCGTAGGCTGATTCAAATAGCTCGGTCTGCAACGAGCTCAGTTCAGATCGAATTGCCATCCTGACTTCGACACCAGCTTGCAATCCATAGTGCGTCAGTCTATAAAAATCCCACCAAGGGCTCTCATAAGTTTCGAGTGGTCCACCAACGGCAAGCATAGGTGGCAGATCACCCTCAATGAACATCGGCATAAAAACCGTCATGCAGGGTGAATACATCCCTGTCCAATAAACCGGCAACCGCTCCCCAGTAGCACACAGATCCGCAATCAAACTGGCCGTTGAAGATCCCATTACCTCTCCTGAGGTTCGGTGTAAACAAATGGAAACATCACCTTTTATATCTAAAACTGGTAATTCCTCGGAGTCTTCGCAGTCTGAGTGATCAGACAATACCTCCATCATTGACCTAACGTCTAACTTGCCATATCCACGGCTCAACATTGACTCAGAACGGCATTGCCTTTTAATTCCACTAGCAGAATCATTTGGATCCCCAAATACGCGTGAAAAACTAAATTGGCTTTCAATACCGCTATTGAATAGCCCCTGATCAACAGCTTGCAGTTGAGCTCCGGGGGAAACTCTTTCGCCATCATCTCCAATTTGAGAAACGTTAGAGATCGATCTTAGGTTTCTAACTTGGCTCACTGCCCATTCATGCCCAACACACTCGACCACATACGCAGAAATGGGATCAGCTATCAAATATATGTTGTCATACGTTCTAACACCATCCGAATTTACAAATTTACCCTGACCAAACTTGGAAACAATATCTGTTATGACATCTACCGCCTCTTCGGCTGACCTTGAACGTTCAAGACCTATTCTAAGAATTTCCATACCCACGAGTTTGGGTGTCTTAGCCTCCTTCAGTTTCGAGGGTAATGCTTCGTTTCCAATGACCACTTGGTGCTCATTGAAGCCATGCTCATAACCTGCGCACCAATATGGCTTTGATCCTACGTGGCGATAGGTATGGCCAATCTGTGGGACATCAACAAATTGTGTGCCGGAATATCCACCTGAATGATCAGAGCCCGCAACCATTACTAGTGGCTGTGCCTCTTCCTGTGGGCGATCGCTGTTTTTTGCGAAAACCGTATTGCGCTCGCGAGTTGCGCTACCGAGCGCAACCATCGTGTCACACGATTCAAGCCAACGAGCACTTCCGGGTAAAGAAATCTTTCGGGCGTCCACTTTAATCCCCTCAATATCTTTCTGGATTGATAAGAGCACTAATAGCAACTAAACCATACACGTTTGGGCCCGAATTAATCACTACTACAAATTAAGTAACACCCTATGCTGTCCACCCGGTTGTAAATTCAGGCAGATCACTAAGAATCAGATAAGCCCAATGGTCGTTATGTTAGAAGCTCAAAACTCATAAAATTTATTTAAGTTACAAATAGTTTTTGATCCGCCAACAACCTGAAAAATCGGTAAGCTTTTCCAAATGTTTATTTATCGAGAAATGCCAGGAGCAAATTTACATGGTGGGTAGCAAAGTTTTGGTTCTGGGTGGGGGTTTCGGAGGGGTACAAGCAGCAATAACCACCCGCGCTGCCCTCGATTCAAGACATGAAGTCACAATCATTGACCAGCATCGAATCACACACCTGTGTGGAATGAACCCTTTGCTGATAGTAGGGGAACAAGATGCCAACAAAACCGGAAGGTCACTTGGCAGGTTGTCGAACCGAGGCGTGAAGTTCTTGGAGGCGCATGTCAATTCCATTAACACTCAAGACCAAAAAGTAATTACATCAGCCCAAACCTTGGATTATGACTATCTTGTTATAGCGCTAGGTGCACAATATGACTGGAATGCAGTCCCTGGGTCCAAAGATGCTTATTCTTTCTATGATTTCGATTATGCACGCCGCATGCGTCGTCGTTTAAGTCGTTTAAAGCGCGGCAAAATCGTACTTGCCGCTGCAAAGCCACCGTACAAGTGTCCTCCCGCGCCTTTTGAAACGGCCATGATCCTTAACTGGTGGGCTCGAAAAAAAGGAATACGCAAAAACATCGAAATCTCAGTATATATACCTGAACCAGGCCCTCTAGGAGTTGCAGGTAAAGAAGCATCAACACGAGTCAGAAACGCGCTTGAACAACGCGGAATAGAACTAATAACCCAAGCGGGAGTTGTAGAAGTATCTCCCAACGGGCGTGAAGCTTCGTTTGCAGACGGCTCATCGACATTTGCCGACGTAATTTCAACAATTCCAGTTCACAAAATTCCAGACGTTGTCGCCGATTCTGGTATTTCAAAAGGGAAACCATGGGTTCCGGTTAATTCAAAAACTCTAGAAACCTCTAGCGAAAACATTTTCGCTATTGGCGATGTAAACATAGTTCCATCGGGAGAATTCGCAATACCAAAGGCTGGAGTATTTGCGTCGGGGCAAGGAAGAAAGGTTGGGGAAATCATCTCCAGCCGAATCAACCAGTCAGACATTCCTGATCCTTACGATGGTATCGGGCTATGCTACCTATCATATTCAGGCGGTCGCTCAGCGATGGTTGGAGGGAAGTTCCTAACTGATTCAGGCCCCGAAACCACACTGAGCGATCCAACCGTCTCAGGAAAGAAACACAAAGATCGATTTGAACGAGATTGGCGCAACTTTAAAATTTAATGAAACGGGAACAATTCCAATGATTGCAGTACGACGAACATATCTTCCAAAACCAGGAACCGGCGGAAAGTTAAACACCCTTGTAAAACAGGCGTGTGACGCCATGCAAGAGGCAGGATTCAACAAGCCAACCTTATATAAAGCATGGCATGGATCACACGGGGCTCTACAAACAGAACAATTATGGGATTCAATTAGCGATTATGAACTGTCGAGAGTCACAGTAAGAAAAACCCCGGAAATAACCTCGGTATTTGACCAGATATATCCACTTTTAGCCAAAACTCACAACACAGAAATCTTCGAGATATCTAATTAATTTAACCAGAAACTCCGATAACTTCTACTTGAATAAACGCAAAGAACGCGCCCGGAGTATTAACCCAATCAAGCCAACCTTGTGAAATTTCCTCAAGGTCATGATTTGTGGATATTCCGTAATCTATTGCACGCTTACCAAGTTCAGAATGCAAAATACGCTCAGACCATTGCTCGCCCCACCATTTCAACCCATTTTGGTCTGAAAACGACCAATTTGAAGTTGTGACCTCCAAATCCGAAAACTCGGCCTGCATAAACCATTCTTTCAATTGCCGACCCGCGCTAGCATTACCTCCGTTACATGCGGCAACACGGCTATAAACATCTAAGAATGCAAGAAGCCGTTCATCGGGTGGCCACAGTGCAGAAGCCCCCCAGTCCACTTCCCTTACGGCACAAATTCCTCTCGGTTTTAAAACTCGCTTAGCCTCAGATAATGCCATGACTGGTTCGGAAAGATGCTGCAAAACTTGGTGAGCATAAACGGCATCAAATGTTTTAGCGCCATAACCTGTCTCATAGATACTTCGGACCTCGAAACTAACATTCTGTGTGCCCTTTTGATCTAATCGAACACGAGCCTGATCAATTACCGTACTTGAGTTGTCTATACCCACTACTGAACCATTTGGAAGTAGGTGCTCGGCGAGATCTATGGTAATTGTCCCTGGGCCACAGCCGAAATCTAACAGCCGCATCGGTGATTTAAGTCGTGGCAAAACAAATGAGGCGGAATCACTGGCCCTCCTAATTGAATGAGCTCTTGTAACTGATCGATGATGACCGTGTGTGTACTTTTCAGAATTCAAAGATGAAATCGATCCGGCTAACGATTTGCCAACAACATCATTGTGTGCGGAACATCAACTACCCAGGGACCATCAAGGTTCAACATGGCATGAACTTTTTGATTGGGCAAAAGCTCAACTTCACGTTCACCATCTAAAGCAATCGTCCCGGGGTGCAAATCAATCGAAATTTGCTCACCCGGCATTATCCTGCGCCAGTCCATGATATCGACATCGGATACTGCGCCAGGCGCAATCGGAGCTCGAACTGTAGTAGCGGTTGAACCCGGCTCACCATCCATCCGTATATAAAGACCGAACGGATCGTCAATAGCAATCGGCTCAAGCCTTGAACCTATAGAAGAGAGCCCAATGCTTGCAGGCTCTGCCCGTGTCAAAAACATAGCATGCAAAGTGCTTGTATCCCAAACAGCGCGAGCACCGACAAACATTTGAGTGGAAACAGCAGCATCCACTAGTGCATCGTCACATAGCTCATTATCTATGTAAATATCGATCCTCTTAGAACGACGACATGCGTCATCACGTGTCAATCTCTGTGTAGCTACTGAACCTGCTGCAATACCCGCAAGTGTTCCTTCTGTGTTGGCAGGAAAAACATTGTTTGTTCCAGTCGAAATAGGAACCAATGGAACCTCAAGGCATCCTTTAGCAACAACTCTGTTAGTTCCATCACCTCCGAGTGTAACTATGCAATCCACACCCTGTTCAACCATCGCCCTTGCAGCATTCGTTGAAGCCCCTTGATGGTCCGCAGTAGGCATATCGACAAAATCTATTTCGATTTCGCCCTCAACATCTGCAGTTGCCGGACGCGCCAATCCAGAGTGGTCTGGCATTATCAAGATTTGATCAGTACCTGTAGAAACAATCCCAGCAAAAACACGACGAAGAATATTTGCTTTTTCTTGATTAGAAACTACTCGACCGTGTGCGACGAGTCGACGTATGTCTTTCCCCGCCGCCGGGTTAGCGATAATTCCGACGGTACTCAATTAACCAATTCCTCCAGCATTGAGTAACGCTTAATCCCTCATCCAGCCGGGGTCACTCAACAATCTGGCTATCGATTGTATGAATTCCGCAGCAGGAGCTCCATCCCACGCTCTATGATCAAAACTCAGGTTCAGGTTTGCAATGGAACGAACCACAATTTCTCCATCAATTACAACAGCAGTCTCTTGTATAGCTCCGACACCGAGTATTCCTATCTCGGGCGGGTTTAACAACGGATTAAACGTATCAATCCCGTAAGAATTTAAGTTAGTGATCGAAAAGGTCCCACTTGTCATCTCATCAATCGAAAGTTTATTCGCTTTAGCTTTTCTCGCTAAATCACGAATGTTTTGTGCTATTTCCAATAGTGATTTCTCGTCTGCATTCTTAACAACCGGAACTAGGAGGCCTTCAGATACAGCCATCGCAACACCGACATTGATTTCATCCAGTATTCGAACCTCGTCACCAATCAAATGCGCATTAGCTTTAGGAGCATCTTTAAGTGCCCTGGCTGTCGCTGCAATAACCAGGTCCTGATACTGAGGTCGTATCTTATGAGGTCGCCAATCTGCGACTAACTCACGCTGATACCCGATCAAGTCAGTAACGTCAGCCGTCGTCGACAGTGTGACTGTAGGAACATTGGCACTCTCCGACATCCGACGAGCAATCGTACCCCGCAAACCCGACAATTTAATAGTCTCCCTAACAGGGACAGATGATTCCACCAAAGCACTCTTCGCTCCGGCCGAGTCAGTGCTTTCGGATGCAGATTTCACATCATCTTCCGTTACCCGTCCGCTTGGTCCAGTCCCCGTAACGTTTGCTAAATCAACTCCGATTTCTTTAGCCAGTCGACGTGCTCGAGGGGTGACAACCTGTTTGCCGCCTTTCGGAGTTGCAGAAGGCGTAGAGGGCGCAGAGGGCGATTTAGCGGCAACAACTGGTGCAGGTGTGGATGCAGAGCCAACTACCGGTGCAACATCTGGAAGATCCGATTCTGAATCTCCAGCCTCTAGAACGTATCCCAGTACGGTTCCAACATCGACTATCCGGCCTGCTTCTACGTCGATCCTTCCGAGCGTTCCATCGGCGGTGGATTCAACTTCAGCATTAACTTTGGCAGATTCTATTTCAACAAGTTGATCGCCGTTAGCAACGGGGTCGCCGACAGCTTTTAGCCATTTTATGATCTCGCCATCGTTCATCCCCATGCCCCACTGAGGAAGGATGATTGGTACAGGCATAATTACTATTCTCGGGCCAAATAACGGACGCAACGTACTTTGGCAATGCCCAGTCGCATGATTGCAAACTGTTTGGGCTCTGAATATATGATCAAAATTAGCGTCGCCGGCTATCTTAGCGCAGATAGAAGGTAAATCGGAGGCCGATCATACACTTGAATGATAATGAACCTACGTAAGTTCAAATGATAATTGCGCGAAATCTGCAACGGTTAAATCAGGTTCATATATTTCATGGGTATCTTCGAATGGCAAGTCATATCGATTCACATATACGCCACGAAAACCACAACTTCGAGCACCCATAACATCAAAAGAGTTTGCCGAAACCATAATTATCTCTCCAGGCTCCAGTTGCAAGTTTCGAGCGGCACGGCGGTAAACCCCTGATTTAGGTTTAAAAAAGCCTGCCTGCTCAACCGATATAACATCATCAAAATCAAACTGAATTCGATTTTCTACGAGATGATCAAGGAACAAAGGATTGCCATTAGAAAGTGCCACCAGCTTGTAATGTTCACTCAATTTATGCAGGGCAGCCATACATTCAGTAAATGGCGACAGCAACTGCCACCCTTCCATAAAACGACTAATCTCCTCAATTCGCGGATCTAGCTTGTTCGCTCGAGCTACATACACAAATGCCTTTTGTACCGTTTCTAGGTACCCCGAATGACCTAACTCAAGAAGCGTGTCTTGGTACTGCTCTATCCTCTGCCTGTAACGGAGTTGCTGCCACATTTTGTCAGGATTAATCTCCGATCCATGGCCATCTAGAAAAATCTTTAAATGAGGCGTAAGAGATCCGCCCAAATCGAGAACCGTACCGAATAAGTCAAAAGTAAGGGCTTTACAGTTTTTAAATACCGGATTTAGCACTAAATCTATCTCACTTATGCTCTAATCAAACGTTGTCACTTGTTAAATTGGCCGGTCTTTATCAGAGCACAAAACCCGCTTTTGCAATTAAAATGTTCAGCCTGTAAAAACCGAGAAATCTCAGCTCTCAAGTGTGCGTCTTACAGCAGCAGTAACCTTTTCGACGTCTGGATACACATGTGGTTCAAGTGCTGGAGTATAAGGAATATGTACTTGTTCAGAAGCAACCTTTTGAATTGGCGCCTGAAGTGACCAGAAACCCTCTTCTGCAACTATAGACGCAATCTCTGAAGCAGCACTACAAACTTTATGAGCAGGATCTGTAATTACAAGCCGACCTGTTTTTTCTACAGAACTTAAAATCATTTTCTTGTCCAACGGAACTAAAGTTCTGGGATCGATAACTTCTACGGATATTCCTTCTTGTGCAAGTTGATCAGAAACAGAAGCCGCTATGTTCACACCGCCAGCAACCCCAACTATTGTGCAATCAGTTCCTTCACGTACCATTTGGGCTTGCCCGAATGGTACAACTAGCTCATTCTCAGGAAGATCTTCATTTTCAGGAACTTCACCGCGCATCCCGGCCAAGGTGCCATCTTCAAAAACAATACATGGATCATTATCCCGAACTGCGGACTTAAGAAGACCTTTCATATCCGCAGGATTGGATGGAACAATAATCTTAATGCCAGGCATGTTCATAAACATAGGGTAAGAGCGATCTGAATGGTGAGCGGCGGATCCGCCGCCATAAAACATACTTGCGCGATAAACAACAGGAAGCGTTGCCTGACCTCCAAACATATACCGCATTTTGGCAGCCTGACTAATCAACTGGTCCATCCCAACCCACATGAAACTAGTAAGGGTTTCGACTATGGGACGCATGCCTACAAGAGATGCCCCGATTGCGGCTCCAAAAAAGCCATTTTCTGAAAGCGGAGTATCTAAAACTCGTTTTTCGCCGAATTCACTAAGGAGATTCGCTGTTGCTCCGTAAACAGATCGTCGAATATCTTCACCCATCATGAAGACATTTTCATCGCGTCTCATTTCTTCAATAATTGCCTGATTAATTGCTTCTATAAATACTGTCTGGGCCATGGCTATCTTTTACCTGCGGAGTAAGGAATTGCTAAAAAAGTGTCACACTCAATCTATTATGGAAACGCTATCGGATCAGCCCACATATCATCGAACAAATCCGATGGTTCCGGGAACGGACTATTTCGAGCAAACTCTGTAGCCTTCTCAACCTCTTCCGCCGTTTCTGCATTGATGTCATCACATTCTTCGCGAGTTGCTACACCCTGAGCAATTATATTTTGCTCAAGAATATCCAGTGGGTCACGCTTGCGCCAAGTATCAATTTCTTCTTGTGTCCTATATTCACCTCGACGTACGCGGCCAAGGCCCAAGGAGTGCTCCTCAAACCTATAAGTTAGCCCTTCAATAAGACTTGGACCGTCACCTGCACGCGCCCGGCTTACAGCTGCAGCCGTTGCTTCATACATGGCAATAGCATCCTGACCATCAACAAGGATTCCAGGCATGTTATAAGCCGACGCTCTATCCGAAACATGTTCAACGGCAACCGTTTCAGCATAGGAAGTTGTCACTGCGTATTGGTTGTTTTCACATATGAATATAATCGGCAAGCTCCACACTGACGCTAAGTTCATAGACTCATGTAGTGCTCCTTGATTTGAGGCTCCATCGCCAAAAAAAGCAAGAGAGACGAATTTTTCTCCTTTGATACTGGCTGCAAGAGCCGCACCCACTGCCACGGGTACAGATGATCCAAGAATTCCGGATTCTCCCAAAATTCCGATTGAATAATCAGCCAGATGCATCGACCCTCCCTTCCCTTTGCAATATCCGTCTGTCCGTCCGTAGAGTTCGGCCATAGCCTTGTCCACTCGACCACCTTTGGCAATGGGATGTCCGTGTGAACGATGATTCCCGGCAATATAATCAGTGTCCTCTAATGCTGCACAGGCACCAACTGCCACAGCTTCTTCACCTATGTATGGATGGGCACCACCAGCAAATTCACCAGCAGAGTGCACTTCCATTACTTTTAATTCGAAATTTCGAATCATCCACATGCGTCGCAGCATTAACAACAAAAGATCGCGGTCAATATCCATTTTTTTCCTCTAGAACCTCTCGAGATAAGCTATTCAAATAGCAGAAGTCATCTTTTTGCAACCATCAATCACCATTTCTGGGGAAACAACTTGTTCAGGGGAATAGATAACCCTGAATGAGATGCCGGGATTATAGACCGATAAGCACAAGCCGGTGGTCATTGTAGGAGGCTCATTTGTTGAATCATCGCGTATCCAAGCAGAAATAACGCTGAAATATAAATTGCAGCCATTAGCCAATATTTGACTAAAAATAAACGTTTAGAAGTCTTATGTCTTAATGCATACATAGCACAAACACCTCCTAGCCACCCTCCAACTAGAGCCCAAACTAAGAGCGTATGTTCAGATATACGTTTTTTTCCATTCTGTGCATTTCGCTTATCAAGCCAAATGACCACAGCAGAAGCAGTGTTTAAAACTACAAATATTAACAAACACAAATTCATAAAATAAAAATTCACAAAAACATCAAACATAGTACTGATAATAAAAAAATATTCTTTATAAAAAAATCCATACAGCCTTTTATACTGAAACTAAACTCATCAACCAAGTCAAGAAAATGGTATTATTAGGACCTCATTTACGACTTAAGTAAATGCCTGTGAATCTAATATGATTCACCCCTATTCTCCTAGCCCTTGTTCATGTTTTACAAAAGTTTGAGTTGCGCTCCTCAAAGCAAATCAAATGGTTTGGGCTAAATCTAAGCTCCTGTTATGAACGACAGGGTAAGGACGACGAATGGCAAAGCGAAAAAACGGTGCATCCAGCATCACCGGTGGCTCATCCGAATATAGCGCTGAAGATATAACGGTGATGGAAGGCCTTGAAGCCGTACGAAAGCGCCCCGGCATGTACATAGGCACAACGGGTACAGAAGGCGTATTTCACCTAATCAGGGAGATCGTCGATAACAGCGTCGACGAGGCTATGGCCGGCTTTGCTAGCAGAATAGACATAACGATTCATAAAGATGGATCTGTAACAGTAGTTGATGATGGCCGAGGGATACCAGTAGATAAACATAAAAAAACTGGCCTTTCTGCTCTCGAAACAGTAATGACCACTCTCCACGCAGGGGGAAAGTTCGGTGACAAAGGCTACCAGGTGTCAGGCGGATTGCATGGTGTTGGCGCGTCGGTTGTAAATGCTTTGTCAGAGTGGACAAAAGTCGAGGTGCGGCGGGACGGCAAGATCAGCACCCAGATGTACGAGCGTGGAAAAACCATAGGGGATATGGATGTTCGTGAGTCGACAAGCGAGGATCTGCCAGGCACTGGTACAAGCGTGTCATGGATGCCAGACAGCGAGATATTCCCAGAAATCAACTACGATTGGGACATCATTGCGGCACGATTCAAAGAGATGGCATATTTAAACCAGGGTTTAACTATTCACCTTAAGTCGCACTGGCATGACAATGTTTGGCCATTTAACGACGTAACTTATATGTTCGATGGTGGTGTTCAAAGCTTTGTTAGATCATTAAATCGACAACGTGGTTCCGTCCATCCAAATGTTATGTATGCACAGGAAACCGTCGATGAAATCGTAGTGGAAGTAGCGCTTCAATATAACGATTCTTTCATAGAAAATTGTCTGTCTTTTGCAAACGTGATTCGAACAGGTGACGGAGGATCTCACGTTACAGGATTTCGCTCAGCCCTTACTCGCGTCCTCAACGACTACGCACGTAAGAACAACGTATTCGGAGTAGGAAAAGACGACATAAAAAACCTATCAGGTGAAGACGTGCGAGAAGGCTTGATGGCCGTTATAAGCGTCAAAGTTAAGGACCCCCAATTCGAAGGCCAAACAAAAGGCCGCCTTGGCAACCCTGAAGTTAAAGGGGCAGTAGAGCAAATAGTCGGACGCCAACTGACAGAATTTCTTGAGGACAATCCTGGAGATGGCGCATCAATCATCAATAAATCGACAACTGCCGCACGTGCCCGCGCCGCAGCTAAGAAAGCACGTGATCTCGTCATTCGCAAAAATGCTATGGACGGAGGATCACTGCCGGGCAAACTTGCAGACTGCACAGAAAAAGATCCGACCAGTTCAGAGATATATATCGTGGAAGGTGAATCTGCTGGTGGATCTGCAAAACAAGGAAGAGATAGGCAGTTCCAAGCAATATTGCCATTACGTGGCAAGATTCTGAACGTTGAAAAAGCCCGTCCGGAACGAATGCTAGCACACGAAGAAATCGCTGCATTAATCACTGCGCTTGGCGCCGGGCTAGGTGAAGATTATGACGAAGAGAAGTTGCGATACCACCGCGTCATCATAATGACTGATGCGGACGTTGATGGAGCTCACATAAGAACACTGCTGCTCACATTCTTCTTCCGAAATATGCCACAAATCATAGGCAACGGACATCTTTACATAGCACAACCTCCTTTATACCGTGCTTCTAGAGGACGTTCGGCAAAATGGCTTTACTCTGACGGCGAGCTAGACGAATGGACCGCAAATCGCTTATACGGAACCATAAAAATTACGTGTGAGTCTGATCCTAGCCTGACTTTAAAAAGTGCAAAAATAGGACGAGTACTGACACCCCTACGTGAATACATCGACTCCCTTGAAGTGGCGAGAGTTTTAAATATTCCAGAAAATGTTATTGAAAAACTTACAAAAGACCCTGAATACGCTTCGCTAGACTTTAGGCCTGAACAACCTGTAAAAACAGAACATGAAATTGTTTCAGAAGCGGAGCAAGTTTCCCTATTCGATGAATCCGATGAATTACCAAGCCAGGTTATTGAAGAGATAGAACCGGTAATTCTTCCAGACAAAACATTCGACATCGATGGCTACACCCTAACCAAAGACATCTTCAACAATCCTGCTGTCCGACGACTACACTCGTTATATCCGGCTATTCAACAAGTTCTTGAGGCCGGAGCGCTAACTATTACAAAGGGCGATAACGTAGTTGCTGAGAATGTTCAATGGCATCAGCTTCCTGCAACGTTAGATAATAACTCTGACAGATCCGGGGTTCACGTACAGAGGTACAAGGGTCTCGGTGAAATGAATCCTGAACAACTGTGGGAGACAACCATGGATCCCAATGAAAGAGTCATGCTACGTGTGACCGCTGATGATGCTATGGCTGCCGACGACATGTTCCGAACCCTTATGGGAGACGATGTCGAACCACGGCGAAACTTCATTCGAGCGAACGCATTAGAAGTCAAAAATCTTGATGTTTAGCTAACAAACTACAATTAACAATCGAAATACAGGTCAAAGATTCACACTACTACAGTGATTTTCCCTTGAGACGTCGATTCCCAAAGCTTGAAAAACGGTATCCCTCGACGCTCCAACTCATCCCCACCGCCCTGATGTCGATCTAAAACAGCCATCACAGTTACTACAGTACAACCAAAATCTTGTACAGCATCAATCGCCTTGAACAGGCTACCACCGGTAGAAACAGTATCATCAAATACCGCTACCCTCATCCCTGGTTTCAAATTGCCTTCAATCTGTTTACCAACACCATGTTCTTTTGCTTCAGGCCGTACAAAAAAACCAGTAGTAGTTTTTCGTTCTAAATGAAAACGAAGAGCTAGCGAACCAACAATTGGTACAGCTGCAACACTGGGACCACCGAATGCATCAACATGAGATTCATCTATTACAAAGCTAAAAGCCCTGGATATCAAATCTGCACCTTCAGGATCTGTAGAAAGCATACGTCCGTCAAAATAATAAGAACTTTTCTGCCCTGAAGACAGAACGAATTCTCCAAATTTCAGTGAATCCAGTTCAAGCGCTCTTTCATATAAGCGTGTAGCAATCTTATTGAGATCGGGTCTTTGACTCATGCCTACTCCTATTTACGATAAAGCTGTTTTGATTTGATGTAATCGCTAACGGCTTCAGGCGTAAATTCTTCAATTTGTTTTTCGGACTTATTAAGATTACGGATCATAGTTGCCGATACATCCACCATGGGTCCCTCAAGGTACTTCACTTCTATATCAGTATTTAAATCACCACCAAGTAAAGGTGTTTTAATTTTCATGGTAGGACGGCCGACAACTACAACTGTCGCATAGGAGTGAATTTTTTCAGCATATTTCCATTTATGAAATAAATTGGCTGCATCTGCACCTATGATCAGTTTCAGAGCAACTGAATCACCTAATTGCACACGTAAATCTCTCAGTGTGTCGATAGTATAAGTATGCCCTTGGCGAACAATATCCACATCGGAAGCCAAAAAATACGGCCTGCTTTTTATCGCTAATTCAACCATCTTAAATCGATCAGCAGATAATGCTTCTGGAGGGTGTTTTCTTAACCATTGATCACTAGCTACAACAAAGATAACTTTGTCCAAACTCAATTTAAGGCGCACAAATTCTGCTATTGCTAAGTGACCATTATGAATAGGATCGAATGTACCACCAAAAACTCCGATTTTTTCACTTTCGGTTGGTGGAGTCATATTAATCCCAGTTAAATTCCCAATCTCCGACCATAACCGTGTCACCGATTTCAATACCGGCATCACGCAGTGCTTTGGTTACTTTTAACTGTTCTAATCGGTGTTGAAATTGAATCCGAGCTTCCCAGGTTTCAAGATTACTACCTCGAGCCAAACGAACAGCTTTTTGATGAACTATACGCCATGAACCATTTTGATTACGCACAATTATTTTTTCAGGTTTTTTTACCTTAGGTTTTATTATGACAGCGTCGTTATTTAAAACTGCAAACGCTGGTTTTTCTTGATGTTTTTGCTCTAAATAATCAGACATAGCATGTTTAAGTTCGTCTATACCTGCATATGTTGCAGCTGAAACAAATATGATTTTTGAATGTAAGCCTTTAACAGATTCAACTGATTCTGTAATTTCGCTTGCCAAGACTGAAACTTCGTCCAGATCAAATTTATTAATAACAAGTATTTGAGGCTTTTTAGAAAGTTCGGCATCAAAACGTGATATTTCATCATTAATACTTATTATTCGTTCAACAATGTTATTTTCACTACCATCTACAACATGTACAAGAACACGAGTTCTTTGTATATGTTTTAAAAATTCATCCCCTAAACCTACACCTTGATGGGCTCCTTTTATTAATCCTGGAATATCTACAGCCACGAAACTTTTATGCCTGTAATTTACAACTCCTAAAACAGGTTCAATCGTGGTAAATGGATAATCAGCAATTTTCGGTCGAGCGGCACTAATTGCAGTTAATATGCTGGATTTTCCAGCATTAGGCATACCGATAAGACCTATATCTGCCAAAAGTTTAAGATTCAGGCGTATGCGACGAACTTCACCATCCGCTCCAGCTTCAGCCAGGAGAGGTTCTTGATGAGTAGCACTTACAAAATGAGCATTTCCCCAGCCCCCTCTTCCTCCTTGAGCAACAATTATTTGATCCCCCTCATGAATAAGTTCACCTATTAACTCCTTATCTTTACTGTCTTCCCAAACCCAAACTTCTGTACCTACTGGTACAGAAACTTCAACAGTTTCACCATTAGCTCCATTTTTATTATGCCCTTGACCATTTGAACCATTTCTTGCAATGAAATGTGGTTGCCAATGAAATTTTGTAAGTGTGTTAATTGAAGAATCAGCAACTAGCACAATGTTGCCACCATGTCCTCCATCACCACCACCTGGTCCACCACGAGGTAAAAGAGCCTCTCTTATAAAAGAGACCATTCCATGACCTCCATTACCCGAGCGTACTTCTATTACTGTTGAATCAATCATGTGAAAAATAAAATCGTTTTAATCTTCTGTTATTTAATTGTAATAACAATAAGGAATGTTGAAATGTGTATATCTTTCATACTGTAACTACAAAATTATTTGTGAATTAGATGAGGAAAATTAGGGAATTAAGTGGATATGTAATAAAAAGGTCTTTTTTTTGTGTAAAACTTTCAATGCTGCTGATCAAACACTTTTGGATTTATAAAGTTGTTCAGAAATAATGAATAGTTATTTATAAGAACTAACATGGTTATTAACAGTTAATTTAATGAGTTAAAAGTCATAGATTCAGTTTGCTGTTAATCGTGTAGTAACACAGCGATCATAGTTCAAAAATCTAGATGGTGTTTTGCTTCAGAAAAAATAATGTACTTAAGTAGGGACTCGACGTGATCGAGTCAATATATTTCTAATTGCAGCTAAATGATCACGCTTTGAATTATCTATTTCCATCAGCTGTTCAAAACGCTTATGGGCGTATAAAACAGTGGAGTGATCTTTACCACCTATAGCTTGGCCTATTCGTGTCGAGGTCAAATGGGCATCTTCTCGGAGCATATACATTGCTATTCGTCTAGCTTCTGCAGTTGCTTGATCACGCCGTTTACCAATAATTCGATCAATGGAAATTCCTGTGTGTTCTGAAACGGCTGACAATACTTGATCTATTGATATGACATCAGCTGGTGTTTCTGCCAATAAACTTTTTAAAGCCTGATTGGCAAGTTGCATGGTTATAGGCTCATCAACGAGTTGGGAGTAGGCAATAACCCTGTTAAGTGCTCCCTCTAATTCACGAACATTTCGATGAGGGCGCTGTGCAATTTCATTAAGCACATCTGGATTAAGGCCAGGCATTTTACTTTGCAGAATTGCATAACGTGATTCGTAATCTGGTGCCTGAAGATCGACTTCTAATCCTCCAGCTAACCTAGATTGAATTCTTTCCTGGAGCATACTTTTACTTGCTGGCTCGTCTCCACTAATTACGATTTGTTTGCCGGCCATGTGTAGTTCGTTGAAGGTATGGAAGAAACCTTCTTGGGTTTGTGGCTTTGATGTTATGAATTGAATGTCGTCTACTAATAGTACGTCTGTATTACGGTATCTCTCTCGGAAATGATTGGCAGACCCTTCTCGAATGGCGTTGATGTATTCATTTGTGAAGCGTTCACTGCTTACGTACATGACTTTCAGTTGACGTTGTTTAAAGGCATGTCCAATGGCGTGTAGAAGGTGTGTTTTGCCAAGACCAACTTCCGAATAGATATAAAGGGGGTTATAAATTTTTCCTGGTGCTTCTGTGATCTTGATGGCTGCTGCCTGTGCAAGACGATTGGATGGGCCGACTATGAATGTGTCAAACGTGAATGAATTTTTTAAGGAATAGGATCGTGCGTAATCTATTGTTCCGTTTTGTTCAATCATTTCCGACTTTACGTGTTCGGAAATAGGTTTTTGCTGTTGTTTAACGGTTTCAGCACTGGTTGATCCTTGTACTGTGAATTCGACTGTAAGATCACGCCCAGCTACGCGTGACACAGTACGATGGATAGTTCCGGAGAGTCGTTTTTCAAGCATTTCAGCAGCAAAAGGGCTTGGGGTTGAAATTATGAGAGTGTCGTTTTCTAGACTACTTGGAGTAGTTGGCTTTAACCACGTTTCATAATTCGGTCGAGGTATTTCTAATTGGAGTTGACCTAGAGCAGCTAACCAAATTTTTCTTGCGTTAATCGTTTCCGAACCCTCACTATAAATTAGGCACAAGAAGCCCTAGACCGGACCTGCCGGATAATCAAAAATCGACCAATATGTGGAAAACATAGACCAACGAAATCGGTAACTGGACGTTACCTGAGGTGGTGTTGACCTAAGGGCAACCGTACCATGCATCAGGGAGGGGCTTGCAACCCCTTGGGCGGTCTATTTTGCCCAGATTTGGCATTAATTTCCCAGCAATATTGTGACAACGTTCACGACTCAGTTTGGACAACCTTCATAATTGCCTTTTAAGAGCTTTGGCGCGCCGGGACCGCACAGCGGATTTTGGCAAGCGTCTTGTGTCGCGACATTTGTAAAGTTGTTATATGAGAATTATTTTTTTTGGATCACCTGATGACGCTGTTCATTTATTGGGGTCATTAATTACTGCAGGTCATGACATTGTAGCGGTGTACACTCAGCCTGATCGTCGAGTTGGTAGGGGTCGTGTAAAACAGGCGACGGCTGTAAAAATTTTTTCCGAGCAATGCGGTTTGGATACGTTTACCCCTGTAAATCTTCGTGACGATGAAGTTGAGTTTACGCGTATGTCAAATATTGCGGCAGATGTATTTGTTGTTGTTGCATATGGCCGTATCCTGCCAATAAAAGTTCTTGGAATACCATCGCTTGGTGTCATTAATGTTCACCCCTCTTTACTGCCTTTATATCGTGGTCCTAGCCCTGTGGCGGCTGCGATTCTCGATGGACAATCACATACGGGGGTTTCAGTGATGCTATTGGATGAAGGAATGGACACCGGTCCGATTCTCGCACAGTCTCTTCCGATTAATTTGTCAGGACGTGAGCGGCGGAGTGAATTGCAGACACGCCTTTTTAAAGAATCCGAACCGTTACTCTTGGCCACCCTCACAAAACTTCAGTTGGGAACCATCGCCCCTGTTATTCAGGACGATGCCGCAGCATCTATCACTCAATTGTTGCGTCGGTCAGATGGTGAAATTGATTGGACGAAATCGGCTGCATATATCGAGCGTATGGTACGCGCTTATGACATTTGGCCAGGTACTTTCACTCGATGGCACGGAAAAAACGTCAAAATTCTTGAATCTCAATTGATTGCTGGTCCTACAGCAAATCCAGGTGAAGTTGTGCTTAGTGATGGACATTTAAGTGTTGGTACTGGTGATGGATTGCTTGAAATCAGTCAACTGCAATTGGAAGGACGTCAGGTGACCATGGCAACTGATTTTGTGCGTGGTTACCCTGAAATCAATGGAGTGATTTTGGGTGATTAACCATGCAAATCTTATGTGGTTTCAATTTGAACGA
Source organism: SAR202 cluster bacterium (assembly GCA_008373165.1). Lineage (GTDB taxonomy): Bacteria > Chloroflexota > Dehalococcoidia > Lucifugimonadales > Lucifugimonadaceae > Lucifugimonas. Next base: position 2,775 of record RQOU01000122.1, on the reverse strand, counting down.
TTTCTCGGTGGGCGATATGACTTCGGACGTGGTCAACGTTAGCTAACCACCAATCACTACCGTAGAACTGTGCTTCATATTTGGCAATGTTTTCTACTGAATCTCCATATGAACGAATCCAAATAAACTGGGTTCGTTCTTCGTTGACCCATGAACATTCAACTTTAATATTTGCCTCTTCCATTAACGTAATTAGCTTTGGAAAAAGTTCAAGCCAACTATCAAGTTGGCCTTTATTGATGGTGTAGGTACGCAAGTGTGCGATGGTCATTGGTCAGGTTGTCTCCGTAATGTATTCATGGGTTAACGGTAATGGAATGATTAGAGTGATTTCATGCTGCCGGCATTTTGTTATTTAAATCTAGTGTTTAGGAATTTATAAATCTTTTGTGATGCAATTATTATCGCTTCATCATTCCCATTAGGGCTCGCTTACCGCCAGGGCCGGATAATTTTTTCATCATCTTTTGCATTTGTTTAAACTGGGATAGTAGTTGGTTTACTTGTGTGATGGACGTTCCAGAGCCTACAGCGATTCGTTTACGCCTCGAACCATTAATGATTGTAGGTTCCCGTCTTTCACTTGGTGTCATCGAGTGGATAATAGCTTCGACTCGTGATATCTGACCTTCGTCAAGATCTTTGGAGTTTATTTTTCCTTTTAGGGCACCAACACCAGGCATCATGCCTAGAATGTCACTGATAGAGCCCATTTTTTTGATCGTTTTAAATTGTTCGAGCATGTCGTCGAGGTCAAATTGATTTTTGCGGATTTTATTTTCGAGTGCAACGGCTTGCTCCGTATCGAATTGGGTTTCAGCTTTTTCAATAAGAGATTCGACATCACCCATTCCGAGGATTCTCGAAGCAATTCGATCAGGGTGGTAAACCTCTAATTGATCCGGTCTTTCTCCAACAGTTATGTATTTGATCGGAACGCCAGTCACTGACCGCATTGAGAGTGCAGCACCCCCACGGGCGTCTCCATCCATCTTCGTTAAAATTATTCCTGTTATTCCTATCTTTGAATTGAATGTACTGCCCGAATTCACCGCATCCTGCCCAGTCATGGCGTCAACAACAAGAAGTGTTTCCACTGGTGATGTAGCATTTCGTATTTCTTCGAGTTCGCTCATTAATTCATCATTTACAGCGAGTCGACCAGCAGTATCAAGGATTAGGTAGTGCACGCGGTCTTTGGCAGCTTTATTAACTGCAGCTTTAGCAACAGTTAATGGTGTGGAGTTAGGTGATTGTTCTGCGTGAACATCGAGATCGAGCTGTAGACCTAATTGTTTAAGTTGTTCGATAGCCGCTGGTCGCTGCAGGTCACATGCGGCCATCATTACCGAGTGTTTTTGTTTACGCAGATGGAGAGCTAATTTGGCGGCGGATGTAGTCTTGCCGGATCCCTGTAAGCCCGCCAGCATAATTACACTTGGTGGCTGGTTAGCTCTTTCTAATTCAACGGTTTCTCCACCGAGGATGTTTATCAACTCTTCTCGGACAATTCTAATTACTGTTTGTCCGGGAGTTAAAGAGTTATAGACTTTATCGCCACTTGCTCTTTGTTTAACGTTTTTTACAAATTGGCGTGTGACTTTGAAATCTACGTCGGCTTCGAGCAAAGATAGTCGTACTTCACGTAGGGCATCATCTATATTTTTTTCCGATAGTTTGCCGCTATTTGTTAGTTTGCCAAAGACTCCATTAAGCTTGTCGGAAAGTGATTCAAACATGATTAGAGTTTACATGTATTGGGTAGCAACTTTATAAGTATGAACTTTCTAATTGAAGAATAATTAATATTTTTTTACTTTGAAAAATTGAATCAAGATTTGTACAACCTGTAATTTACACTTAGAACAATTAATGGTGGATATTGAATGATGAAGTAGGGTTAATTTTGTGCCAATAAAAAAGAGCGAAAAACAATTCACCCTAATTGCTCATAGGGGAGGAGCATACGATGCTCCTGAGAATACCTTTGAAGCATTTGACCTTGCACTGGAAATGGGGTTTGACAATATTGAGACAGATATCCAATTGTCCAGTGATGGACGTTGTATTTTAATTCATGATGAATTCTTGGATCGAACCACTGGTATTCAAGGCCTTGTTGCCGAGACGAGCATAGCCAAAATTAAATCACTGAATGCTGGTCTTTGGTTCGAGGGACCAGATGATGGTGCTGGGTCCACAGGTCCACTTGCATATCCTGACGCTTTCGTGCCCACCTTAGATGAATTTTTAGAGCGTTATCAAAAACAAATCCATGCTCATCTTGAATTAAAATCTACCCAGCCTGAGTTGCCTGTCAAAGTCATGGAATCTTTGAGAAATTGGGGCTTTATTGGTCAACACACAGGTAATTACCTATCGCCCGGGATCACTATCTCATCGTTTCATGTCGAACAGCTTAAAAGTTCCATTGCACTAATGCCTGAAATTGCACACGGTTGGTTGCTTCAGAAAATTGACAAGAGTTCACTAAGAGTTGCAGTGGATCTAGGGCTTTCAGGTATTTATCCAAATGCAATGAACGTAACCAAACACCAAATAGACATCGCTAACGAATCCGGGCTGTCTGTTAGAACTTGGGGTATAGGTAACTCTATGCAAGCCTTGAAACGTGCGTATAAATCAGGGGCTGCTGGCACGACAGTTGATTGGCCTGTTAAGGCACATAAAATACTTTCGTCGATTTAAAGTTGTTTATCAGCCATATTATTGTGCCTGTTTTGCTTTGTACCTTCGCGATATTTTCGCGTTTTG
>RQOU01000121.1 GCA_008373165.1 SAR202 cluster bacterium | reverse complement strand
TTATTAGGATTTCATCCTTTTAGTCACTCGATCATTCCAGGTAATGTTCTTAAGGATCAATGGGATACCTATGAGTCGACTGCAGATGACGCTGGTTTAAAGCCGAGCAGGGACGACTGGAAAATTGCCCGTACAGTTTTCTTGGCTGATACGACTAAAGAAGCTGAAGAGCGGGCTCGCCGCAACGCTGTTACTACAGCATATGAGTATGTTGGAAAGGCAATTGGACGCCGCGGGGGCCTGGGAGTGATGAAACGGGATTTATCTATGCCTGATTCTGATGTCGATGTAGATTATTTTATGAACGAACTTGTCATCGCTGGCGATGTGGATACGGCCTTGGATCGACTACTGAAATTGTGGGAAGAAACAGGTCCTTTTGGGACTTTGTCTATGATGGAGTTTGGATGGCTTGATGAAGATGACCGACGCGCGTGGCTTCACAGCACGGAACTATTTGCCGGTGAGTTGTTGCCTAGGTTTAACGCAGCGGTTGGGGCTACGGTTACGGTTAGCTGAGCGTGTAGAAGAGTCGCATGATGATTCGGCTTTATATGTAAGCTGATAGCGTGGTCGCGACTTTCATGAGTCTGCATCGGTGATTTCTAGGTTGACGGACTGTACAACGTTCGTCGATTTCTATGGATCAACCTGATCACAAAATCCATCACTTGCTGATAGGCTTCCCAGAGGTTTTAGAGATCAGAAATTAAGGAGAAAAAATTGGAGTATAGAGAGTATGGTTCATCTGGTGACGTGCTTTCTATCGTCGCTTTTGCAGGGATAGTCGTAAGCAGTGAAACTTCCGAAGACTCAGAGCGATATGTCTCATGGGCGATAGATCAAGGGATTAATTACTTTGACGTAGCCCCCTCTTATGGCAATGCGCAGAACATGCTGGGGCCTGCGTTGGAGCCATACCGTAAAGATGTGTTCTTGGCTTGTAAGACCAATAAACGTGATGCACAAACTGCACAAACGGATCTAGAAGAGTCACTGCGACTGCTTCGTACTGATCACTTCGACTTATATCAGTTGCACGCTATGTCGACCGAGGAAGACCTTGAGATAGCAACTGGACCAGGGGGAGCGCTTGAAGTGCTTTTACGCGCTAGAGAGGCTGGCAAGGTACGGCACCTCGGATTTTCGGCTCATTCAGCAGAAGTCGCTCTCGAACTTATGAACCGATTTGAGTTTGATTCAGTGTTATTTCCTGTTAATTTTACGACTTGGTATGAATCTGGTTTTGGACCTCAAATCATGGAGGAAGCTGAGCGGCGCGGGATTTATCGCCTGGCACTCAAAGGTGCTGCCCATCATGCTTTATCAGATAGGCGAGACAGGGTTAGGGAAAAATGCTGGTACGCACCAATTGAAGATAGTGAATTGATGGAATTAGCTATTAGATGGACTCTTTCACAGCCAGTTACAGCTGTGATACCGCCAGGAGACCCAGAACTATGGAAAATGGCGGTTGAATTGGCCCAGAATTTTAAGTCTATTAATTCAGATGAAGAAGCCATCTTGAAAAACGAGGCTAGAGGCAAGAAACCTCTATTTGAACTAGCTCATAATTGAGCGAAGTAGAACTTCGGGCTTATTAGTTCAATTGTTCGATTTTTAAATTCGAATAAAATTTCGTGCCCGATGGATGATGAGCTTTCTTGCAGATTGCCTCCAGGCCCTGTTAAGTCTTTCGAGCTCTGTTTGCTCAATGCTTTGGGTTTTGTCTGGGTTGGCATAAACATTTTGTTCATATGTCCTGCCGATAAAATTCAAATTTTCTTTAGAGTCAGGCACTTTGTCGCTCAGGGTTTTTATGAATTCAGCAATCGTTTCTTCCGGTTTCCGTTTCATTCCTACCAATGATGCTATTCTGCCTATCTTGGCGTAGGGTTGAGCCTGTGCATTTAATCCTCTGAGACTCAAGTTCCAACTCAATATCGGAATTAATGCCAGCAGCGTAATTGCGCTAATAACGAGGTACGGCCTCAATGCGTTAATGGTTGTGGTTTCGCCTGTTAAGCCTGATCTTCCGGGTAAATTTCTTGCATCTAGTTCGAATTGTTCTAATTCTTCTAGATCCAACAGGTAAGCCAGATAGTCAGGGTCCTCCTCGAACGATTCAACAGCCCCAGGCCCCAATCCACCATTGTTTCTTGGGGCACCAGGCATTTGCCCACGCCCAATTGTAGGTCGGCCAGGTGTGACCTCATAGTCAATCCACCCGTATCCTGGGAAGTAAACCTGAGACCAACCGTGGCGGTCGTTATCTCGTATTAGGAATATCTCTTCTTCGGAAAGGTACTCACCGGGTCCCCAGCCGGCAACGTATCTTGCTGGAATTCCGACAGATCTCAAAAGAACCGCAGCAGCAGACCCGAAATATTGGCTATAGCCCTTTATTTTGTCGGCATCACAATTTTCGCGATTGCTCGCGCATGGTTCTGATGGAGTTTGAAATAGAAAATAATAAATGCCGTCCACACCAAAATCTGGGCCTTTAATTTCCAGAGAATATTCCTGATTGGTAAGAAATGCTTTTACCGCCTCGGATTTTTCGAAAGGGGTTGTAGCACCGGCATCTTTGACGATCTGGTCTGCAAGGGATTTCACTTCAATCGGCAGTGAGGCTGGTAATTGAAGATATCGGTCAGTGATGGCGATTGGATAGTCTGTACCGGCATCATTCAATTGCTCGTTTTTAGCATGGGATATGAATGTCTTTACAGAAAATGTATCGTCTTTGGAAATCTCTTCTACCAGTTGAACACCGACTTGTTCGACTACCGGCTTCCGCTCTAATTCGAGCCACCGGACAACGCCCGTTTGACGATCCGACGCGATCCCGACCGAAAAGGTGTTCCAGTTTAGATTTTCATCTCCAGACTTAACAGGTAAAAGCACAGTTTCAAGAATATTCTTTCGCCCTACTTCATCTTCTACAGTTCTAGTGATGATTTGACCTTCACTGGAGCTCGAGGCTGCCATCAGACCCTTCAGCACGCGCTCTAATAATTTTTGTTCGACCATTTCATATTTTCTTGCCGAGCTTATTTCATCAGGTCTAATAGGGACAAGATCATCCAAAGAAGACTGCAGGCTCGTAACGAGATCACCTAGGTCGACTGGAATTCCTGATAGCTCCTCGGCTGAAGCTGATAGCGGGACCTGCCATTTCATAGGTCGCAGCAATTCATAGTTTGCTGCACGATCAACAGAGAAAATATCACCTGCGGGGACAACCACCTTAGTGTCCATCAACGGTACGTACTCCTGGGATACCTGTTCTCTTTCGAGGTTGTCGACAAGCGGTGCTAATGAGGCTCCGGAGATCGCTTTCACCCGGGTGTTTGGATCGGTCATCCATCCTGCGGATGTGTACCTTTGATAAATCCGGCTTGCATATGGAACGACGTATTTAGATCTAACGGCCATTAGTGGCTCATCTGTTAGCTCTAAAGGTCCGCCGAATGCTCGGGATTGTGAAGGGATCGAAAGAAGGTTTCCCTTCAAAGGGCTATTTACACCCCCTAATAACCTGTTTGCTGGGTCTCTCAATGCGTAAAAGGGCGTTCTAATCACGTCCCAGGTGTCTTCCAGTTGATCTGATCGTGGTTCCCAAAGTGGCAGAAACATGCTCACGACGACGATCGGGATAGCGAACACCAGACCATCCTGTACCGTTGTCCACCCAAGGTAGCGCGGATAACGTATGCCCTCTGCCCTCCATGTTTCGAAACGACGGACCGTTGTCAGGTGGGCGAAAAGTACGATCCCGGCAATCAAAAACAAAAAGAATGTATGCTCGTGCTCTCCGTGTCGGTAACTAAGATTCGTGAGAATTACTAGCGATAGCAAGACAGTCGGGAGCCATGGAATTCTGAAGCGAAGTGTCAATGACGTCACCGTGTATCCGACGACCCATGCGGCTGTCATAAACATTAATGCGAAGGGTATGGTGTCCGTGCTTATTCCACCCGACTGAGCCACGTTTACCCATGAAACCATACGAACAACGGAGTCAATTGCGCGTGTAATGGGGTTATCGCCAACTGCCTGGGCTGAAGCCTGCCAAATAACGATTAATATCCCAAGCAAAATCACCAGGATAGAAACGAGAAACGGATGGATACTTAATCTCGAAATAACGAACGCCGTGATTGTACCGATGACGAGTGTGGGGATAACTGAGGGTAGATCACCCCATCCCGCGAGCTCAACAGACCATCCAACGATGATCATCATGCTCGTTAGGATCCCTAAGCTTATCCACTCGTATATCGGTGCAAATTTTAGTATGGCCCCGTTAGACGAGTTTTTTTCACTTGCCTGTTTCACGGTTTCTGGAGGCAATTGGCTCGACTGGTTTAGGGATTCGGTGGCTGTGCTCAATGTTTGGTATCGGATAATTCAGGTTGACCGGAATTCGCTTCCGGTCTTGATGATTGGTTAGAGTCGTTAGAGGCAAGTTCCGTGTCTTTTCCTCGCCCGAATGGGGTTTTTAATGCGTCAGGAATTGATTGGCCCATGCGTAGTGGATAGGCGGAAACTCCAGATGCCGCTAAGTGGGACAGGGCACTTTCATTTGAATCCCCGCCGTATGAATGGCGATTTATTAATACAGTGCTGACGCGTATTCCCCGTTTGGATAATCCTGCGAGGGCTTCCACCCATGGTCCGTCATTGGCGGCTGTTATGACGACCAGAGATGTGTTTTGCCCGAATTCGCGTTCGATGTCTGAGAGAGCTTCAAGAATTGTGATATCGCCAGTGGGTTTGCTCGTGGCAATGTGTCGGATGATTTGATCCCTGTGGTGTGAAGAGCGATCCGGCAAGGCGACAAGTGATTGACTTCCGTGAGATATGTAGCCGACAGGTAAAAACGTTCGGGTGTACCGATCTATCACAGAAGCAGCGACCGTAGCTGCGATTTCATCGGTGGAGTCAATATCGTTATTGACAACGGAATTTGAATGTTGGTCGAAAAGCACCCACATGTCACCTGAAGAACCCTGGTCAAATTGTTTGACCATCATCTGTCCGGTTCTTGCCGTCGACAACCAATGAATTTTGCTCAGGTCATCACCAGATTCATATTCTCTTACAGACGCGACATCAGTGCTTAACACCCGCGTGCGTTGGCGTCGAGAAGTCTCTCCAAGATGTTGGATTGAAGTGGTTGCGAAATCAGGGATGTCGATAATTTTCGGATTTACTAAGATGGTCTCTTCGGATCCGAAAACCACCTCTTGCGGGAACATCCCGAAAGGATCAGATGTTCGCACGACCAGAGGACCGATCTTGTACTCTCCCCTGCGGGTGGCAGTCTGAGACATTTCAACGCGATCGAAAGATACGGTTAGTCCCAGGCTGGCTACATGTTTGAATTTTATGCCCGGTAGATCGGTTCGATCCTCCACTTCGACCCATGCCTTGGGGGTTCCACCGCCGTTACGCATCGTGACGACTTCAGATATCTTTCCGCCTACTGTGTGTGGTCCCTTGGATCTTTCGATTTCGGCTGTCAGATTCTTGGAACTGCTGCGAGCCCAAAACCATCCGACTACTAAGAGAATTCCCAGGGCGTAATAAAGTCTCACCGACAGATCAAATCCCGTACCCAACCCTGTCAGGAATTCAAGTGTTATGACCCCTAAAATTCCATAGAGAACGGGATGTCGCTTTAAACGGCGAACCACACGTTTTCTGCCACCGATAGGCCTGGTCGATATCATGCTGTTTTCGGTCGCCATTCAGGTACGCTACATTTGCTCAAACTGTGGGTTGTCGGGGTTATCTATTTGTTGCTTACGGGCTATTTCTTAGTGCTGGCACCAGGTATTGAAATTCCATCTAGCACATCTGCGATTATGTTTTCTTGTTCTACCTCTCGCATTCTGGCGGAAGGGGTTAGAAGTATTCGATGAGCTAGCGTTGCGGTAGCTATGTCTTTGATATCGTCGGGAATCACGTAGTCGCGATCACTCAGAAGTGCTTTTGACTTGCCACCTTTCATAAGGTTAATTGAGGCTCGGGGAGATACTCCCAGAGCTGCTTCAGGATGCTGGCGGGTGGCTTGAGTAATATCGACAATGTACTGCTTAACCAGCGGGTCGATATAGACGTCACTGGCTTTTGATTGGAGTCCAATGATTTCAGCTGGAGTACATACACTTTTAATTTGATTTATTGGGTCCGCTTGCTCCCGTTGATCCATGATTGCCACTTCTTGGTCGACATCGGGGTATCCAAGCGAAATTCGCATGAAGAATCGGTCCAGTTGAGCCTCGGGTAGTGGGAAAGTGCCTTCATACTCGATCGGATTTTGAGTCGCCATCACCATGAATGGATTCGGCAGCACGCGCGTCGTGCCCTCAACGGTCACCTGGTGCTCACCCATAGCTTCAAGAAGCGCGGATTGCGTTTTCGGTGTTGCCCTGTTGATTTCATCCGCTAATACGATTTGGGCCATGATTGGACCGGCTCTGAAATCAAATTCTCCAGTCTTCTGATTGAATACTGAAGCTCCTGTGACATCACTTGGTAGCAGGTCAGGTGTGAATTGCATACGGCGGAATTCACAACCGGTTGATGTGGCAACTGAACGTGCCAGCATAGTTTTACCCACACCGGGAACGTCTTCTATCAAGACATGCCCGTTACTTATCAGAGCCACCAGCGCCAGTTCGACCGTTTCATTCTTTCCTACGATCACCGTGCTGATGTTTTCGATCAGTGATTCAATGAGTTCTTTTGCGCTTACTGAAATTGTCAAAGGTATTTTCTTAGTTTTAACTTAATAGTAGAAAAACTCATCATAAACTATCTGATCTTATATATCAAACAAAATATAATAAATAGTGGATAAAAACCACTTTCTCTATGATGGATTAAAGCTTGAGCAGTTTTCGGGCGTTGCCGTTGAATATGGCCTCCATCTGGTCATTGGAAGCATTTAATTCACGCAGATCCCTTACCTGGTCTTCAAAGTACCTGACAGAAAACCCGCGCGGGAACCAGCTTGAGTCACTTCCGAATATTATTCGTTCGTGTCCTACAGTTTCGAGGTACTTACGCAACAGGGATTTCACGGTTATTTCTTCCGGCATCCACCGTATCCATTGGTTGGACCCGGATGTATCGACATGCACATTAGGACATGACCACATCAGATGTAAAAGCTCTCGTACGTAACCACATCCCAAATGGGGTATCACGAACTGCACTGATGCGAAATCTCTGGCTACATCATGCAAGCTCAGGGGAGACATATTCACGTGTTGCGAAACGCCACCACCACCACCCAGCACGCCGAAGTGTATTAACACAGGTATTTCTAAATCTGCTGCAGCTTCCCATGTTGGGTACGCGGAAGGGTGATCGATTGGTGTGTCGAGGGCCGGGGCGATGATTTTGTAGCCTCGCAGGCCCATTTCGTTCACTGATTTTCGTAGCAGATTGTCTGCACCTTTTTCGTGTGGGTTGTGATGGGCGAATCCTATAAATTTGTCTGGATAACGTGAGACGATATTTGCGAGTCGCTCGTTTCCACCGCCCGTGACAAAGACAACTTTGTCTATTCCGTACCGATCAACTTCCTTTGACCATTTCTCAGCGAGCTCCTCATCGGACATTTCTTCTGTTTCCGGAGCGTGAAATCCGTGAGCGAGTCTCCACTCAGCGCGTAATTTCTGAGCGTAATCTGAAAGAATTTTCTTTGACTCTTCTGAGCGTGCTTTAGTTAGATGTTCGCTTTTTTCGTTTTCGGGCCCGGGGGATTGTCTGCCGGAAAAGTCAGTAGGGACAGGGAAGTGTGAATGGAAATCAATAATTTCGAAACCATGTTCGATCATACTTTTCAAAACCTATGGTTATGCAACTGAATCTAACGTATGTCTCTAATCAATTTTTATGAGATTGGTTTTCATATTACCCACGAAAACACCCCAAATGTCAGTGTCAATCGATTTACTGAGCGGGTGATAATCCCCGCCAGTTAGGCGTTGAAGCCGTATGAATAGCATGGTACTTTTCATGTTCTTGGCCCAGTGTCTGGCATTTATTTCTCAAAGGAAATAATGTCTTGATGGGTTTTCACTGCGATTTCTAACGAGGAACAAATGACAGGACCCTTGCAGGATTTAAGAGTTTTGGATTGCACTCTGGCGCTTGCTGGGCCCTATGCCTCTCTCATACTTGCTGACCTTGGTGCGGATGTAATAAAAATCGAGCCCCCTAACAGTGCGGATATGAGGCTTGTAGCATCCGAGGCAATAGAAAAGAAATCGTCTGGTTCGGATGAATCCGCTGCCGAAGACCTAGGTCCTTATAAGGGCGAGAACGGTAAGTTCATGATAACCAACCGCAATAAACGTGGCATGGCTATCGACCTTAAGTCTGATGCCGGTAAAGAAGTCTTTTTCAGACTGCTTGATACAGCGGATATCCTGGTACAAAACTTCCGTCCGGGAGTCATGGAGCGCCTGGGACTTAGCTGGGAAGATCTCAGGAAGAAGAAACCGGGATTGATTTATTGCACCGTCACCGGTTTTGGTGAAGGATCTCCATATGGCAAGTTAGGGGGTTTGGATCTGATAGCGCAGGGTATGAGCAGCCTAATGACCCTGACCGGACTGCCAGACAGTAACGAACCAATCAAGACGGGAACGCCTATTACGGATATGGGCACCGGGATGTACGGGGTGATTGGAATTCTCGCAGCTTTGAGAGAACGTGACAGGACAGGTAAAGGTCAACATGTGGAAGCCACATTGCTCGATACCCCGATTTCCTGGTTGACCTGGAGAGCTGCTGAGTACTGGGAATCAGGAGATATTCCAGAACCTCAGGGCAGTGGGGTTGGTACTTACCGGTCATTCCTATGCTCCGATGATCGTTGGGTGAATATTGCGGCTACTTCTC
>RQOU01000120.1 GCA_008373165.1 SAR202 cluster bacterium | reverse complement strand
AACATATTGAGGCTCATTTCGCCACAGTGGGGGAGAGGTTCCATTACCAGTATTCGTGAGCCAAATGGAATTTTCGTCTATGGCTGTAGAAACGCTTACTGCAAGTTTTATCGCATCAACAATGGACTCCGCGATACCCCAAACATCAAGACTAATTAATGCGACCCGACTTCCCTGCGATTCGAGGACGATCACTCGGACGAGAAGGTCATCAGCAATACCAGTAGATACACATTCCGCATGTTCAGGACCGTCAATTACAAACCCAATTGGAGGTGTAATTACAACCTTTCCAGTCCCTGCCTGAAACAGATTTGGCTCAATTTTACCTGGCATTTCCAAAACCACTCGAATAAACACCTTTGTGTAGAAAATAATATTCAGTAATGATATTAGTCCCTCAAGAGGTTGGAGTGTCGTCAATCCTAGTCGCGGATGATACTCTCGCAGGGTTCATAAATGACCATAATAGGTTCAGGAGAAATTCGCTAATGAAAGCGCTAGAACAATTTGAAATTTTCGATGATGAGTTTGAGAAAGCCATCGGACCAAACCCGAAACTGAATCTACTTGTGGAGGGACTAGCTTTTGCTGAAGGTGTTTGCTGGATCCCAGCTCAAAATAAAGTGATTGTCAGCGACATCCCAAATAACCGAATCGTTAGTTGGAGCGAACTCGAAGGCTTTGATATTTACCGCGAACCATCCGGTTGCGCAAATGGAAATACAGTTGATAACGAAGGTCGTGTTCTGTCCTGCTTGACACGTGGCAGGGCAGTTATTCGTGAAGAACATGACGGAACAATAGTAACGATTGCTGATTCTTTCAACGGCGGCAAACTAACATCACCGAACGACGTAGCGGTTAAATCGGATGGTTCCATTTGGTTCACAGATCCAGATTATGGATTTTTACACCCTGAACTTGGACACGGAGAAATACCCGAACAAGATCGCAACCGGGTCTTCAGGGTAGATCCTGAGACACTTGACATCTCATTGGTAAGCGAAGATTTCGATAAGCCAAACGGGATCACATTTTCCCCTGACGAATCAATTCTTTACATCGGTGATACTGGCCGCACGCATGGGGAGTTCAGACCTCATCAGCTGATGGCCTTCGATGTAAAACTGGATCGCTTGGAAAATCCCAGGTTATTTACGGAAGTTAACCCGTACGTCCCCGACGGATTCAGAGCGGACACAGACGGCAATATTTGGGTCGCGGTAGGAGATGGGGTTCAAGTCTTTAGCCCAACAGGCACCCTTATGGGTAAAATCCATACCCCCGAAGTTGCTGCGAACCTATCATTTGGTATGTCAGACAACCAGACACTATTTATAGGCGCTACAAGCTCTATATGGAGCATCCAACTTAACGCTGCAGGAGCCACCCGACCCCAATCTAGTTAAGTGCAAATTTTCTAACGTAATCATTGCCTAATCTAATAAGTCCGACAGGAAATAACCATGGCTGCAGAACCTAAGACATTTTCAAATCACCGATCTACAAGACCAGCCGAAGATTTACTGCAGGGTATAGAAGTGATCGATGATCATTTCCATGAACTAATCGATACAGAAGCCCAAATTCAAAAACACTGGACGGGTTGTGAATGGGCTGAAGGTCCTGCCTATTTCCCGGAAGGCGATTACGTATTGTGGTCTGATATTCCTAATAACCGCATACTAAAATTTGATGCAGGCTCAGGGGTTACTACGGTATTTAGAGAACCCTGCAACAACACAAATGGTCACTTCCGTGACCAGCAAGGTCAACTTGTTTCATGCGAACACGCGGCAAACAGAATTTCTCGCACTGAACGAGACGGTTCAATAACATCTCTCGTAGATAACTGGGAGGGCAAGCGCCTTAACTCGCCAAACGATCTGGTCGTGAAATCAGATGGAACAATATGGTTCACTGACCCTCCTTACGGAATTCTTTCTAATCGCGAAGGTAATCAGCGCGACTCAGAATTAGAAGGTAACTACACATACAGATTTGACCCTAAATCGAAAGAGTTTTCAATCGTAGATGATGTAGCTGACCGACCCAATGGCCTTGCATTTTCACCAGATGAAACGATGCTCTACCTGGCGGACACCGGTGAACCAAAAGATATTACGGTATTCGATGTGACCAGAGATGCAACTGCATTGTCAAACCGTAGATTATTCGCAAAAGTTCGACCAGGAGCTGCAGACGGTTTACGAGTTGATGAACGGGGAAACATATGGACGAGTGCCATGGATGGAGTACAGTGCTATTCACCTAGTGGGTCGTTATTGGGGAAAATTCTAATCCCTGAACAGGCAACAGCAAATCTCGTATTCGGCGACAAAGACGGCAAGCGCATATATATATGTGGCGATACATCACTTTATTCCGTCCGGGTCAAGGTCGCAGGTGCCGGTCGTTATTGGTAGATGACAGGGGTAACAAAACCTAAAAGACAGGACTTCGGGTAGCAAAATATGAGATTTACGCCGAAAATGAATTATTCAATTAGGTCTTTAAAGTACCCGAACAGGCTGGACTGTAATGAAAGTGGCAATCGGCGCCGACCATGGTGGCTACGAACTCAAATCTGACATAGCGAAACTCCTAGAAAGTCTGGGGCATGAAGTCATAGACCAAGGTGCTCACAAATTTGACCCTGAAGACGATTTCCCCGATTTTGCTGCTCCGGTAGCAGCTTCGGTCCAAGCAGGGAAATCAGAACGAGGAATCATCATATGCGGAAGTGGAGTGGGAGCGACAATAACAGCAAATAAATTCCCAGGCGTAAGAGCTGGATTGTGCCACGATACATACTCAGCCGGTCAAGGGGTTCAGCACGATGATATGAACGTCTTATGCCTGGGCGCTCGTGTGGTAGGTGTAGCGCTTGCAGTAGACCTCGTAAAATCATTCATCAATGCGCGTTTGGAATCCAACGAACCTCGATTTCAAAGGCGATTGGACAAAGTGACAGCTATTGAAAAAAACCAGATTTCAAATCAGTAACAATCACCTCTTCAATAAGACACTGCTACAGACCAGATAATAACGGAAAAACAAACGCTAAAAATATGAATAATATTCAAAAGGCAAAAGAGAATGGCCAATCAATTTGGCTTGACTCTATCAGTCGCCAAATGCTCAATTCAGGGGAACTCCAGAAGTTCGTCGAGCTCGGAGTAACCGGTGTCACTTCGAATCCTTCGATCTTCGATAATGCCTTAGCTGAAAGTGACACTTACGATGACTCACTAATCGAATATGCCAAGGATGGAGCTAGTCGAGAGATTATATTTGAACGACTTGCAGTAGAAGACATTCGTGACGCTGCCGACGTGCTTAGACCTGTATACAACCGTAATCATAATAAAGATGGTTACGTCAGCATTGAAGTCTCACCGGTGCTTGCGCATGACACTGAAGGCACGATCATTGAAGCTCGCCGATTGTGGGTAGCAATAAACCGGCCCAATGTTATGATCAAAGTACCTGGAACACCATCGGGCATACCTGCCATAAAGACCTTGATTTCCGAGGGAATAAATGTAAATGTTACGCTGCTGTTTTCAATCGATGCATACACCGCTGCAGCTCAAGCCTATATCGAAGGTTTAACTCAGTTTGCTCAATCTGGAAAAGGTGTGCCTTCAACAGTAGCATCTGTTGCCTCATTTTTCGTAAGCAGAGTCGATACGTCTGTTGATAACGCACTGCCCCAAGAACACGAGCTAAAAGGGAAAATAGGTACAGCCAACGCTAAACTTGCATATGCCAGATTCAGTGAACTATTTGATCGAAATCTGGGTGGGGGAGGATCATTTTTCCCTCTGCACACAACCGGTGCGCAGGTACAACGACCCTTATGGGCATCTACTGGAGTGAAGAACCCCGCATATCCTGACACGATGTACATAGATGAACTAATGGGGCCAGATACAGTAAACACTATTCCGGAGGCCACCATGACAGCTTTTGAAGATCATGGTAACCCTGGATCTAATCTAACTATAGGACACGATGAAGCACGGTCTCAAATGAAGGCCCTGGCCGAAGCAGGAGTTTCTATAGATTCGATTACTGACGAACTTCTGATAGCAGGAGTCAAGGCATTCGCCGATTCGTATGAGTCCCTGTTGAATCGAATCGATGAAAAATTGCAAGTCATCGGATAGAAAAAAATCCACGTCATTCAGCCAACTGGAGATAGCCGATTTGGTTGACGAACAGAACTCGGTAACTGTAACGCTTGACTGTCTTGTGAACTCCTCATTTGCGTCTAAACTTTGGAGTCGGAATTCCAATCTTTGGCCTAAACAATCGACAGGAGCAGAACCGTCCGAAAAAACATTGGGCTGGTTAGACTTACCATATAAATTATCGACTTTAGCTGATGATTTTGACAGTTTAAATAACCAGGTTTTAGCAGACGGTTACTCGGATATCGTCCTGTTAGGTATGGGGGGGAGCAGCATGACATCGCTCGCCCTGAATGAACTTTTCAACGAGTCCTTAGAAAATGGACCTCCATATGTGAAATCCCACGTTGTAGACACGGTAATCCCCGCAACCATAACGGAGATCGGCAAAAAACTCGAGCCAAGTAAAACTCTGTTCTTTGTATCCAGCAAATCTGGTTCAACAATAGAAACCTTGTCACTGGAATCACACTTCCGTTATTTGCAAAACCCTGAGATCAAAGATTCAGCAAGCATACGAAATTTCATTGCTCTTTCAGATCCCCGTACACCGCTTTCTGAAAGGGCGCAGGCAGGTGAATTTGGCAAATGGGTATCAACTCCCGAAGACGTGGGAGGACGATTCTCAGCATTGAGTGCATTTGGAATGGCCCCGGCGGCGGCGGCAGGATTGGACCTAACAAAATTCGCTGAATATTCCGTACTAATGGCGCACAGATGCCGATCAGATTCAACGGATAATCCAGGATTAGCACTTGGAGCGTTTATGGCAGCTAATGCGCTGAAGGGGCGCGATAAGGTCACCCTCATCACTCCGAAAAAATATTTTGCTTTCGCAATGTGGGTTGAGCAGCTCCTTGCAGAGTCAACCGGTAAGAATGGAAAGGGTCTTATACCGATAGTCAACGAACCTACCCTTAACCCGGTTCATTATGGAAATGACCGCCAATTCATTATCTTCGACCCCAACGGTGATGAGGCGCGAAACACTGACCGTATGGCAAAGCTAAAGAGTGCCGGTCATCCCGTGTTTATGGTCAAAACTTTCACTCTAGATATCCACGAAATTGCAGCTGAATTTTTTAGGTGGCAGTTCGCAACAGCGACGGCGTCTGCCCTTATGGGAATTTATCCATTTGATCAACCAGATGTCGAATCCGCAAAGACCAGAGCACAAAAATATCTATCTGAAGACAATTCAGATATCAAGACAAGTGACTTGGTCGAGACATTAAAAGCAATTAGCTCAAATACCCTTCCGCGGTACGTGGCAATAACGGCTTTCATGCCAGAGTCTGATGCACTGACCACAGCTTTTATGAAATTACGCGCAGCCATCTCAGCGAAGACAGGAGTGGCAACTACTTTTGGTTATGGACCTCGTTACCTGCATTCAATCGGACAACTCTACAAAGGGGGTCCAAATAACTTGTCGGTTCTGTGCTTCGTGTCAGGGAAATACGATGATTTGCATGTGCCAAACACCAGTTACACCTTCGGAGAATTAACTAGAGCACTTGCGGCAGGTGACTTTCATGCCATGTCGCAAAAGGGACAGTATGTTAATCAATTTCAATTGGGTAACAAAGCAGTCGAAGAAATCGAATATGGGATACGCGAAAGTTTCATTTAGAGTCGACAAAAAAGAACGGTTGAGTATTTGACCAGTTCAATAGAAGAGCCGCACCCTTTTTTTGTCCTCACACTCGATGAGAGGGTTGACTTGTATGCAGATGTCCTTGCTATCCCTGGAAAGCCCTCATCATCCAACCGTGAGCAGGCCGCTGACCTGAAACGCGTTGTATTTGAAGGCCTCAAAACCGCAGTCAAGCAAGGGATTCCCAGATCCAGTGTTGCCATATGGGTGGACGGTGATCTTGGCGAATCCGTTTTATTGCGAGCGAAAGCAATGTCAATAGGCACTTCCGCGTCACCGGGAAACGGCTTGGAAACTGTGAAGCACTTGTTTGTTGACTATATCGGGATACAGCTCAGCTTCGATCCTGATAGCCCTCTGAATACACGCGAACAACTCCTGAAACAATTAGATGTCTTATCAGGCAGCAACCGAGAGGGATCAATCCAGTTGATTATCGAACTCGATAGCACTCCAACTGCTGCCCAAATAGATAACTTTGGTAACTCGATGAAAGCCCGTGCTAACTTGCTCTTGAAATCCATAGAGCAATTTCAAGATGCGGGAGTTAATTCTGGGTTATGGGCCTTCGATCCAAAGGGGATCGAATCCTACATACCAACACTCGCAGCACAGGCGCATATAGATGGCCGCCAAAGTAAAGTGCTACTCTCCACATCAAATGATTTCTTAACTAGAAATTTTAATGACCTGACTGCAGACGAAAAACACATCACTCGACTTGCCGCACAAACCCATGGAGTCGACGGCCTGTTAATCGGTCCGGGGGCCTACTACCATCAGTTAGTCGATCTCGACAAAGGAAGGATCAGTCGAGATGAAGCTATCCTCTCCATAGCAAACCACCTTATAAATATGAGCGAGCTATTTGAAAAGTCACGAGCGGCTTCTCCTGTTTTCTAAAAAATATCAATAAGCCTTGGAAAAATAAAAAGGGTACGAAGTGCGCTAAATAAGTAAATCGACATCCACCGACTACCTAAAGATCAAATGCACACAACATAAGTCTTTGGGGCAGACTAAAATGTGTGAAAGTGCAGAGGTCCAAAGGCGCTTAGGAGTAATTTTCGTATGGGTAAAAAGGTTAAGTTAATCCTAGGGATAACAGGATTAATTATTTTGATACTGATAGTCCGGTCAGTCACATCAGGTGGTGAAGAAGAAGTCGTTGTGAAAGAAGAGTTTCCGCTAGTTGAAATTTCGTCTCCAACAAAAGCTTCTTCGGATAGTGACTCCACTGAAGGCCTAACTAGCGAATCCTATAGTGGCTCTGGTGATACAACTCTTAAAGATGTAATCCTCAGCAGCGGGGTCATCATCATAAGTAGCGCTCACGAACGCTCTGAAGATTTCAAAGTGAGTTTAGTTGGAGAAGAGGCTACGCAGGTCAGTTTTGAAGAGACAGGGAATTTTAGTGGTGCCGTAGCGCATTCGGTATATA
This sequence comes from SAR202 cluster bacterium, assembly GCA_008373165.1. GTDB lineage: Bacteria > Chloroflexota > Dehalococcoidia > Lucifugimonadales > Lucifugimonadaceae > Lucifugimonas. The sequence continues at coordinate 148 of RQOU01000120.1, read as the reverse complement.
AAGCTTCTGACTTCAGTGGTGATCCTGGGGAAGGAAAACAGGGCCTATCGGAAGAGAGCATATTTGAGTTACTTGAACCCGGCACAGTTTCGATCGAGGTTATCGCCGATGGTGCGTGGAGCATCGATCTACTGCAGGGCATTCCACC
>RQOU01000119.1 GCA_008373165.1 SAR202 cluster bacterium | reverse complement strand
ATGGGAATGTCGCTAAACCATGGCGGACATTTGACTCATGGCTCTCCAGTTAACTTTTCAGGAAAACTTTACGAGTTTGGCTTTTATGGTGTGAACGCGGAAACCGAAGCACTGGATTACGAAGAAGTGCAACGCCAGTGTGAAGAATTCAAGCCAGCAGTTCTCATCGCAGGATATACCGCATACCCGCTACAAATTGATTTTAAAAGATTTCGGGAGATCGCCGATTCGATTAATGCGACTTTGCTGGTTGACATGGCTCATATTGCAGGGCTCATTGCTGGTGGTGCACATCCTTCACCTGTTGAATATGCAGATATTGTCACTAGCACAACTCACAAAACGCTTCGTGGACCTCGTGGTGCGATGGCGTTGACGACTAAATCACTTAGTCGTAAGTACAATTCAGCGGTATTTCCAAATATGCAGGGTGGTCCGATGCAACATGCAATAGCAGGAAAAGCTGTTGCTTTTAGAGAGGCGATGCAGCCGGAATTCAAAAAGTATGCTGGACAAGTTGTTCAGAACGCACAGGTGCTTGCAAATGGATTATCGACAGCAGGCTTACGAATTGTGGCGGGAGGTACAGAGAATCATATGCTGTTGGTTGACACTCGATCAATCGGGATGACGGGTCGTCAAGCGGAAGAGGCTCTAATAACCGCTGGCCTTGTGGTAAACAAGAACACAATTCCGTTTGATCCTGAATCACCAATGGTTACTTCAGGAATTCGTATAGGCACCCCTGCTCTTACCTCGAGGGATCTAAAAGCTGAAGATATGGAAAATGTTGCGGGGTTTATTATCGAGGCTCTCAATGCTCGAGATGATCAAGTTAAATTGGCTAATATTGGGGTTGAAGTTGCCAAATTCTCGTCTCGTTTTCCTGTTCCAGGCTTAGATCGATAGCACGCTTGTGTAGTTAATTCCCATATTTGGCAAATAGGACCGGCATTGTTGTATGAAATCTATACAGTTGATCCGCTCTAACGTGGTAAACTGAACGGGTTTCGCATTATTTTGAGAAGAGTATGGTGGATTTTTGAGAAAGTACGAATTGGTTTGGATTCTTGGTGGTGATGTTGATGAAGAGCAAGGCGCTGAGTCTATTGAAAAAATCACCTCGCTTGTTGCTGATGCAGGCGGCGAAGTGACGGGTACTGATATTTGGGGTAAACGTGCCCTCGCTTATCCCATTAAGAAAAATAGCGAAGGCTATTATCTTCAGGCAAATTTCGAAATAGATGGGCCGCAGGCTCAGGATTTCGAGCGCGCTATTTATGCTGATCAATCGATTATCAGACACTTGTTGGTTAGGGACGAAAACCCTGTTGCTGTTGCTGATGAAGAACCAGAAGAATAGGACTTTCTGTTATGGCTAAGCAATGGATCAATGTAATTGAATCTTAACCAGATACTCCTCATCGGACGGGCGGGAACCGACCCTGAAATGCGTTACACTCCAAGTGGGACGCCCGTCACTAATTTTCGGCTGGCAGTTAGTAATAACAGGCGCGATGCTAACGGAGAGTGGACAGAGGATACTGAGTGGTTCACTGTCACTGCATGGGAACGTCAGGCAGAGTCGGTAAATCAGTATTTATCTAAGGGCCGTCGGGTTTTTGTGGACGGCAGACTGTCCACACGACAGTACACTAGTAGCTCTGGTGAGGCTCGTACGTCCTTAGAAGTGCGAGCATTTAAGGTTGTTTTTCTTGATTCACCAAGTGGAGAATCCACTACTGCTACTGAGGGTGTACCAACGGAAGCACAATCTTACACATCACAAGGATCAGGTTCGCGAGAACCTGATGAGAACAATCTAACAGAAGACGTGGAGGAACTGCCCTGGTAGCAGTTCCCATGCGGGGTTTTAGGGCTATGAAGTCCGATGGTTCCGCTGTCCGTTCCGCGAGGTAAAAAATGACAACTCAGCGAACAACGCAAGGTGCACGCCCAACATTCAGACGTGGAGGAAGGCGCAGGCGTCAGTGTTTTTGTAAAGAATCCAAAGTCGATTATAAAGACGTATCTAATATCCGCAGGTTTATCACCGATAGAGGACGTATCGAGGCGGGGAAGAAATCGGGTAATTGCGCTAAATGTCAACGAACATTGACGCTTGCTATCAAACGTGCCCGCCACTTGGCATTACTTCCATACGCACCGCATCACCTACGCGTAACCGGCGAAGTTGCAGTAAGTGCCAAGATTGATGAAGAAGATGAAGCTGTAATTGACGCTTCCGAAGAATCTGAGGAGATTGCCGAATCGACTGAGCAAACTCAAGTCGATCCTGAGTCACCTGCTGCGGATACAGAACCGGAATCAGAATCAGAAATTCAATCAGACGTTCCAGCAGCGATTACCGAAACCAAAATCAAGGAAGATGAAGAGGATCCAGAAGATTCAGGTAACGCGGAATCTGAACTTGCAGAAACTCCAAATGTTGAATCTCCTGATAGTGAAGAAGATAAATAGTTTCTTCTTATTGCAAGTGCGAAGTTCATATGCCAAAAACGCATACTTATCAGTACTTCGACTGATGCATTAACTGAGCGTCTAATATGTCCAAAGAAGATAACAGCAAAGACCCTAACGACTTTCCAAAACACGAAGAAGCAGTCGGCGGAGTACCAGGTGTATCACTTGAATATCAAGCCGGTAGACGAAGTATTACGAATCGTGGTGGCGTAACACGTCGACAGATGGTTGCTGAAAAGCAACAACTTCAAATTCGCTCCCGCCCGTTCATTATCGGTGCGATCGTAGTTTTATTTGGGATTTTGACAATTCCGGTATATGCATATTTCCAGAATTATGTGTTTCCGCCACGTGAGTTAGCTCTCAGGGTGGCTGGTATGGAATATTCGCGTGGTGACGTGGTGAATTTTATACGTTTCAATCAGAGGATGAGCGAGAATTTAGGAGTACCGTTTGAGGTGGGGAATTCATTGTTCGATGCATTGCAAACTCTCCAAGAAAACGAATTGTCATATCAGTTAGCTGCTCGCTATGGTATTACTGTTTCTTCAGAAGAAGTTGACGATCGTTTAAATACTATTTTGGGTTTTGTTGCTAAGACTGTTGCTGAACGAGAATCGCAAGAGTACAAGGACAATATTGAAGAAGCGAAACGCCAGTTTATTAATCGAATTGAAATGGATGAATCTGTTTTTCGAGATTTTATTCGAAAAAGCATGTTCAAAGAGCGTTTACGCGCGGTGGTAGCCGAAGAAATACCGCGTGTGCAAGCACAAGTTCATCTTTATGAGATCATTTTGTTTGATCGTGATGCAGAAGTGCGTCGGGCTATTGAGCGTGACTTGGTTTCGGGCAATCCTATTGAAAATGTGATTCTTGAACATTCCCAGGATCCAAATGTTCGACGTGACCTTGGGGACCGTGGATGGTTTCCATTTGGTGTAACAACCGAGATTGATTATTTATTATTCGGTCTTGACGGTGAAGGTAACCGACTTTTACCGATTGGTCAGTTAAGTGAGCCACGATATGTTGAAGAATCTGATTGGTGGAGCTACATGCTAGTAGCTGAAGTACAAGACGCCCGTGAGGTTAATGAAGATAACTTTGAAGCCCTTACGACTCGGGGTATGACGATTTTCTTTAATGAAGAGCGTAAGAATTTTGATCTTCACATGGTTCTTGATAGTGCCATTTTTGAATGGGTTAACGCGCAGATAAGGCTATCAGCTTTATTGCCAACTCCTACTCCGGTTCCATATGGGGACGGGATGCCGCAGATGGGACCATAGTGATGGGCGTTTCTGGTCAAACGAATGTTTCGGCAGTCGGTGTTGGATTACTTGGATTAGGTGTTGTTGGATCAGCCGTTGCTAAGGCTTTACTGTCACGGGATCAATCAAAAGAGCGCAAAATTCCCTTGGCTCTGGTGAGTGCAGTAGTTCGAGATCCAAATAAGTTACGATCGATTGACCTTGGTCAATCGATCGTAACGGATGATCCACAAGCCGTAATTGATAACAACAGCGTTTCAATTGTTGTGGAGCTGATGGGTGGAGAAAATCCGGCCTTCGATTACATTTCCAGTTCTCTAAAAGCGGGTAAACATGTTGTAACGGCCAACAAAGAAGTTATGTGCAAGAGGGGGAACGAACTTCTTCGTATAGCGGCTGACAACAATGTTGAATTGAAATATGAGGCTAGTGTCGGCGGCGGTATACCAATTATCGGTCCTCTAACAAACGATCTGGTAGCGAACAGGATTCAGAGCATCCGCGCAATTATCAACGGAACTACCAACTTCATTCTCACCAAGATGGCGTATGAAGGAGCAGACTTTGATGATGTTTTAGCCGAAGCCCAATCCCTTGGATACGCTGAGGCTGATCCGACTGCGGATGTGGATGGATTCGATGCAATGTACAAGCTTTCTGTTTTAGCCCGTCTGGCTTATCACACAGAAATGCCCGTTGAAGGTATTCACCGTGAAGGCATACGAGATATTCATAGCAAAGACTTTAGATATGCGGGTGAATTGGGTTTTACGATTAAGCTGTTGGCAGCAGCGCAAGCGAGTGATGAATCAGGACTGTTGGCTCGAGTGCATCCGGCCCTGATTCCCCTTGAAGTTCCAATGGCCTCAGTGAATGGCGTCCTAAATGCTGTTGAAGTAGAAGGGGACTTAGTTGGTTCACTATGGTTCCAAGGACCTGGTGCTGGTGCTGAACCGACCGCAAGCGCTGTGGTAGGCGATATTTTGAAGATTAGCGAAAGTTCTGGAATTAATTCTTATGATTCAGCAACTTTCGCCCCATTCAACATCATTCCCATGAATGACCATGTTTGTCAGTATTACATGAGGCTTACGGCATCTGATCAACCGGGTGTTTTAGCCAACGTCGCAAGAGTTTTGGGTGACGCAGGTATTAGTATTAGTGCTGTCTTGCAAAAAGATACCGATATCGAAAAAACACAAGCCGACCTGGTGATAATGACTCATCCAGCACGCGAAGCTAATATGCAGACAGCCGTAAGTTTGATTAGGAAACTTGAAACGGTTATTCAATTGGATAACCTCATACGCGTTGAGAACTATGCGGGCCGCTTGTAATAGATGTAATTGATTTCAGTTTTAATTAGGAGAGACCTTTCGTTTGTTGATGTTTCCAGGTGTAATTGACAGGTATAGAGAGTTCTTGCCTGTTGATGATGCTACTCCGACGGTTTCACTCGGTGAGGGTAGTACGCCGCTCGTCAGGTCTCGCAGCATTAAGGACTCGCTTGGGTGTCGAGAACTTTATTTTAAGCTCGAGGGATGTAACCCCACGGGATCATTTAAAGATCGTGGGATGGTTATAGCTATTGCCAAGGCTTTGGAGGCGGGCAAGACCCGTATCATTTGCGCTTCTACCGGCAACACGAGTGCTTCTGCAGCCGCTTATGGGGCAAGATATCAGTTGGAAACTCTTGTGCTGGTTCCTGCCGGTGAAATAGCAATAGGTAAGTTAGCTCAGGCCATGGCTTATGGGGCACGTATCTTAGCAGTCAACGGGAGCTTTGATGATGCGCTGACTACAGTGAAAGGAATAGTTGAGTCTTGGGATATTGAACTGGTAAATTCCCTTAATCCCTATCGTATCGAGGGACAGAAGACAGGCGCTTTTGAGATTGTGGATGAGCTTGGAGGAGTTCCAGATATTCTTTGTATTCCAGTTGGAAATGCTGGCAACATTACTGCTTACTGGAAAGGTTTTAAAGAATATCGGGGAATTGGACGGATTAAAAAAACCCCAAAAATGATGGGGTTTCAAGCTGCTGGTGCTGCACCTATTGTGCGTGGTATGCCTATACCGAATCCTGAAACTATAGCTACGGCGATTCGTATCGGGAATCCTGCCAGTTGGGAACAGGCCGAAGTCGCGAGAGATGAATCCGGAGGTTTGATCGATATGGTTGATGATAATGAAATTGTCGATGCATATCTTCGTTTGGCGCGTGAGGAGGGTATTTTTTGTGAACCAGCCTCTTCTGCGTCGGTTGCCGGCTTACTGAAGCTATCTGAGCTTGATGTAGATTTGACAGGGAAGACAATTGTTTGTGTTCTTACCGGTAATGGTCTGAAAGATCCCGGGACGGCTGAGAAACGTGCGCTTGTGGAGTTGGAATATGTTGAGCCGGATGTGGGCTCAGTGATGAATCTTTTAGCAAGCGGTAATTAGCCGATTAATGCTGCAAATTGCAATTAGGTATTTTTTGTAGGAAGAAAACTTTTCAAATTGACTTGTTGTAGCGCTCAAATCCAAACGGAAACTTTTGAAAGCCTGTCATTTGAATGGCAAAACATGATTCAAGAGCGGTTGGAATCAACATTCTTTGATCAGCAAGTTTGGCATAAAGTTTGGTGGTCCGAATTCGGAAATGATTTTCAACTTAAGGTCTTAGCTGCTTATTCAGATTCGGGAAGCGTCGAATTGATTGCTCCGTTGATGGTTGATGGCAACGAGATAAGCTTTCTTGGAAGCACTGATCTTGTTGATTATCACGATTTTTTGTTCAAAGAACCCTCAGATGCTAACTGCATACAGTTATTGGTGGAAGTTATTCATGAGATGACGGAAATCAGTAAAATTTCTCTGGAATCGCTCCCTGAAAGCTCTTCTACAATAATTCGGTTTCGTTCATATGCAGAGCAACTTGGTTGGCAAGTTGAAGTTGCTCAAGAAGATGTTGCTCCTCGTATCGAATTACCTTCAACCTGGGATGATTACATGACGAACCTGCGTAAGAAAGATCGTCATGAATTGCGTCGTAAGTTTCGCAGACTTAAGCAAGCTGGTGATGTGAGACAGGTTGAATTGATTTCCCCAAATGACGTTGAGAATGCTATGGGTGATTTCATACGTCTACACCGTATGAGTACGGCAGGAAAAGAGCAGTTCATGACGGGTCAACGAGAACGTTTTTTTCGTAATGTTGCTGTTGAACTTGCTAAACAAGGTTTGACTAGGCTTTGTTTTCTTGAAGTTAACAATGAGCGGGTAGCTACTTCGTTGTCATTTGTTTGTACAGGGGTACGATATTTATATAACAGCGGCTACAATCCCGCTCATTCTAATTTGTCGGTTGGTTTATTGAATCATGCGTTGGCAATAAAATCTTCTATTGAGTCAGGGCATCGAGTTTTTGACTTCATGCGTGGAAGTGAAGCTTACAAGTATCATCTAGGGGGTATTGATCGGCAGATTTGTGCTCTCACTGCTTTTCGTCAATCTGACAGCATGAATTAACACATCTACTTTATGCGAATTGCTTTTATCACGGTCCACGGATGTCCCTTACGCCAGGCTGGCGACAAGGATTCTGGCGGGATGAACATATACATACTTGAAATGGTCAAGCGGCTTGCTGCTCGTGGAGTTAAGGTCGATGTGTTTACCAGACACCATGATTCGCTTGATCCTCAAATCGTAACGCTGGCACAGGGTGTTAGGTTGGTGCATTTGCCTGCAGGGCCACCATCTCTCGATAAAAACGGTGTTTATGAATTACTTCCAATATTTGTGGCCCAAATGCGAAGGTTCTGCATTCTCAATAAACTTAACTATGACTTGATAAGTACGCATTATTGGTTGTCTGGACTCGTTGGAATGCGCTTGGCATTTGAATGGGATGTACCACACGTTACAAGTTTTCATACAATGGCGGAGATGAAGCGGCGAGGTCGCCCGGAAGAGATCGAAATACGTCAGAGGGATGCATCGGAGTCTGAGATAGCTTGTTCTGCTGCGTCTGTAGTCGTTTGGACTGAGGATGAAAAAGAAGCCATAGTTAATTATTGTGGTGTTGACCCGGTCAATGTGAGTGTCATTGCACCTGGGGTAGATCTGAGTCGTTTCCGCCCAATGTCACAACGCTATTCTCGGGATTATCTTGGATATGGCCCAGAGAAGAATATATTGTTTGTTGGGCGCCTTGAACCTCTCAAAGGTATTGATAATTTGTTTAGGGCTGTTGCGAGCCTTGAAAATTTAAAATCGATAACTTTGAGTGTTGTTGGCGGGGATGGTAATTCACAGGAAAAAAGTAGGCTCGAAGCTCTGGTCCAGAAAATGCAATTAAATCAAACGGTTCATTTTCTTGGTCCGATCCCTCAAGAAGAATTGCCAATACATTACAACGCTGCTGATGTGTGCGTATTACCTTCTTATTACGAGAGTTTTGGTTTGGCTGCGCTGGAGGCTGCTGCTTGCGGTAAACCGGTGGTAGCGTCTGAAGTTGGAGGACTTCCAGCGATTGTTAATCACGGAAGAACCGGATATCTTGTACCACCGAAGAGAATGGATGTTATTGCTGAGCGCTTGTGTGAATTATTGGAGGATGATTTACTTCGAGGCCAGATGGGTGCTGCTGCCAGAATTCAAGCGGAATCTTTAGGTTGGGATAGCTCTGCTGATTCGTTGCTGCGTTGTTTTAAAGAACTGATTGAGGATACCTCCGAGCCTGTTATATCTCTAGCTGGCGATTAAAAAGATTTTTCCCACCATTTGACTTGGTTTCTGGTTTTGAACCCTAACGATGAATAGACCTTTATCGCCGGCGTGTTTAGTGAATCAACCTCAAGTTCTATCTTATCGACTTTTAGGTCAATAAGATGATTAAATCCAGCTTCAGCGACCGCACGGCCTAAACCTTGGTTTCTTGCGCTTGGTGATACGCCGGTCATATTGATTCGTCCGATTTTTAAATGAGACTTATCGAACAATGATGTCCAACAATACGCAACTAGTTGACGTTGGGCATTATGGATCATCAAAACATTGCTTGGCCCGTGCCCTGGGGATAGTAACTTAGCTTTGATTTCACCTTCCGTGTTTGGCGAATACCCGAAGTGATTGTTGAAGGACGTATTTTGTAAATGTGTCAGCTCAGGGATCTCATGATCTCCCATCATTGTGCGCAACACATGACCAGGCTGAATGGTTGATTTAAACTCGGACAAACGACTAGAGGCTTCCAGTCTCAAGTATTTTCGCACATGTTTCCAGTTGTTGTTTTTTAAAATTGTTTCGACGCGTGATTCGTGATCCAGAGTTGCTATATGGGCGATAGGCGTTTCTTGTCTCGCTCTTTTGGTGCCCCAGTCGAGTAGCTTACCCAGGGTGGCAGAATCAGAGGAGTTGCTAGTGAATCCGACTACGGATCGACCGATATTTTTTTCTATCTCGACGATGGCGTATCCGACAACGTTATTTTTTAGATGTGCTAGAACCAAATTTTTATGAGGTTGTACACGTGGAAATTCCAACATGGATCTGAGATCTGAGATCTTGTCCGGCCAATCTCTGTGGCCGTGCGATCCCGCATCGTTTAATAACTTGTTGAGAGAATCGATGTCGGGTTTTGTGAACTTGCGTAGTTCTATGTTGGATTGATCAAGCGACGGGT
>RQOU01000118.1 GCA_008373165.1 SAR202 cluster bacterium | reverse complement strand
TTCGGCGTGTGGGGTGGGTAATATTGTCAATATGGTGTTCATTTAATTGTCTCTTTGAATTAAGATGGCAATGACAAAATATCCCTAATTCATATTTGAGTTTGTTCTTGCAGAAGTTAAAAAAGCGAGGAATAGTGATGGCCACGAAAACGATTTCATCTGTAGCTTCTGATGCAGTAGAACGAATGACCATAGCTGCAAAGGCTTTCCTTGATTCGTTGGATGATGCGCAACGTCGAACCGCATCGTTTGAATTTGCTGGGCATGAGCGTTATGAGTGGGCTTACACGCCTATTGATCGTAATGGGTTACTCGTAAGCGACATGTCCAATGAACAACGCGATGCGGCTTTTGTATTGATGGAAACGGGTTATAGCGAACGGGGTTTGGCTACGGCACATCGAATTATTGAGCTAGAGACAATTCTTGGGGAATGGGAAGGCATTAGTAAGAATGTTTCGCAGTGGGAGCGTTCTCCGGAACGTTACTGGTTCAGTGTTTTTGGCGTTCCAGGTAGCGTTGAGGAACCCTGGGGATTCAGAGTTGGAGGGCACCATATAGCTCTTTCTGCAAATATCGTAAACGGTGAAGAGGTATCAATACTTCCACTTTTCTTCGGTGCAAACCCGGCTGTCATTCAGCATGGTGAGCGTAAAGGAGAACGCACCCTGCCAGAGGAGGAAGATTGGGCTCGATCTTTACTGATGTCTCTTGATGGAGATCAGGCTAAGTTGGCGGTTGTAGATCCCGTTGCTCCAGCAGATATATTGAGTACCAATATCAGGTCTGTAGATCCGAATATCGTCCCATCCGGGATTGGATTCGATTTTTTGAGTGATTCACAACGTACCCAGCTTGTGCAGATTGTAAGGCACTACGTTACTCGCTCTGCTGACGATCTTGCATCAAATTATTGGAAAGAGCTTGAAGCTTCAGGGTTTGATAACACAACCTTCGCGTGGGCGGGTCCGTCAGAGGCTGGTCAGGGTCATTATTACGCCATTCGACATCCCCGATTCCTCATTGAATATGACAATACACAAAACGGTGCCAACCATATTCATTCGGTGTTGCGTGATTTCACACATGATTTTGGGGAAGACCTTCTTGCAGCGCATTACAAATCATCGCACCAATGAATTTTAGTCTGGTTTAAATAAGAAGGATTGAGTGTCTTAGGTGCCCTCAGCTCACCAACGTGGGGTAGTTCCGCCTTCGGGTCCACGTGAGGATTTGTATAGAACGCGATCGTTCTCTATAGCTGACTCGGGTGCCTGCTCGACTGCTTCACTGCCAGACCAATTGCCCCATGCTGCTCCGCAACTGGAGCAATTATCGTGTTCATATACGCTGTTTTTCGCGTGGCAGGATGGGCAAAACACGGTCAATTGAGCGTCGATGGCAGCCTGATTGGGCGCCATGTCTGCTCCGCAGCTTGGACAGCTTGGAGGTGCTGATGGTAAGAAACGTGGTTCTAGGACATTTGCGCACACTTTACAGGTAAATGCAGGCTGGGATTCAGATGTCATGTTGTGTCTCGGTTATCAGAAGTGTTTGGCTCGGGAATAATTACTTAGGTGCTTAGTATTCCAGTTATTTTGTTGTCATTATCAAGGTCAATATCCCACGCATTGGGTTGAGATGGAAGCCCCGGCAAGGTGATGATATCGCCAGCTAGAGCTACGATTTGACGAGCTCCAGCAAGAATACGTAGTTCCCTGATCGGTAGTGTATGGCCGGTCGGAGCACCTTTTAACTTTGGGTCGGCGGATATGGAGAGGTGAGTCTTCGCCATGCACACGGGGAAGTTCCAACCGTTGTCGGCGAATCGTCGTGCTGTAGTTTTGGTCATTGGTCCCCAGGTTACATCTCTCGATAGGTAAAGGGATTTGGCCAGGTATTCCACTTTATCGAAAAATGAATCTTTGTCTTCGTACAGTAGTTTAACTTCGGTGGGTTGATTGGCAGCTTCTACAACTGCAGTAGCGAGGTCTGTCATCCCATCACCACCGGACATGAATCCGTCAGCTTCTTGAACGCTGAAAGCACCGGCACTTTTCGCTACCTCTTTCACCATCGTCACTTCGTCTTTGGAATCAGTAGGAAATCTGTTGATTGCGACCACCGCCTGCAAGCCGTACATATTCACAATGCGTAAAGCGTTCTTTAGATTTTCCGATCCTTTGCGTACGGCTTCAGGATTTGGGGATTCCATCTCACTGATTGTTACGCCTCCATGCCATTTGAGTCCGCGTATTGTTGTAACTATGACTGCGAGTGAAGGTTCTGGACCTCCTTGCCGTACCTTGATGTCCATGAATTTTTCAAACCCAAGATCTGCTCCGAAACCTGCCTCTGTCACTACGTAATCACCGCAATTCATAGCGAGGTTATCCGCAAGGATGGATGAGCAGCCGTGGGCTATATTGCCGAAAGGTCCCATGTGAACAATTGCTGGCTGTCCCTCGGAGGTTTGTACAAGATTTGGTTTTATTGCATCTCGCAACAGAGCCATGATTGATCCCACGGCATTGATTTCGCGGGCTGTGACTGGTGTCTTACGGTCTCTTTTCCAACCTACGACGATATCTCCAATGCGATCTCTGAGATCGCTATATGATTCTGCGAGAGAGCAAATTGCCATTATTTCCGACGCAGCATTGATATCGAATCCGGTTTCACGTACGGGACCGTTGAGCCTTCCGCCTCCACCAGTCATGATTGTGCGCAATGCTCGATCTTCTGCATCGGTAACGCGTCGCCATGTAACCCCGGATGCATCGAATCCTTCTATAGAGTTTCTAAAAACGGCATTGTCAACCATAGCAGCAAGCAGATTGTGGGCTGATTCGATGGCATGGAAGTCACCGGTAAAGTGGAGGTTGACATCCACAGCTGGCTCAACTGTTGATTTTCCTCCACCAGTTCCTCCGCCTTTGTGCCCAAACACTGGCCCGAGAGATGGCTGTCGGATTGTCAAAACCGGTTTTTTGCCGATCTTCGCAAGACCCTGCACCAGGCCAACTGCGGTGGTGGATTTTCCTTCACCTGCAGGAGTTGGCGTGATTGCAGTGATTACAATTAATTTTGCCTTATCATCTACGTTAGGGAATGCATCAAGCGGAACCTTCGCCTTATCGTGTCCATAAGGTTCGAGTTTGTCAGGATCGAGACCCATGTCGATTGCGATGTCATCAATTTTTCGCATTGAAACTCTTTATGGATAAGTAGCGCCGTCTGAATCCAAAATGGAAATTGTTTAAACACGTTAATTCTACGCGTGCTGACCCGGATTGGAAGTCAGGCGAACTTGAAAACTCTTATTGCGTATCAGTTATTAAGCTAAATAGTGCTGTTAATGATGGTTTGTTATCGGTGCTCGGGGTTAGCAGGTTTTGTGGCCAGCAAAATTGTGACTGTAGCGATGAGGCAAGCTAAGGCTAGTACATAAAAAGAAGTTTCGTATGTTCCCGTACGATCGAAAACCCACCCAACGATTACTGGTGTGACCATCATTCCTACAGCCATAGGGAATGCTGACATTCCTAAGATTACACCGAAATGTTTTCGCCCAAAGAATTCACCTCGAAGTGCATGGAGCATCGGGGTCCTTGCGCCGAAGCCAAGCCCCCACAACAGGGCGAATATCAATGCTCCGAAATAATTTGTTGCATGAGCCAGTACAACTAAAGATGCCGCCTGCGTTAGTAAAAGAGGTGGTAGCAGGATACGCTTACTGATTCTGTCTCCGGTGTATCCTCCTATTATTTGAAAGGTGAATTGGGTAAGTCCCATGATCGGTATTACCGTAGCCGCAGTCGCATCGGATAGGTTGACGCTACTCTTGTCTGTCAATTGAAAATATAAGTGTGCGGAAATCGTTCCCACTGACAAATTTGTGAGCATATGAGTAATAGCCAAAGCCCAGAATCCACGAGTATGCAGGGCTTCTTTTGCTGTGAAATCGTGCTGTGCTATGGAGTTTGTTTTTTCTTGGTCACTATCAGTGTCTGAGTCGGATATTTCAGCGTCTAGGTCTTCGTATGCTGGAGCTCTCTTGCCGGATATGTAAGCTAGAGGGGGACCGCATGCTAATGAAATAATCCCCATCACCAATGTAGTTTCGCGCCATCCGTGGGTGGTGATTCCCCAAACTATAGCCGGCAATAATAAGGCGCTGAGGCTTGAGCCGCCTATCACGATGGACATGGCCGTTGCTCTGCGATGTGGCATCCATGCATTCACCGCTGCCATTGATGGCACAAACCCGCCTATAGAAAATCCCAAAGAGATCACGAAGTATGTTACATAATATTGAATCGGCCCTTGTAGTTGAGAATAAAAGATCAACCCGAAACCACCGAGAGTGAATCCGAGGAGAACCATCTTTCCGGTTCCAAACTTATCAGTCATCCAGCCCTCTATGGGCCCAAGCAGTGCACCTCCGAATCTGCCAAAAGACGCAACACCTGTCACGATCGCCCGTGACCATCCAAATTCATCTTCTATCGCTCGGAAAAGAGTGCTCGCAGCTTGGAATGTTGGTCCGGAGCTGACAAACATATTTGCAGCTCCGGCAAGTGACACCCACCACCCATAGAAAACTTTTTTTGTTCGCGACTTTGGGCTTGAAGAATTTTCAGTCTTCATCGGTAAGTATCGTGGTTCAGGTGAGATTGCGGGATCTCTGATGAAAAGATTAAGTTCAAGGCGCAACAAGTGTATTGCTAATTACACACTTGAGGTATCCAAATAATGTTGGATGCTTGTACCAAATGTGCCGTATGAGAGGTAATCTGTCGCTCTTACATTACTTTTATGTGGGTGGGTTGCAATGAAAATTACTGAAATCAAAACCACGTTGCTTTATGACCCCAATGGGTTTGTCGTGCAGGATGCGACGATCCCGCCTATTCCTTCTGGTACGAAGGGTCGCAGCCAATTGTTCGTACATATCCACACGGACGAAGGACCGATCGGACTTGGGATGGCTCCTGGCCAGCGGGCTATTCGAGAGGTCATTCATCAGAACTTAAGCGGGGTCCTTGTAGGTCAGGATCCGTTTATGATTGAAAAACTTTGGCAGGATATGTTCTGGCGTGTTCGAGGATTCGGTAGAAAGGGTATAGCGTTCCAGGCTATAGCCGCCATTGACATAGCCTTGTGGGATTTGAAGGGTAAGATTCTGAATCAACCGATTTACCGACTGCTCGGCCCAGCCCACGAGAGTGTACCTATATATGGCTCAGGTGGCTGGACTAATTATTCTGAAGCTGAATTGGTGGCCGAACAAACGGGTTACGTGGAACGTGGAATACCTCGTGTCAAAATGAAGGTTGCTAAAGACTTTGGCCGGTCTGAGCGTGAGGATATTGAACGCCTTTCTGCTGTGCGAGAAGCAGTGGGTGATGATGTTGAGATATATGTTGATGCTAATAACGGATATTACGCCAAACAGGCAATAAAGATGTCTCAAATATTTGAGCAGTTCGATGTGGCATGGTTCGAAGAACCTGTTTTAGCTGATGATATCCCTGGGCTAGCACGGGTTTCTCAAGCTACTACTATTCCTGTTGCGACCGGTGAGCATGAGTACACAAAATATGGTTTCAGAGATTTGCTGCTTGCCGGGGCTGTAGATATCGTTCAACCTGATGTTCATCGTGTCACAGGGATCACGGAATGGATGAAAGTGGCCGCTATGGCAGATGCGTTTAATTTGCCGGTTGCACCTCATGCTGTGTCGCTCGTTCATCTCCACTGTGCGATGGCTACACCTAATCTTAAAGTTGTAGAAGTTCTAGGGGCTGAAGAGCAAAGTAATAGTGTGTGGTGGACAGAGGTTCCTCCTTATGAAGGCGGGACTTGGAGGCCTTTTGATGACAGGCCTGGTCTAGGCTTGGAAATTAGCCCAGATGCGTTAAAACATAATGTTGTTGACGAATAATTGTTGTAGGTGATTTGAGATTTAACAAAAGGATTTGACTATGCCAACAGGCAACAGACTTGAGGGTAAGACCGCTATTGTCACAGGTGGGGCTTCAGGAATAGGAGAAGCCACATCTAGGCTTTTTGTCACGGAAGGGGCAAAGGTTGTGATAGCAGATATTGATGATGATAAAGGTGTTGCGCTTGAGTCCGAACTCAACCAGTCCGGTGAAGTCGCTTTGTACCGAAAAGTCGATGTGACTTCGGAGAGTCAGTGGATTGCAATTTGCTCTGAGATCATGAATAAATGGGGACGCCTTGACGTTGTGGTTAACAATGCTGGTATGTCTGGGGTTAAAGGTAGGGCGACTGTTGAGGATACAGTTGTTGAGAATTGGGACACTGTGTTCTCCGTTAATTCTACTGCTGTAATGCTAGGTACTAAGACGGCCATTCCAGAGATGCGTAAGAATGGTGGTGGGTCAGTTGTAAATGTCTCATCAATTTTTGGCATCGTGGGATCTCCCGCCGGGGCTGCCTATCATGCATCTAAGGGAGCGGCTCGCACATTCAGTAAGGCGGCAGCGGTTCAGTATGCAAAGGACAATATCCGAGTGAACTCGGTGCATCCAGGGTTTACTGATACACCTATGACTCTTGATATTCATTCACAGCAAGAAATTAGAGAAGCTCGTTTGAATATGACTCCTTTGGGTCGTCTTGGGTTGCCCATGGATATCGCTTACGGGATTCTTTACCTAGCGTCGGACGAATCATCGTGGGTTACTGGTATAGAGCTTGTAATTGATGGCGGAGAAATCGCGTGGTAGGAGCCTAGGGGCATGAGGTTGAAATACGATTCGCTTCCCATTGGTTGGTCAGTTACGAGATTTGGATACTAGGAATCTAGGTTCATCATTTGGATAGGCATGAACAGCTAACTATTTAAATTTAATCAGTGGCCTTCCAGCAAACTCTTCTTTTTCTACAGGAAATTTTCGATTATTTTGCTCTACACCCATTAGCTCGAATAATGTGGGTCCTATATCAAAAAGTCTTGCCTGGAATATTGGAATTACGGCGTTAAATTTGGTTCCGCCCGCTCGGATCACGGTTGTTAGCACGTCGTTTGCCGAATGTGCCGAAGTGTCATCTTCGATATTACCGTGATCCGAAGTGATTAACATGTGCAGCCCGAATTTTTCGGATACAGCGGCGATTTCCACCAAAGCATCTGCTGCTGCACGATACGCAATTTTGGCCTCTTCGTATCTAGTGGGGAGTAAGTGGCCGACCATGTCTGGAGCTGCAATGTTGCAACAGATAAGGCGGGAGGTGCCGGACTCAATAGTTTTTAACACGTGTGCCGTTATCTCTTTTGTTCGCATGGCCGGGTGCAAATAGAAATCAGTGTCGGATTGCACCCCATCCTCCTGCCCATGGGATGCAGTGATGAGACGAATCTCTTTGGTGTTAAATGTTGGTTCCTCTCGTCGTCCTCGAAAAAAATAACCCATGTGAGACGATTTAACGCTTTCAGCAATTAGGGTGTATTCATCTGATCCGACGGTATCCTTCCACAGAGCTAGGAAGTTATCGGGATGTGGTTGGGTAGGGAATGCCACTGATACTTTGTATTTTCTCTCGAAATCAGGGTGGTATTCAGCGATTGTGCATATGTCAAGATTGAGATTGTGCTCGATCCATGATCCATTCCAAGGCCTGTCGCGTGCTTCCCCCTCGGATTTGAGAAGAGAACCTGCACCAGCTAGAAAACCGATTTTAGAACGTTGGCGGTCTGACCTGAAATTGAGATTGATAAATGCGTCTCCTTTGGATAAAACCGGCTTTGTGCCATCACTTCGCGTCAGGCAGATTGACGGTATATCTTGATCTGTTTTTCCATTAGCGTGTGATTTAGCAATTATTTTTCGTATCTCATTGAAGCTCGAGACTGTATGTGCAGCTTTGCCTGAGAGGAGATCGAAGTCTGTTTTAGCAGCAGATTCCCTGTAATCCCGATCCATTGCTGTCGATCGTCCGATAACCCACGCTAACGACTCACGTGCATCGTATTCATCTAATAGATTTTCAAGGCGTCCAAGGAAATCTCCTGAGTTAAATTTCTTGTTTATTGAACTATGTATATCTGAATCTCGTCCATCCAAGATGGCCTGCATTTGGACTTGACTCGCTGGCAACTCGTATATTTCGAATACAAGTTTTAAAAATGCCTCGAGGTGATTCCATGCACTATGTACCCGTCCATCGTCACCGCCTACGCCCGACAGCAGGAAACAGAAGTTAATTTTCGCAGATCTTTTTTTTGCCTTTCCAATCACGGCATTAAGGGCCCGATTCTCAAAAAAGGATCCTGAATCTATGGATTTGGTAATCTCGAGTGGTAGTTGTGGAGCCAGGCTATTATTCCCAATCTGTTGATGCCCCGTTTCAGAATTGCCTTGTATTGTGGGCTCAAGGTTTTCAAAACCGACCCATATCCCTGACGCACTGGTAGGGAATGATAGGTTTTTGTTGCGGAGCTCACTTAGGTTGCGAGATCCGGATGCCCAAGGGACGTATCTTTCTGAGTCTGCTACAGATTCGACTAGGGTATAGATGCGCTCGACTAAGTCTTTACTTAAGAAGTGCTTAGCGCGTTGTATATCACTTATCCATTTACAAGCTTCAGAGGTCGACGTGTTGGGAGCTATACTTTCGACGCTGACTGGATATAGGAGGGTGCTTCCCCAATTGGAATTACGGTTGATCCTTAGTGCGGCATTTTCCAACCGTTGTCGATCATTAATGTGAAGTTGTGCCCAGGCTTTGGCGACGATTTTCCTTGTACTAGACCTATTGAAGCCAAGGCCGTCTGTAACAGCTAGAACCACTTTATGTTTTCTTGGTGACAATTTTTGCGTGCTCTTTACCTGCTTGATTATTTGTAACTAGTTGGTTGGATTTGACCAGTCGATTTTGGATATCGATTTCACTGGGTCATCGAGCGATTTTTCAGAAAGCCAGCCAGCCGGGAGTTCTAATGTGGAACGCCAAGATTTTGCGGGAACATATGCTTGGGCTTCTGACATGCACCTTATTTTCCACTCTTCATCTCCCTCCACCGGATGTAACGTTTGTCTTGGGCAGGGTGACATTTTGATCATATCGGCTACCTGACCGTAAGAATCGACGAATAGAATATCGATTGCAGTGTATGTGTTGTACATCCAGAAACCACTTGAATTGTCCGAGTCATATGTGAATAGCATTCCAGTCTCTGATGGGATTGATTCCCGGCACATAAGACCTTGTTTTCGTTCAGAAGGCTCATCTGCTACCTCGACCTGTAAAGTAATATCTTGCTCACCGTTGGATTTTGAAATAAACAGGTCGATTACTGGTAAAACACCGTGTTGTAAATCCTGACAATCTTTGGAATTTAGGAACTTTGGCGAAGGGTATCTATCTTCGACTGATTGACAAGCTGCTAAAACGGTGAGCGTAAATAGTGCTATGCATATGAACGTTGCGACCGTCATCTTTTTTGGAGAAATAATCACGAATCGATGGTAGCTGACAGATCTAGCAAGTCCAGTGGGAACTCTTCAGATAATAACGCATCTGGTCCAAGATCCGTTTTATCTGCATTTCGTATTAGAAGCTTCAGATTCCAGTGGTCTGCTGACGCTATGAATACCTGGGGATCAGAAATGGAAACTCTGATCCTGGGGTGGTACATTTTGGTCGCTACGGATTCGCCGTTCTTGGTCGGATTACTGGGTGCCCTGCGGTTTTCCGGAACCATTACCGCACCCTTAATTGGTGTAATTGCTGATCGAATGAATAGAAAACTGATGTTGATTTCGCTTCGTATCGGCACAGGTATATCGTCGATGGTGTTACTGGTCTTTGCCGTCACTGGTTCGATTCAACCTTGGCATGTGTTTATTGTTGCAGGATTCAGCGGGTTATTAAGGCCTGCGGATAATGTACTGCGCCAATCTTTGATTGCGGACACGGTGCCGCGCCGATTGTTGATGAATGCATCCGGTTTTGCTCGAACAACGCAAGACTCCGCACGAATTGTTGGGGCTCTCTTAGGTGCGACTTTACTGTCGCGCTTAGGACTTGGATGGGCCCTCACTGCTGTGAGTTTGTTTTACACGTTCAGCGTTTTTTTTGGTTTAGGTATCAGATCAGTTCCTTCAACTTTGCAGATCAATAAACGCATGAATCCACTAACTGATATGAGGCAGGGCATGAAATACATCATGAATTCGTCGGCCCTTCAGCCAATTATGTTCCTCGCTTTTTTAGTCAATGCCACTGCGTTTCCATTTACTAACGGTCTGTTGCCAGTAGTGGCTAGGGATGTGTACGGTCACGATGAAAATGGGCTCGCCGTGATGGTTGCCACTTTTGCGGCTGGAGCATTATTTGGGTCATTGTTGATGGCTGCAGTAGTAAAGTTTTCTCGTCCTGAACGTTTTATGATGCTGGCTATGATCGTCTGGCACGTACTTTTAATTTTTTTCGCACAAACTCAGTCGAATACGTGGGGCTTGCCAGCACTCGCCCTTATCGGGGCTTCAGTTAGTTTTTGTATGATTACCATGTCTGTCGTGCTTTTAACTTTTGCCAAGTTTGAGATGAGAGGCCGCGTGATGGGCGTGAGGATGCTCGCTGTTTATGCTCTACCCATGGGAATGGTGATCGGTGGCTGGCTAATCGAACAGTATGGTGTACCTGTGACTATCACTGGGTACGCTGTGGTTGGTTTGCTCGCAATAGCTCTATCGCTATTCAGATGGCCTGAATTGATTACAGGTTTTTCCATTGACGAGCAGAAATAGGGTAGTTTTCCTATTTACTGCATATGTCCCCAGGCAGATCGCAAGACAGATGGTGTATCACTGCTTCGGCTACGCATTTTTTCTAAGTTGTAGTCTAGGCCCAGCCCGGGTCCATCCGGAATTCGTATGAATCCGTCTTCCACCTCATATGGCGTGTCCAGAATTGAGTCGTTATCTCGAATCCCGACTGTTTCTATGTTGTACTCCTGTGCATATGGAAAGTTATTACTCGGAGCCAATAGATGGGCGTGGGCAGCAGTAGAGCCATATGGTTGGGTGTTATGAATAGTCATCGTTGCTCCGTGTGCACTTAACACTGCTTCAATACGGAGAAATTCCGTGATACCTCCGACTTTCACTACGTCAGGCTGAACAATATCTGGTCGGCCTTCTCGGATAAGCCTTAGATGTTCCCAGCGCGTAAATGAATTTTCTCCTGAAGCGACAGGCATATCCAGAGCATCGGCCACTGCAGCTAAGCCTTCGTAGTTTCTGGTATGAACGGGTTCTTCGAAATGGAAAACTTCAAGATCCTGTAGTTGCCGTCCAATTTCTATAGCATGGTGGACCGAGTAAGCGCTGTTTACGTCTACGAGCACGTCCATGTCATATCCGACCTCCGCGCGAATTGCCTTCACTGTTTCAACGGTTAAATCTCGCTGGTCGTCAATTCTTCCTGGAACAGCTGAATGCATTTTGTAAGCGGTATATCCTTCATCGCGGAAGCGAGCCACACGATTGGCTTCTTCTTTTGGCATGAGGTCACGTACAAGGGAACTGGCGTAAACCTTGATCTTGTCTCGACTTTTCCCTCCGATCAGGTTGTATATAGGTGTGTTAAGAGCTTTGCCTTTCAGGTCCCATAAAGCTAGATCGACTCCCGCCGCTGCGGTTAGGAGGGCTCCGTGGGGCCCGGCTACTCCACCGGCTCTGAGCATGCTGTCCCAGATTTCTTCTGAATTGAACGGAGATTTACCGATTATTAATGGTGCAAAAATAGTTTCGATAGTGGTTTTCGAGACGTATGGAGCTCGACGGAAACACTCTCCAAAGCCAGTGATACCTTCATCGGTTTGTAGGATTACATACGGATATTCCTCGTCGAGAACTAAACATTCGACGTTAGTTATTTTCATCAGTAGTCATATCTTTTTTGGTTTCTGGATTACGTCGCTTACCCTCTCCTACCATCTCTCGCAAATTTCGGGGTATCGCGAATATGGTTTTTTCTTCACCGGGGCCCACTCGGAATATGTTGTTAGGCGCTATTGATTCGATCACTGCTTGGACTTGGGCTTCGGGTGTGGAGGCACCTGAGGTAATGCCGATTTTTGTTACCCCTTCGATCCAAGAAGGGTCCAATTCCTCCGGGCCATTTATTAAATACGCCGGTACTCCTTTGTTTATGGCTACATCCTTCAAACGGTTGCAATTAGAGCTGTTCTGGGCGCCTATCACAAGAACTACTTCAGTCTGATCTGCAAGCTCGGTGGCTGCTGATTGGCGGTTTGTGGTCGCGTAGCAAATATCATTTCGTATAACTGCATCAGGGTGTTTTTGTCGTATTTTTTCAACCGCCACAGCAGTATCGTGGACAGAAAGTGTGGTCTGCGTTAATACGGCTACTTCAGTTTCCTTGCCCCAATTCGGTAGTTGCCATTCTTGTCTTTCGTCGACCAATTCCATTTCGGCTTGACCGGTGGTCCCGATCACTTCCTGGTGACCGCCGTGACCCACGAGGACTATTTTCTTTCCTTCCCTTGTGTATTTCTTCGCTTCGTTGTGAACCCTTGTAACTAGTGGACAAGTGGCGTCCAAGACTGTGAGATTTCTATTGGCAGCTGTTTCATAATCTGAGGGTGGAGATCCATGCGCTGAGAAGACTACTACTGCTCCTTCAGGAACTTCGGAGACTTGTTCCACTGTGATAGCGCCTTTGGATTCCACATCTGCTACCACTTTGGGATTATGAACGATCTGATGTTTGACATAGACGGGTTTCCCATATTGCTGGATAGCTAGATCAACGATGTCGACAGCTAGGTCGACTCCGGCACAAAAACCGCGTGGGCTGGCTATATAAACATCTACGTTCATTTAAGGGGATCCACTTTGCATATTGATTTTTGGATGATATCCAATACTTACTTATTGGATATTCACTAATTTCTAAGTATATCGATGAGTTAGTTGAATTCACCTATTCAAAAATTTATTTGGTGTATCGATACCTTGCTTGGGATCAGGTGTCATTTTGCGGTAAATATTTCGCTACT
The DNA here is from genome assembly GCA_008373165.1 of SAR202 cluster bacterium. GTDB lineage: Bacteria > Chloroflexota > Dehalococcoidia > Lucifugimonadales > Lucifugimonadaceae > Lucifugimonas. The sequence continues at coordinate 43,245 of RQOU01000118.1, read as the reverse complement.
CTGGCAAGTAATACCGCGGCAATGACGAACGCGATTGCTACTGCTATTAACATCGCCTTGTATCCGAGATTTTCCGACAGGTTATTGAGTTGGTCTATTCCTATCCCTGCAAATCTTGCTGCAGCAGATCCAGCTAGCGTTGCAATACTTGTGTAACCGAGTTCTTTTCCTGCCGCTATCCGACTTACGAGGTCGTTAGCTACGGTCCACGTTAGTGTTAAAAATAAGCCAGCGCTGAATCCCAAAATAGCGCCGATACCAAGTACAGGTACGATTGAATTTACAAATAGTAATAGTGTGGATCCAGCCACACCACTCAGTCCTGCAATAAAAAATAGTGTTCCTCTCCCGAATCTGTCGGCCAATTTACCTGCTGGTATAACGGTAAACACAGCCGTCGCTATGACTACTATGACTAGTAAATCTGCTCCGTCGGCGGGATTCGCCAAACCGACTACATCCTGAAGGAAAAACAGGGCATAAATTTGCAAAGATGATAATGCTGCGATGGAGAACGCCAGCGCTACTAAAAAAATGATGTAACTTTTTGACAGCTTGAACCTTTGTTCGGGCTTATCGTTATCTAGTGATGTATTTTCGAGTGTTGGATTTTCATTCAGGCTAGTGTTCTTGAGCTTTGCACTTGGTCGTATAGATAGGGTGGTCCACAACGTACTTACAATCAAAACCACAACCATAAATGTGATTGAGTACCACAGCCATTGCGGAGCAGATCCTGATTCATAGTTCGCCATAAATTGCAGGACGATCACCGTGACAATTCCGGCTCCCATGAGCCGCCACAAATTTAAAACACCCGATGCCTCACCCCTTCGACGCGTGGGTACGTGATCCACGATTAAGGCATTGGCAGGCCCCTGTCCAGCGTTTCCGAAAATTTGTATCGCCATATACATGAGGAAAAGCGAGACAAAAGTTGTAGCGAATCCAAGAAGTATGGTGGATATGCCCAACCCAAGTCCGCCAAATAATAGATACGACAAGCGTTTTCCTGGCCTATTGCTGCGGTCACTTATTGATCCGAAGATTAACTGGATCATTGCCCCCATAGGTAAGCCGATTAACGACATCACGCCGAGAGCGCCATTTTTGTCCAACGGTTGCCCCAAAATTTCGATCGTGCCAATTTCCAAAATTTCTAATATTTTGAAAGGTAGTATGACTGAACCAACAGCCGTCCAGAGTCCAGAAAGCCCAAAGCTGTAAACACTCAAATTAGTAAAACTGCGAGTTCCTAAACGAAGATCACTTATGACGCGTTTAAATGGCGACCGATGTGACCAAATTTGAATATGTTTTCTTATATTTTTGTATGCTTGGTTACCCAAGGCGCCTCATAGCTGCTAGGGTGAGCCTGTCTCATATTTGATAATTATGGGTCGAACGGGGAAATATCGAGGTTACCCATGGGGGTTTTTCTTGTCTGATGAATTGAAGTTTTACTGTTGGTCCCGTTGAAGTACATGCCAGAAGGCCCGTCGGGCTCTTGACGATTTAGACCTTAAATATGCGTTACGTGATTTTTTCAAAGATCCGCTGTCCTATGCAGAGATTAAAGATATTAGCGAACTTTGTTCCGTAGATGAGATGTTTGCTTGGCGAAGCCCGAGCTCGAAACCCTATAGAAATCTTCGCGGTAAAGCGTCGGATGAAGAGTTAATAGACTTGATGACGAAAGAGCCTCGTCTTATAAGAAGGCCAATTCTCTCAGATGGTTCCCAAATTATCTTCGGCTTTAAAAAGCATGCTTACGACGATTTGTCCTGATAAGTTGTCTTGCTGTTTTATTATTGCGGAAAGACGTGAAATTTATTTTGGTCTGTGAATATTTCTGCAAATTACCACACTGATTCATCTACGAGATATGTTTGACAAAAGCACTCGTTAAATTGATTATGTCATCGAATTATTCACGGCTTGTTTTTCCTTTTAGGGTGCTAGAATTTCCTCATGTCAGAATATGCTCAGGTGACGAATAATGACGGTTTGATTACAGATGTTAATCGTGAACAAGGGTACGCTACCCTCACACTTAATCGCCCTGATCGACTGAACTCACTCGGAAGTGAGCTTCTTAAGTCGCTTGTCGATTCCTTAAAGTCGGTAGCATCAGATGATTCAATTCGTGCAATTATTATCACCGGAGCAGGTCGTGCTTTCTGTTCAGGAGCCGATACCGACGAGATGTCAGGTGGTAAAAGTGATGGGCCGCATAAGCCTGGACCTGAAGGAGCGGAGGGCCTAAGACGAGGTTTTCATCTTGCTCAAGAGGTAATATTGGGTATTCACGAAATGGAAAAACCTGTTATTGCAGCAGTAAATGGCGATGCTGTCGGTGCCGGATTTGATCTTGCGTGTGCTTGCGATATTCGTATTGCTTCAGATAATGCTCGTTTCATGGCTGCTTATATCCATGTTGGTTTATTTCCTGGGTACGGGGGGACTTGGCTTTACCCTAGGCTGTTCGGTCATGCAAAGGCCGCCGAACTGATGTACACAGGACGTTTCATGGATGTGACTGAGGCTGAGAATCTAGGTTTTTTGAACGATGTTGTATCTGGCGAGGAGCTAATAGGCAAAGCTCAAGATATGGCTCGAAGTATTGCGTGCGGGCCACCAATAGCTATTAGGCTGGCGAAGAGCATGATGCGCCGTGGGTTGTCAATGGATCTCAAAACTTCCCTTGAAATGGCTGCCGTAGCGGAGTCAATAACGTTATCCTCTAATGACCATGTTGAAGGCATGGAAGCCTTAAGGCAAAAACGCCGGCCAAAGTTCAAGGGGATATGATGCTTGGTACTAATGGAAACCCTGTCATTTTTGCTGGAAACTCCCACCCCCAATTGGTGGAGGATATTTGTGCTTACCTGAATCAGAGTGTGGGCCAGGTAGAGGTTTTTAAGTTTAGTAACGACAACACCTTTGTACGGATATTAGAAAACGTTCGACAAAAAGATGTTTTTATACTGCAATCGACCATAGAACCGGTCAATGATCACATCATGGAACTGTTGATAATGATTGATGCTGCCAAGCGTGCTTCAGCTGGACGAATAACAGCGGTAGTTCCTTTTTACAGTTATGCCCGAACGGATAAAAAAGATCAGCCTCGAGTTCCGATTACAGGTCGTTTAGTCGCAGATTTACTTGAAACAGCAGGTGCAGAGCGGGTAGTGATGGTGGATCTGCACGCTGGTCAAGTTCAAGGATTTTTTCAGGTACCGGTCGATGAACTCACGGCTATGCCGAAACTTGTCGAATATTTTGTTGAAAGGGACTTAGATGATCCGGTGGTGGTTGCGACGGACATCGGGATTTCTAAGAAAGCTCGTGACTTTGCTGATGCCATTAATGCTCCTCTGGCGATAGTTGAGAAAAGAAGACTTGGCAATGACGACCGGGTTGAAAGCTTGAATGTTATAGGTGATGTTGATGGTCATCCGGTTATCCTGTTTGATGATGAGATTGGTACAGGGGGCACAATGATTTCTGCCGCCGATGCTATTACCAAACGGGGCAGTACAGATATCTATGCCGTGGCCACTCATGGAGTGTTGTCTGGAGATACTTCAACTAGACTCGCTGAAGTTTCACATATCAAGGAAGTTGTAATAACCGATACAGTTCCTTTGTCTGCTGACAAAGTAAACTTTAAGATGAAAGTGTTATCTGTTGCTCCACTTCTTGGGGAAGCGATTAAACGGATTCACGAAGGTCGTTCGGTTGGGGAACTGTTTACCCAATAACTGGTGGATTTTCATCTGGGCATAATCGGTACTAAATACTGCGAGTTACAAGCTGAATATGTTAAATTTATTCAACAAACTTGTTGGTGATTCCAACGAAAAAGCGCTGAAAGCCATTCATCCGCTCGTTGATGCAATTAACGAGTTGGAGCCCCACTTTGAAAAATTTAGTGATGGCGATTTGAAGGCTGTCACAGTCGCTTTACGTTCTCGATATACCGAAGGCGAGAGCTTGGATGATCTACTTCCTGAGGCATTTGCTGCGGTTAGAGAAGCATCAAAAAGAACCATTGGCATGCGCCATTTTGATGTCCAGTTGATTGGTGGGATCGTGTTGCATGAGGGAAAGATCGCTGAGATGCGTACTGGTGAAGGTAAAACCCTCGTTGCCACTTTGCCTACATACCTGAATGCTATTTCTGGTGAGGGTGCCCATGTCATTACAGTCAACGATTATCTGGCTAAGCGTGATGCTGGGTGGATGGGTGCCGTTCACCACTTTTTGGGTCTTACTGTTGGGTGCCTTCAGAATAATTCTTCTTGGGTATTCAATCCTGACGCTCCACTTGATGCGCAAACACCTGATGATGACGATGCTGCGCCGCCAGTAAGACTGCCAGAGGATAACTTTCAACCCAGTACCAAACAGGAAGCATATGCCTGTGATATCACATACGGTACAAACAATGAATTTGGGTTCGATTATCTACGGGATAACATGGTGGAAGAGGCTGGGCGCCGAGTCCAACGTGGGCGTAATTATGCGATCGTTGATGAAGTCGATAATATTCTCATTGATGAGGCTAGGACACCACTGATAATCTCCGGTCCTGCACGTGAACAGAGCCATGAGTATCGCCGATTTGCCCAGTTGGCGAAGCGACTCAGCCCTGATGTTCACTTTGAGATCGAGGACAAACGTAAGACGATAGTCATTACTGAAGAGGGCATCGAGGCTATCGAGCGTGAGTTGAAGGTAGAAAACCTTTACAGCCCTGAAAACGATGTTCTATCCCATTTCACGGAAAATGCCATTCGGGCAGAACACATTTATCTGCGGGATCGTGAGTACGTGGTCCAGGGCAATGAAGTGGTCATCGTTGATGAGTTTACCGGCAGGTTAATGACTGGGCGACGGTTCTCCGATGGCCTCCATCAAGCGCTCGAGGCGAAGGAAGGAGTAAATGTCCAGAGGGAGTCGAACACTTACGCGACGATCACACTTCAAAACTATTTCCGTATGTATGAAAAACTCGCCGGTATGACAGGTACTGCTACAACGGAAGCAGAAGAGTTGGACAAGATTTACAAACTTGAAGTAGTTGAAATACCAACAAATCGCGACACGCAGCGAATTGATCATGGGGATTATATCTTCATGACTGAAGAAGCTAAATGGGATGCGATTGCTCAACGAATTAGTGAGCTACATCGTGATGGTAGACCGGTTCTGGTTGGAACAACGAGTATCGATAAATCGGAATTACTTGCAGGCTTACTGAAAAAAAATAAGGTACCTCATAATGTACTTAACGCTAAACAGCATGAGCGAGAAGCGAGCGTTGTCGCCGAAGCTGGAAAAGCTGGGTCGGTCACGGTTGCGACAAATATGGCTGGGCGTGGGACCGATATTATCCTCGGGGGCAATCCAGATGTCACAGTTGCATCTGAAGCTGGGTGGGATATAGATCATGAAGTGATTATCCAAAAAGGTGGATTATTCGTACTCGGAACCGAACGACACGAATCGCGACGTATTGACAATCAATTGCGTGGTCGATGCGGCCGCCAGGGAGATCCTGGTGAAACTCAGTTCTATCTTTCTACCGAAGACGACATCGTTAGACGATTTGGTGGTGAACGGATAAAAGGGGCGATGAACCTGTTCCGTTGGGAAGCTGATGTACCGATCGAAAACAAGATGGTTTCAAAGTCTGTTGAAACCGCGCAAACTAAAGTCGAAGCACAGAACTTTGAAATTCGTAAATATCTGGTTGACTACGATGATGTGGTGAATACCCAGCGGGATGTGATTTATCAACTTCGAGATAAGATCATTGACGGTGAAGACCTTCGACCGACAATCAGCGGTTATCTGGACGAGGAAGTACGTGCGATAGTTGGCGATCGAATTGTCGGTGGGTCAGAAAACTATGACGTCGACGGTCTGTATCGAGAATTGATGACAGTATTCCCCTCACTGCATGGTTTCCCGGACAAAGACGATATATACGATATGCGGCCTGATGAAGTTGAAGAAGTGTTTATTCAACTCGTAGGTCAGATTTATGACATACGTACTGAAGAATTTGGGGCGGATTTATTACATCGTTTAGAACGGACGATTATGTTGCGCACCATTGACGAAAATTGGGTTGAGCATCTTACATCGATGGATAATATGAGGCAGGGAATAGGTCTTGAAGCTGCTGGCCAGCGTGATCCACTTGTTGCTTACAAGCGCCAAGCTTTTCAGATGTTTACGTCACTTGACGCTATGATTAAATCGACGGTAGCCAGAACAATATTTCGAGTGGCAATGAATCAGGAACCAACCCGTTCAGAAAAGCCACAAATGAATGCTACAAAAGCTGATTTATCGACCCAAAAAGCCAATGCGGCTGCCGGTAAACGTTCAGTGATGGCTAATGTGAATTCAAACCACGGTGGTGGGCAACAAGGTGGTACAGGGTTAGCTCAAGTGCCGACGCACACTCCCGATGGCCGAAAAATGACTAGAGCTGAACGACGAAAACTTGACCGGCTACAACGTAAGCAGGCCAAGCAGGCTCGTTAGTTCACCGCATTTGACCGGTGCTTGGTCGACCAAGTTGTCGTTTGCAGCGATAATCTTTTGGACATGAACAACACTTCCATATCCAAAGCTTTTGCGGACGTCGCGATTTTGATGCAAGCAAAGGGCGAAAACGTATTCAAGGTTCGCGCGTACTCAAGGGCCTCAGATGTCATTAGAAGTCTCCCGTATCCCGTTTCGGAACTTGTTGAAGAACCTGACCGTCTTCGTGAAATTCCAGGTTTCGGTGAAGCTATAGTGGGCAAAGTGCAGGAATTAGTTCAAACGGGTCAGCTTGAACTTCTAGAAAGTCTTCTAAAAGAGATGCCGGAAGGTGTACTCGACCTTGTACAAATTCCAGGTATCGGGCCTGCAACTGCGTTCAGTGCGGCACAGGACCTTGGCATCGGTTCATTTAAGGATCTTGCTAATTCAATTGAATCCGGGCTCTTTCAATCGTTACCTCGGATTACCAAGAAAAACTCATTGTCTATTTTGCGCCACGTGAAGATGCGGATTGAGCAGGGGACTCGTATAGGTATTGGCAGAGCGCAGGACTATGCAACCGATGTGATAATCGAGTTGGAATTACGTTGTCCAAATATCGCAAGAATTGTGGTTGCTGGCGACATCAGGAGAGGAGTAGAACTGGTTCATAGCATCGACTTAATCTGTGCAGTGGATGATGAATTTGAGATGCGTGGGGTTATCGATTCTTTCACCACATTGTCGAATACATATACCGTGCTGAGACACGATGATTCAAGTGCTAAATTTTTAGATAAGAGTGGTCTGGAATTTTCAATTAAAGTCGTGAAATCGGAGTCATTTGGTGGTGCACTTGTTTATGGGACCGGATCCAATGCACATTTAGAGAAGTTGAAGGAAATCGCTGCTGATGCAGGCTCCACATTATCTCCAGACGGTTTATTTGACCTGGAATTAGATTCCCCGATTGATGTTGAGGATGAAGAGAATGTTTTTGATTATTTTGGCTTGATTTTTGTGCCCCCGGAGATGAGAGAGGACACTGGAGAGATCGAGCGGGCGGTCGAAGATCATTTTCCGTCTGTCATATCGCTAGATGATATTCGTGGCGATCTTCATTGCCATACCGACTGGTCTGATGGGCGGTTCCCCATGGATGAGATGGTGGAGGCAGCACAGAGTCGGGGCCTTGAATATTTGGCCATCACTGATCATTCGCCGAGTGCGACAGTGGCTAATGGTTTAACTCCTGATCGCCTTAATTCACATAATCATACTGTGCGAACAATGGGTTCTGATTTGGCAGGGATAGAACTGCTGACAGGTACTGAGATGGACATTAAGCCCGACGGCTCATTGGATTATTCAGACGAGGTTTTATCTGATTTAGATATCGTTATAGCTTCGATCCATTCGGCCATGGATCAGGATCAGGCTATCATGACAAAGCGTGTGATCAGCGCGATGCAAAGTCCACATGTTGACGTGATATGCCATTTAACTGCAAGGCTGCTTGAGCGTCGTGCGCCGGTTATGATGGATGTTGAAAGCGTACTTGAAGCAGCTGTTTTGACTGGTACCGTTATGGAAATTAATTGTTCGCCTGATCGACTTGACTTGAAGGCAGATCATGTGCGTCGAGCAGTTGAACTCGGTGTAATATTTGCGATCAACACTGATTCCCATCGGATAAATCAATTCGATAATTTGCGCTTTGGTGTTCAAACAGCTATTCGAGGTTGGGTTGAAAAAAAACAGGTAGTGAACACACTTACATTCCACGAGTTACGACGTTTTTTAAACTTGCCGAAGTCAGATAGATATGAATTTATGAAATCCCGTGGTTAGCAACGAACAAAAAGAATTTATTTCTGAAGTTACGGCATGGAAGCCTGACGTGATTATCTCTCGCTTGAAATCACAGATTGATGAGAATGCGAGAGATTGGAAGTTGTCAGTTCTTGAGACGATTGCTGAATGGCCTCTTGCCAGAGAGACCATCGCGGGTAGAGGAATGGACTATCTCATTGCTGGTGAAGCATTTGACTGGCGTCTTCTCGCCGAGCGCCTGCTCGATGCATGTAGTTCTAAAATCGAGAACGATATTTGGTGGGAATGGCTTGATGATCCAGCACTTTTTGGTGGTTTCGCAGAATCTGAATTTATGCGAGCCGTCGGAGTCGATAAGTTTAGAGCACATCTCTCGTATTTCTATGGAGTGACGGTTGAGCAGGCATTGTTGGTATCTGTTGAAGAGGAAATAACCCATATTCGCGTGGCCAGTGGACGGGAGTTAAGTGATGTGTCTTTGGAGCGGGCTCATGAACTGCTCTACGGCAATACCAGAGGTCAACTTTGGGAGGTTTTTAGTCTTGAAACCGGCTTACCATCTATACCTAGGAGTTCACGCCGCAAAGGCGCCCATTCACTTGCTTCTGATGATGCCTTCACTTATTGGTTATTTAAGCTCAGGATGGAGCGTTCAGACCCAGCAAAAATTGCAAGCGATACACGCAAGGGTCTAGTTAAATTAGAGCGAATGCGGCAGAACAATGATCGGCGAAAAATACTTTTACATTCGGATGAACTACAAAGCCATTTGGGCAGACGGCGCGGGCATGAGAAGGTTTTGTGATTGCAATTGGGCAACCTTCGAGCTAGGGTAGAGTCTATATAGAACAAGCTTTGATGAGAAGTAGTAACGGTGAGACAGGTATTAGAGATCCGGTGGATGGTGAAAATCGGAACCTGTTTATCTGCGAAGTCGTCTCTGAGCTGGCAATCTGAAAGCCTATGTAGTATTTAGGATTGCCCGGTGGTTCCGTTATAACTCTTAGAGAGGTTCACTGTTTGTATAAAATAGCATAGTGGGCAACGAAGGTGGTACCGCGGGCAACCCGTCCTTTGATTAAGCATTTTGGCTTTTGAAAAGGGTGGGTTTTTTGTATTAAATTGTAGTTTCTGGTGTTCGAGTCTTTAAAAATTGGAAAGACCATTTCGGTCAAATTAGGAATGCGTAAGTGAAATCGATACATTTTGATGATATCCCTAAGCGATTCGATATAAATGAGAGGGAGGCATTCTGGCGTCGGCGCTGGAATGAGCTCGGGATTGAAAAGCGTGATCATGGAGTTTCGCGCGACAAATCTTTTGTAATTGATTCTCCTCCGCCTACCGTAAGCGGTTCTCTGCATGTCGGTCATGTTTTTTCTTACACTCACCAGGATCTTTTGGCCCGTTATAAGAGAATGACTGGCTGGAATGTAGCTTATCCAATGGGTTGGGATGACAATGGCTTACCAACTGAGCGCAGGGTTCAGAACTATTTTGGAGTTCGAGCTGAACCAAATATTCCTTACGTAGAAAATCTTGATGTTGATGCTAAAAGAGCGGAACTCGGATTGAAGAAAAATCAACAGCTCGTAGTAAGTCGTCAAAATTTCATCGAGATGTGTCACGTGATTACAGAGATGGATGAAGTAGCGTTCAAGGACACCTTTCAAAGGCTTGGGTATTCAATTGACTGGGTCGATGAATACGCCACGATTGATGATAAGAGTCGTCGAATTGCACAAAGAAGTTTTCTGGACCTTCACGCAAAAGGACATGTATATCAGTTAGAGTCACCGACAATGTGGGACGTCGATTTCCAAACTGCTGTGGCTCAAGCCGAAGTTGAGGATCGTGAGAAAAATGGTGCTTACCATGACATTGAATTCGGCGTTTTCGATGATCGTGCAGTGACAGAAAGTTTTGTGGTATCTACAACTCGTCCGGAACTTTTGGCCGCATGTGTCGGTGTGACAGCCCACCCGGATGATGAGCGTTATAAAAGTCTGTTTGGTAAATATGCTGTCACGCCGGGTTTCTTTTCTAAAATACCGATATTTCCAAGTGTCGAAGCAGACCCCGATAAAGGCACTGGGATATTGATGGTTTGTACATTTGGCGATCAAACAGACGTAATGTGGTGGCGTGAACAGAGGCTTGAACTTCGCCAGATTATGGCACGTAATGGACGTATCTCGGAGCGATCATTTGGTGGGGAGAATGGGTGGTTTAGTCTCAATCCTGATCTGGCGAACACAAACTATCAGAAGATTGTCGGAAAACGTGCTCCATCGGCAAAATCGATTGTCGTAGATCTTATGCGCGATCCAGAAAATTCAGCGATTGGAAAAGGGGCGCCGTTGCAGCGTGAACCCGAACCAATACAGCATCCTGTGCGTTATTACGAGAAGGGTGATAGCCCACTCGAATACCTCACTACTCGACAGTGGTTTGTTAGGTTGCTTGATAAGACGGATCAGTTGATTGATATGGGTAATAAGATCAAGTGGCATCCTGAATTCATGCGCAAACGGTTTGAAAACTGGACTGAGAACCTGAATGTAGATTGGTGTATCTCTCGTCAGAGGTATTTTGGTGTGCCTATCCCGGTCTGGTATCCATTAGATTCCAATGCCGAGCCAATTTACGATGATGTGATCGTAGCGACAGAAAGTATGTTGCCCGTCGATCCAGAGTCAACGCCTCCACCTGGATATAGTGAAAGCCAGCGTGGAGTTCCCGATGGTTTTCTTGGTGAACCTGATATTTTCGACACTTGGTTTACATCATCGCTATCCCCGCAGGTGGTTGCGCGCTGGGGTGAGCCAGGTGATCAGATGCGTTCTCTGTTCCCGGCTGATATACGTCCCCAAAGTCATGAAATTATCCGTACATGGGCGTTTTACACCATCGCCAAAGCATTGTTGCATCAAGAAACTGTGCCGTGGAGGAATGTGATCATTTCCGGATGGGTTCTAGATCCTGACCGCAAAAAAATGTCAAAGTCGAAAGGCAATGCTGTAACGCCCATCGAAACTCTTGATCGTTTTGGTGCAGATGCAGTTAGATATTGGTCAGCATCATTCAGGTTGGGTTCCGACGCGACTCATGATGAGTCAATCTTCAAAATTGGCGGCAAGTTAGTAACCAAAATTTACAATGCTGGAAAGTTTGTGCTTGCTCAGACTGCCGATGAAGGTCCGATTGTAAACGAGCTTGATCGCGCCTTTATTGCTGAACTAAAGGAGCTTGTAGTAGTTGCGACTCAGGCATTTGAGCGATTCGAGTTTTCAATAGCCCTGCAAGAAACGGAAAAGTTTTTTTGGGGAGCATTCACTGATAATTACATTGAATTGATAAAACGCCGATCCCGATCTGAAGATGATCCGCAGGGAAGGGCCTCTGCGGTGGCAACCCTTCGTCTTGGGCTAAATGTTGTGCTAAGGCTGTTTGCTCCAATCGTTCCGACTATTACAGATGAAGTTTGGAGTTGGGTGTTCGCTGAAGAAACAGGAGATTCATCTATTCATTTAACTAACTGGCCGACGGTGTCTGAGCTTGCTGCAATTCCCGCGTCGGAGGTGACGGGATCTTTTTCTGCTGCATGCGATGCAATATCTGCAATCCGAAAGTCGAAGAGTGAAAGTGGTATGAGTCTGAATCGAGAGTTGTTAACTCTCGATTTGGAAACCGATGAGGCTGGAGAACACGATCTTAGGCTTGTACGTAAGGATGTTGCGGCTGCAGGCGGTGCTGACGATATTAGCTTTGTACCGGGGACTCCAACGTCTGATTGGCGTTACATGGCCCACGTAAAACCGTTGGAAGACTAGATTTAAAGTAAATCTAGTTGTCCTTTTTCCATTTATCCCATTTTTCTAAAGTGAAATCTTTTGCTGCAAAGAATTGGTGGACAGCGGATTCTTTCATTCGAACCTCCGCACACATTTTTGCCACATCAGCAGCCATATCTACCTCAACTCTAGTTGTGCCGTCAGCATCGCACACTAATATATCTCCAGGAGCGATTTTCAAACTTGCGACCACCACTTCAATGTTTTGATCAATCATGTTGAAAGGGCCATGGCCTGGAACCCGTCCAGTTGCCCATAGTGGTAAACCGGCTTGTTTTATCCCCGGGATGTCTCGAGCGTTTCCATCGACCAGTGCGCCGACTGCGCCAAGTGCCTTCATTTGATACGCCATGCCATCTCCAATGATGGCCCCTCTGCGAGAAGGCTTTTCTACGTCTTGCTGGACTACGATCACTGGTACATCGGCTTTTGCTATAGAGTCAAAATAGTCTGTGCGGTTTGATTTGAGTTCACCGGGTTCATTTAATGGAGCCCAGGTTGAGGTAAATGCGTATCCGACTGCGGGTTTTTCTCCTGGGGACACGTATTCTCGGATACTGGGGTCGGTGTAGTCGTTGTCTTCGTGGATGTATCCACGAACAAGGATCCCTGCATTTTGAACTGTAGCCGAATCGTATTCAGCCAATGTATCTAGTACCGATTGATTTACTGTTTTCATGATATGAACAGGGTTTAAACGTATCTAGTTTTCAATCGGAACAATATCAGGCTCTACGCTGAGTGGATCGCCAGGAAAAAATTCTCGCCATGGCTCGAATTGTTCAACGAAAGTCCGACCTTCTTCCATTGATCCTAATCCTTTGACGGCGCGTCCAGGATCGTAGCCGGTTGTTTTGGCAAGGGCTTCGATACCGCGTTTGGTATCCCGAACTCCTCCAACAGAGAAAGTATCACCTTCATCGTTTTCAACTATTAGATCAATTCCTTTTTTCTTCTGCTTCCAGTACAGCCTCATGTAGACGCTCTCGATCGGATTTTGTAGTGAAGTATTTACAGCTCATATTCTACGGTGAACTGCACCGTTATGGCATGGCTGAGTCTATGGAAATCTTGCGGATATAAATTTTCGCTAATGTTTTTTTGAGGATTTGATGGAACAATGTCCGAAATTAGACTATCACTATCAGCTCTGATTAATGTTTCGTAAGTAAAGGCAAAGCGTAGTCGAGAATAGCGTGACCGACGTTTAATTTGGTCATTAGAGGATGTTGTTGTGTGTTTCCTTGGGAGTCTACGAATGTCACTCGGTTGGTATCTGTGCCAAATCCGCTTCCGGGCTCACTTATATCATTTGCAACGACAAAGGCTGCTCCTTTAGGTGTCGTTTTTGCTTTCGCGTTTTCTTCGACATTATTTGTCTCCGCAGCGAATGCAACTTTTACAAGTTTCCTGCCTTTGGCAAGTGGCATAAAGTCTTCGACTTCTACAAGTTTAAGTGACGTTTCTGGCTGACCTTGCTTTTTTATCTTTTGATCAGAAACTTGAGCGGGGGTGAAGTCAGATATCGCAGCGGCCATGATAAGAAGGTCAGCTTCAGATGATGATGGCACAATCGTATCGCGCATCTCTTCAACTGTCATGGCTTTCACTACCTCTACACCTGATGGATAAGGGAGGTCTGAGGCAGTGATCAGAAGTACGTCAGCACCTCGGTCACGTGCAGCTTCGGCGATTCGATGCCCCATTTTCCCCGTAGATCGATTTGAAATGAATCTGACCGGATCAATTGGTTGGCGGGTGCCGCCCGCAGAAACAATGACTCGTCTGCCTGAGTAGTCGCCATGTCTTCCGATGGCTTGGCGCACTAATCCTTCTAAAACATGAGTTTCTACTAACCTGCCTTTTCCCAATAATCCAGATGCTAGTCGTCCGTTGGCGGGGCCAGCGATTATCGCTCCATCTTCAACAAGTGTATTGACGTTTCGTTGCGTGGATGGACTTGCAAACATGTCAGCGTCCATGGCTGGTGCGATGATCACAGGTGCCTCAGTGGCGAGTACTGTTGCCGTCAAGGGGTCGTCGGCTATACCAAGGGCTAACTTTGCGATGGTATTGGCGGTAGCCGGAGCAATTAGAATACAGTCTGCTTGTAAAGCTAGGGCAACATGATCCATGTTTAGTTCCGATCGTGCTTGCCACAAGCCAGTGGTAACAGGTCGATGAGTTAGCGCCTCAAAAGTAGCCGTTCCGACGAATGTGGTGGCTGATGTCGTCATAATGACGTCGACCGAGGCACCTGCTTGCACCAGTTTGCTCGCGATATCTGCCGCCTTATAAGCAGCGATTGAACCTGTTACGCCCAGAACAACGTTTTTACCTTGAAGAGGGGTGTGTGATATTGGTCGCATTATTGAAGTCATCTTAGGTGGCATGTCAGATTAATTGTTATTCATTTCATATACCATCCTCAAACCAGTCAACGTGAGTTCGGGGTTTATATGGTCGAAACAGTCAGTTTGTTCACCCATTAATTTCGCCAAGCCGCCAGTTGCGACTACTCTTACCTCGTCAGGCTTACCTGGATTCAACTCTGATTTAAATCGTGTCACCATTCCTTCGATCAGCGCAGCGAATCCGTAAATAAATCCCGATTGCATCGATGTAACTGTACTTTTGCCTATGACATTATCCGGCGCGATCATTTCTACACGGCGAAGTTGAGAAGTGTTACGGAACATTGCATCTGCCGCGATTTCCAGTCCTGGAGAAATCGCACCTCCGATGTAGTCACCATCTACGGTGATTGCGTCGAACACGGTTGCCGTGCCGATATCTACAATTATGATCGGGCCACCGTATATTTGATGAGCAGCTACTGCATCCACGATTCGATCGGCTCCGACATCTTGAGTCCTGTCATAGTGAATGCGAATACCAGTTCGTATGCCTGGGCCGATTACGAGCGGCTCCCTTTTTGTTAGGGATGCAAGCGCCTTGACATAATCTTCTGTAAGTGGCGGTACGACCGAGCACAGGACCACAGCATCAAATGATCCTGGGTCGACGTTCTTTGATTTCAAAATACCTTGAAGTGCCACAACATGCTCGTCAACGGTGCGTGCCTCGCGAGTTCCCAGACGCCAGGTTGCGGTAATAATCTGACCTTCAAAGGCTCCGATTGTGATGTTCGTGTTACCGATATCAACGGCGAGTAGAGAAGTCACGGTCGTTCAAGTATAAGAGTGTCAGTTATTAATGAGCGTACTGTTATCAGGTAAAGATTTTATCTCTGAGGGAACCAGATAGATATCAATTAGCTTTTTTTTGACACGAAATCCCGATAGAAGTAGCCGAGACGGTTCGATACATCCGTTGCTCGCATACTCGTTTCACCCAGTTCTCTCCTGGCTATGTCAGCTGCGTAGCCATGTATGTAAACAGCTAATGAAGCGATATCCAATAAATTGTCAGGGCGCTGGGACAGCAATCCACCTAAAAGACCCGCCAAGGTGTCGCCACTTCCGCCTTTGGCTAGTCCGGAGTTGACCCACGGAGAGACTCTAAAACGACCATCTGGTGCTGCAATTATTGTGGCGGCGCCTTTAAGTACCACTATTTTTTGGAACTTTTCAGCCGCCTCGAGTGCAACTGCAACTCTGTTTTGTTGGACATCTAAACTTGATATCCCCATTAGTCTGCCCATTTCTCCAGGATGTGGTGTCAGAACACAAGGGATTTTTAATCTATGCCACCATTGATGAGATTCGGCGAGAATGTTCAAAGCGTCGGCGTCGATGACAACTGGGATATCATCGACGATTTGCGAAAGTAAACTCGTCACAAATTCAAAGGTGTTTCTGCTTTTACCTAAGCCCGGACCAATTACGGCTGATGTTGCGTTCGTTAGAAAGTCGAGCACTATGCTGCAGGCTTCCGAAGGATTGATATCACCGTTTTCAGAGACAGGAAGTGATTGATAAATGGCCTCAGGAACATGGCCTGCGATCACCCGATATGCGGGTTCTGGAGTCGTTACGAAAGTAAGTCCTGTGCCTGATCGACTTGCGGCTTCGGTCGCGAGCGTCACAGCTCCGAGATATTGTTGGGAGCCTCCGATGATCAGCGTAGAGCCGAACTGCCCTTTGTGTCCTTGATCGGGACGTGCAGGGAGAATCGAAACAGCGAGATCTTTTGTTAGTAATTCCGTTTTTACTTGTGAGTCAAGACCTTTTGGAATACCGATATCTAATACGATCTTTTCCCCGAGTACTTCTAAATCAGTGAGGGTTGCAGTTCCGAGCTTTGGATAACCCAGCATCAAAGTGATGTCAGCAGGAAGCCCTGCAGTATCAAACTTTCCGGAGTCAGAGTTCAATCCCGTGGGTAGATCAACAGCCATCACTCTTGCCCGAGATTCGGCAGCACAGAGCAATAAAGATGAGAGGGGTTCCTCGATTGGGCGTGAATTACCGGTGCCTAGAACCGCATCAATTACCAGATCGGTAGTTTGAAGCTTCGATTTAAGAGACTTAAGTCCTCCTTGTGACAAACCATCAATGATAGTAACTCCGCTATCCTCCGCCAGCTCTCGTTTTGGGTCAGATGATTTTCTTGGTGCGCAAATAAAGACTTCTACCCGCGCTCCCCATATCGATAGCAAGCGGCATGCGATAAGACCATCGGACCCATTATTTCCTGATCCGATCAAAGCGACTATTCGTTTGCCGTAGATATCAGGTTTCATTTCGGGTGTGTCACGAATAGCTTCAGCAACCGCAACGCCGGCGTTTTCCATTAAGTTATCTTCAGATATTCCTGACTCTACGCAGCGTTCTTCGATGCGCTGCATTTCAGCAGCCGTTACGAGTTTCATGGCTTCCATGCATCATCGTCGGCTTCACCAACGGCTGATGCTGTCGCTAGCTCGCGTGAATGTGACAGGCTTAGAGCGATACGAGTTATTCCCATTTTTGCAGCACGAACTTTGGCTGGCCCGTGTAAAACAATTTCAGGCGCTCGGCCTCTATATCGGGTGACTTCGATCGATTTCCATGGCACTCCACGTACACCTGTTCCAAGTAGTTTCATCACAGCTTCTTTAGCTGCAAATCGACTGGCTAGTTGATTTGCGCGACCTCGTGCATAGGACTGTTCACGTTCCGTGAATACCTTGGTAAGAAATCGCTTAGGGTATCGTTCGAGGACTCCAGCTACCCTTGGAATCTCAATTAAGTCGATCCCTGTGTAAATCATGTTTCAGGTGCCTCCCGTGCATGGTTTGGTAAGAAGTCTAAATACTGCTGAAAATAATACTTGGCATAAGTATCGCTTGTAGCGGGTAATCTTATATAGGATCTAATTTACTCTTTAAACTGAAATCCGATGTATACATCGACTTAGAGGTCTTCCAATAGTGACAGCCCGCATCATTGACGGTAAAAAAATCGCTTCCAAAATCCATGATGAGGTTAAAGTCGGTGTGAGGGATTTTGAATCCAAATATGGATCACTCCCCGGTCTCGCTGTGGTTCTTGTTGGGGATGACCCGGCATCTCATTCTTATGTGAAAGGTAAAGAAGCTGCATGTGCAAAAGTCGGAATCATGACCGAGACAATTCGACGCAAAGCTTCGATTACTCAGACGGAATTGTTGGAAACTTTGGGCAGGCTGAACAGCGATCCGAAATTCAGTGGAATTTTAGTTCAGTTGCCGCTTCCCAAACACCTGGATGAAGATGCGGTGATAGCAGCTCTCGATCCCGCTAAAGATGTGGATGGTTTGCACCCAGTCAATGCGGGGTTGCTGATGCTTGGGCAGCCTCGGTTTGCACCGGCGACCCCACTTGGTGTTCAGAGAATGCTGCTTGAAGAAAACGTGAATTTGAATGGGGCAAAAGTAGTGATCGTAGGGCGAAGTAAACTTGTCGGTATGCCGTTGATGGCATTGTTATTGCAAAAAGGCCCGGGAGCAAATGCTACTGTCACCGTTTGCCATACTGGTACCAAAGATATCGGAAATGAGACCCGTCAAGCTGATGTCCTCATAGCAGCAGCTGGTTTCCCGGGCGCTGTTACTGCGGATATGTTGAAGAGTGGAGCAATTGTGATTGATGTGGGTGTTTCCCGGGTGGAAGACTCAACTAAAAAACGCGGTTACAGTCTTGTTGGCGATGTAGAGTTCTCAGGCGCGTCTGAAGTTGCGTCGGCTATCACTCCTGTTCCAGGGGGTGTAGGACCAATGACGATTTCAATGCTTCTAGTAAATGTGCTTCAAGCTGCCAACCTGGCCGCAGCAACTGCAGAATGCTCTAGAAGATCCAGCAATTTACGATAGAATGACCCATCGGTCTTTTCTAACTAACCGGGTATTAAGTAGATTCTTGTGGCGTTGCGCTACGTTTATAGCACCTGATAATTAATGGCTAGTTCCACCAAATCCAACGCAAAATCTAGGTCTCAATCCTCAAAGCCGTCTAGGAATGGAGATTCGGCGCCACTGCTTAATAAAGATTTGCCAAGTACGGTCGATCACCTTGATCTATTTAAGATGATGTACCTCATCCGACAGTTTGAAATTGCTTGTGGTGAAAACTATTCCAAGGGTTTAATACGTGGTTTCCTCCATCTTTACATAGGCCAGGAAGCAACTGGAGTTGGAGCTGTTTCGGGTCTCAGAGAAGATGACTATATCGTTAGCCACTATCGGGACCATGGCCATGCTCTTGCTCGCGGGATGGATGTCAACCGTGTGATGGCAGAGTTGTTTGGACGTGCGACAGGAACGTCTAAAGGTAAAGGCGGGTCGATGCATTTGTTCGATGTTGCCAAGCGATTTATGGGTGGACATGCCATCGTTGCAGGTCAGTTGCCTCTTGCTGCTGGACTTGCTCTTGCTCAGCAGTATCAAAAGACCGACGCTTTGACTATGTGTTTTTTTGGTGATGGTTCAACCAATCAGGGTGTGTACCACGAAACGTTAAATTTGGCCGCAATATGGAAGTTGCCGCTTTTGTTTTTTCTTGAAAATAACATGTACGGGATGGGTTCTTCCATTGAGCGAGTGCGAGCTGGAGGAATCGATTTTTACCCTGGTATCGCCACCTACGGTATTCCTGCCTTAGAAGTGGATGGGATGGATGTTTTGGCAGTGAAAGAGGCAACTGATGTAGCGGTAGGGAAAATACGAAATGGTGAAGGGCCTCAGTTTATTGAAGCTAAGACCTTTCGATTCGTCGGGCATTCCCTCGCCGACGGTCAGAAATATCGTGGTCAGGAAGAAGTGAAAGAATGGGAAGGGAGAGATCCTGTTCTGACGTTTCCAGCAAAGTTGATTGAAATGGGTGTCGTAACTGATAAAGAGATTGCCAGAATTAAAACTGAGGTTGACGAGACGGTGGCGAAATCCGTCGATTTCGCAGAGCAGAGCCCAGAACCGGATCTATCTCAAATTTATAACGATGTAATGGTCTAACGGATATGCCAGAGATACTTTTCAGAGAGGCATTAAAACGAGGTCTGCAAGAGGCGTTAGAGAATGATCCGCGAGTGTTCATGATGGGGGAAGATATTGGGGAGTATGGCGGTGCGTATGCTGTTACCGATGGTTTTTTAGAAAAGTTTGGGCCAGAACGTATCAAAGATACCCCTATTTCCGAGCAGGCCTTTGTAGGCGCTGGGATTGGAGCCGCTGCCGCTGGTTTACGTCCTATTGTTGAGTTCATGTCCATTTCTTTCTCACTAGTGGCCTTTGACCAGATAGTGAATATGGCTGCCAATCTTCGTTATATGTCTGGGGGGCAGATTAACGTTCCGATGGTTATCAGGGCGCCTACAGGCGCAGGGGTACAACTGGGAGCTACGCATTCACAAAGTTTCGAGACCTGGCTCGCTGAGGTTCCCGGCATAAAGGTTGTATGTCCGTCGAATCCGTACGACGCACTGGGTTTGATTCGATCAGCAATTAAAGATGACAATCCCGTAATAGTTGCCGAACCTGCACTTCTTTACGGTGATAAAGGTAATGTTCCTGACGAATATTATGAGATTGAGCTTGGAAAAGCTGATGTAAGTCGATCAGGGACCGATATTACCCTCGTGTCATACGGTTACGGCATGCGTCCGGTAAATTCTGCTGCAGATAGTCTTGAAGAACGAGGTCACTCTGTTGAAACTATCGACTTACGTTCGCTTAATCCACTTGATATCGAAACGGTTTTGACCTCAATACAGAAGACGAACAGAGTTGTGCTTGTAGATAGTGCGCGTCGTACCGGTGGTGTCATGGCCGAAGTTGCTGCAGAGTTACAGCAACGAGCATCCGAATGGCTTGATGGCCCGATCATGAGGGTAGGTTCTATCGATGTCCCTTGGCCTTATAACAGAGGCCTTGAACGGGAAGTCCTCACTGATGCTGGGGATGTGCTAGCTGCTGCTGCGGAAGGTTATGGAATGTAGGGATTTAGTGTTTTGTAATCGAATCTGGTGTTATTTGTAATCTCCTATGTGGGACTCTGAACATAATTGCGTAACACTGTGTAGTATTCGCATCAGTGAACCGTTGATTAGACGATCTCTGTTTCACTTTGATTTTTCACCAGCTAAGACAATCTGATCACTAGCCAAATTTCACACGATAGTTTTATAAATCTAGTTCAATATGGGCTTACAGAATCGGTTATGGCTCATTTCAGCCAGATTTGTGTAGCGGATTCAGAACTTCGACCCGGCAGAGTAGCGCGTGTGGACGGTATATCTACTTTCGTACATGCTGATACCGGGGATTTTCGTGCTGGAAGTAATTTCGCACAAAATATCACTGGTAACCGATCGGAAATTGAGCCTATTGAACCGACTGTTGGTGATTGGGTATTAGTGCGACCTGGCGATCATCAATATTCGGATGAGATTGAATTTGTTGTACCACGAACTTCCTTGTTGATTCGAAACAGATCGGTGCGAGGAAGATCCGAAGGTAAATCCGATCAACAGATTTTGGCCGCTAACGTTAACACGGTTTTCATCATCCAGGCTGCAAACAATCTCAATGTATCAAGATTGGAACGCGAAGTTGCGCTGGTATGGTCTAGTGGAGCCGTTCCTGTGATCGTTGTTTCAAAAATAGACTTGATACAGGAAGTAGATCCTATTAATTTTCTGGCGCCCCTAGCGTCAGCGGCGCCAGAAGTAGAGATATTTGCAGTCAGTGGGTTGACCGGGGTGGGGATAAGGTCGCTTCACCGATTTATTTCAAGGGGTGAAACTGTTGCTCTTATAGGCGCGTCTGGCGTTGGTAAATCTACTCTTACGAATCAGTTAATTGGTGAAAACATTATGGATACTGTAGGTATTCGCAGTTCGGATACTCGTGGCCGCCATACGACGGTGACTAGGCAGTTGTTACCTCTGTCAGATGGGGGCGTATTGATCGATACTCCGGGTATACGCACAATTGGTCTTGTAGAAGGACGCGTAGATGCGCTTGCGAAAACTTTTTCAGAAATAGTGGAGTTTGTGGGGAGGTGCAAGTTTCGCGATTGTGCCCACGAAGATGAACCGGGCTGCGCTATCACACAGGCTATTGCTGCTGGGCAATTGCAGACTTCTCGTTTTGAATCTTATAAGTGTTTATTACAGGAGTTAGACGATCAGCGGGCCAATAAAGATCGGGGTACGAAAACCGATAACAGCAGGGAAGACCGAATTAAGGCTATAACCGCTCGCCAACAGTCTAGGCTTGTGAAGTAAGCTGATGGCGGTAGAACGGACCAGATCAGGGTCGCAGGATCGTTGCATACCCACTATCCTAGGTATTGATAAATCAGAGTATCAGTGTTGCATGTGTGCAGCAGTGATGTCGTGATCTGAATGTTCCCGCAGGAGAGGAAATTTGATTAACGAAGTGACCATGCCCTCAATGGGCGCCGACATGACTGAAGGTACTATCGCTAAATGGCTAAAAGCTGAAGGTGATCAGATAAGCCGTGGGGACAAATTAGCTGAAATTGAGACCGACAAAACCGTTGTTGAGATGGAGGCGTATGCTGATGGTGTGCTTCGGCGGATCACAGTCGAAGAAGGTTCTTTAGTTCAAGTGGGCACCGTTATAGCCTACATTGGTGATCCTGAGGATGAAATCCCTGAAGCAGTATCGGATCCAGTAGTAGCGGAAAGTGATACCCAGCCATCCGAACAATCTGATGCTCCTGCTCCTGCTCCTGCTCCTGCTCCTGCCGATTCAGTATTAGCTAAAAATGATATCGGAACAGAACCAATCGCAGCAGTCAGTTCTGTCGCTGGTGGCAGGGTTAAAGCCTCGCCTATTGCTCGCAAGATTGCGGCTGAAAAAGGCATCGATATTACGACTGTTCCGGGCACGGGACCTGGATCTCGTATCACTAAGGCAGATGTGGAGAATTTCACTCCTTCCGCACAATTCGCCTCATCAGGTGTGAGCCGTAGTGTCGCAATTGATGGGTCAGACACTCCTCTTTCGTCTATGCGCCAGGCAATTGCTCGAGTCACGGTTCGGTCAAAGACCGAATCGCCTCATTACTATGTGACTCATGAAGTCAACATGGGTGCTGCAATGACTTTCCGATCTCAGCTCAATGAAGCGCTGGATGATGGGTCAAGAGTGTCCGTCAACGATATGGTTTTGAAAGCCGTTGCTACGTCGTTGGTGAAGTATCCCAAATGGAACTCCTCATTTGATGGTGACAAGCTGGTGGGACATTCCGAAATTAATCTCGGCGTTGCGATAGCTCTAGATGAAGGCCTTATCGTACCTGCGGTGATGGGCATTCAAAATATGTCGTTAGTTGAGATTTCTCAGGCGGTTCGCGATCTGGGTAGTCGAGCACGTGGTGAAGGTGGGACGCTGACACAAGATGAACTGACAAAGGGGACATTTGGCACCTCAAATCTCGGAATGTTTGGGACCGATACGTTTGCAGCAATCATTGTCCCTCCGAATGCCGGAATAATTGCTGTCGGTGCTGTCAAAGAGAAGCCGATTGTTGATAATGGCAATGTTGTGGTGGGGCAAACAATGAATGCTACTATTTCTGCTGATCACCGCGTGGGCGATGGGGCAGAGGCTGCCATTTTCCTGAGTGAATTTCAGAAAACCCTTGAAAATCCCGTTCGCTTAATGTTGTGAGTGCCCGGCAAATCTAGAGTCGAGTTAATTCCTTTCCAGGCGAGTGCTTTTTGTAAACATGACCGAACTCCTCGTAGGATTGCGGGGCAGTCTACAGGCTGATAAACGATGTACGTACGTGAAATATTTACTAGGCATGAGCGAGCAATACTCAGTCGGTTTTTTACCAACATAGATGGACCGGTTTTTGCTCTTATCAACCTTCCAGAGGTTGTAAAAGGCGCGTTATTTGCTCGTTATAGTCGCTCCCACAAATCGTTACGTCGCTTGTTTTTGGATGAATTCTACGATCAAACGGACATAACGCTTGAAGAACAAAATGATTCAACTCTTAATACCGATGTTGTGTCAATTGATCGGGCGGAGGGACTATTTGACAGGGTTTTTTCCGAGTACGGCGATGATTCTGTAGCTCAACTGGGCGGGGCCCATATCGCATGCGAACAGGCTTCGAATATTCTCACTAAGGTTTTGGAATGGGGTCGATTGGCTGCGTATTTGGAGCAATCAACTCGTTACATCTTTTACGATCAGAAGTTGGGCGATGATTATCGCTATATCGTTCCACCCGAGATCGAAAACGGCAAGATCGCTTCACATTACAAAGACACTGTCGATTGGTTATTCGACGAGTATTCGCAACTAGTTCACACCTGTGTGACTTTTTATGAAAATGAGTATCCCAGGCAATCTGGTGATTCTAAATTCATATACAACGCATCAATTAGAGCTAAAGCTTGTGATGTCGCACGTGGTCTTTTACCAGCATCGACATACTCAAATGTCGGGATATTTGCTACTGGTCAAGCTTATGAACAATTGCTTATAAGAATGAACAGTCATCCTTTAGAAGAGGTGCGTGAATATGCTCAAAAAATGCTGGTGGAGCTGCGAAAAGTAATTCCCTCTTTTATGAAGCGTGTGGATTTGCCCAACCGAGGTGTAGCTTGGTCACGCTACTTGAAAGAAAATCATGATGCAGTCGAGAGGATTGCTTCGAGTATTGATGCGGATCCGGAACCTACACCCGAAGTATCTTTGGTTGAATGGGATTCAGATGCAGAAAAAAAGATTGTCGCGGCTGCCCTTTACGCACACACAGAACTCTCTGACGTTCAACTTCAAAGCATTGTGGATCGTATGAGTGATTCTGAAAAAACTGAAGTGATTAAATCGTACGTTGGGCAGCGTAAAAATAGGCGTCATAAGCCAGGGCGCGGTATGGAGCGATCCTTTTATAGATTTGATGTGTTGTCTGACTTTGGCAGTTTTCGAGATCTACAGCGCCACCGTATGTTGACCATTGATTGGCAACGACTAGGTGTCAAGCATGGGTATTTAACCCCCCCCGCTATTCGTGAGGTTGGCTGGTCGCAAAGATGGGATGACGCTATGAGGCGTATATCCGATTTTTATGCCCAGATGTTGAATGATCATGGCCCTGAAGTTGCACAATATGTAGTGCCGTTTGCATTCAAAATTCGATATTCGATGCAGTTCAATGTGCGGGAAGCGTTTCATATTTTAGAACTGCGTACAGCTCAGCAGGGTCATCCAGATTATCGAAGGGTGTGCCAACAGATGCACACTCTTATTCGAGACAAAGCGGGTCATAAGGCTTTGGCTGATGCAATGTCTTATGTCGATCACGGGTCATATAGTTTGGAACGGCTTGAGGCAGAACGTAAAGCGGAGAACCGCCGCTCGGTTTCAGCCGACTAACTGTTATCAGTCATTGCATTAGGTCGTTTATTTGTCATGATCCATGCTGGGATAAGGGCTAGGAAGCATACGATTGCACCGTACTGGTAAAATCTGGTGAATACTTTCATGCCAGCTTCGCTAGTACTATCGATTATATGTTGCTGCACATCGGGATCGATTGAGAAAGCTGGGATGTCTATAACCAGTTCATGAAATTGTGCTGTCCCCAATGTAGTCATTACAGCTAAGCCAACTATCATTCCTGTCATTCGTGAGGCACTGAGCAATGCAGATGCAATTCCGCGCTGGTCACGAGCGACTTTCCGGAGGCCGGTTTCCGCAATTGGTGAAATAACCAGGCCCAGTCCTAGGCCTGTAATCACTAGGTGGATGGATAATATTGGGTCAGTGATATTAACAGTCCAGGCAGACATTAGTAAGAATCCTATGCCGGTCATGGTCGTCCCTATTATTACAGGGCTGCGTTCTCCTACGCGTTGCGTGATGTAACCTCCGATCAAAGCCCCAATACCGATAGCTACTGTCATTCTTAGGAGTTGTAGTCCACCTTCTAGCGGAGACTTTTCCAATACAGTGGCAGCTAATAATGGCACTGTAACCATGCCGATGATTAACGCAGCTCCGATGAAAAAATGGGTCACATTGGCAAGGTTAAATGATAGGAGCTTGAAGAGGTTTTGAGGAAACAATGCATCGCGTGAACGATTGTTGATGAAGAGGAGTAGTAATACTAGTCCAATAGTAAGCGTAAGTGAGATGGCCATGAGCGTATCCGGACGGCCTATCCGCACAAGGCCGACGGTCAGGAGCGTGAGCGCAGCTGAAAAGATAAGTCCGGTCCGTATATCTACATGTACATTGGTTCGTTTGCCTGGTGGATTTTTGAGAATCCAGATCGACGCAGCTATGGTCAAAGGAATATTTAGCCAAAAAGCCCATTCCCATGAAAGCCAAGTGCCTATCCCTCCTCCCCAAATTGGACCGAAAACTGCTCCTGCTTCAGCGCTTGCACCTATCAAACCATATGCGATAGCTCGGTGTTTATCGTCTACCAGTTCTCCTGCAGCTGCGATGGTTATGGGAATCATGGCCCCTCCACCGATTGCCTGAAATATACGTGTTCCGATAAGCCAGTTGTATTCGGGTTCTCCACCGTAAAGCCACCCTGGGATTTCAGGAGAAACTGCTACCAAAATAGACCCGATTGAGAAAATGGCCATTGCAAGTAGGAACGCTCTTCGATAGCCGGTGCGGTCAGATATGCGCCCCATTAGGGGCATTGCCGCTGTGTAACCGATCAGATAACCCGTGATAGACCATGATGCGCGATCGAGTTCACTTACCGCTACTCGCAGATCAGTCATCATTTCCGGTAGAAGGGTTACAACTACGGTCTGGTCATCTGCAGCAATGAAGACTCCAAAACACAATGGCAGCATGAGTTTGTACGGGGATATGAATTGACCTATTCGGCGGAGCATGGTTTAAATCGGTGGTTGGAGTAACGCATTTGCATTGAAATTGGAGAGCGTTATTACTCGAATAGTGTTTGATTCATCTCCAGGTTGCGTGATTCCAGTTATAACAATTTTTTTTAGTAGATAACTTTCGGCATCTATGGTGAGGCTTATCTCTGGGGCAGCTTCCCTCTCAACCTCCCCAACGAGCGCAGCAAGAGTAGCCGCGGGGATCTGTCCTACAACGACCAATTCATCGTTCATTTGCTCGCTTTCTGCATAGCGTGCGTTTTGGGTTTTCCCAAGAATATCTGCGACCAACTTTATGGGGTCGAGAAATGAGAAAGGACTATCCGCGGGGGCAATCTGGGACCATGTTCCGGTCAGTGGATTTGTCATCCAGGTTTTATCGTCAATCACAATTGCTTCAATCCGGACAAAAGCGCGTCCTATTCTTGCTTCAGCAATAAGATCAAAACCGTTGGACGTAACAATTCCACCGGCTTTTGTCATTTCGAGTGAACCTGAGAGAGTCGTAAATCCTTCAGGGTGAGTTAAGTCGAACTCGAAATTGTTAAGTTCTTGCATTGCCCTGTGCGATGAATGTACGGCATTGGCCGGCGTTATGTGTGAGACAGTGGGTTCCTCACCAGCCGTATGATTTGAGCAACTGAGCGCAATGAGAAAAAATAGCGCTGCCACTGTTACAGGTATGTGATGTATATGAACAGTCATCTTGTGTGCGTTCGCAACCTAACAAAGTTGTTGATTGTTAGTTAGTTAATCAAACTGGTCTTGGATAATAAGTTTTAATTTAACTTATGGGTCGCTGCAGTCACGCATAAAACCGCAGTTGTCGCATCTCAACTTGCAATGTAGATCGACCAGTTGAGATGCGCAACGATCACAGATCCAAACCTTAGTTTCTGTGTTTTCATTCATGTGGGTTTAAGTATTACGATCTGACTTTTTACTTCGGTAAGAACGGTTTTATTCATATTAAGAATTCCCAGTGGTTATCTGGGTGTTTTTAATAGGAGCCACCTGTGATCAATGGATCAAATAGAAGATTCATTCCGTGCCCTTAAACCAGAGATATCGTTTAAGGGTTACCTCAAGAGAAATTATCTAGCCATTTTCGTGCTGACTATATAAGGCTATGAAGCGAAAATTTAGCAGGTAGCGACGCATGTTTAGATCTAACTTATGGTTACTATCGCTCTCGGTCGATATGAATCCGCGCTTCTTTGGATCCCGAGGCTTTGCTAACTCTCTGGATTTTCTTGACCCTGAGTCGTTAATGTCTTTAACTTACGTAGAGCACTTTCTGCTTGCTCTGTATTTGCTCCAGCCGGTGCGCGTTCGAGGAATTGGGTGAGGGAATCAACGGCATCACCGAAATTGCCCACTTTGGTCTGCAAGTGCGCTAGCTCACTTAGGTTGCCTAAGTTTGAAGGGTCCAGAAGTTGAATCCGTTCTGAAGCTGAGAGGGCAAGTTTGTATTTTTTGTGCTTTTCGTATGCGACTTTGAGATTGCTAATAAGCCTGCGGAGTATGGTTCTCTTGTTTGTAGGACGCAGGAATTTGCGTTCTAGATCGTCGAAGTCAGCTCCATCCACTCTTTCTTTCCCGAGTATGCTGACAATACATTCCTTTCTCGAGAGTAGTCCGCCGCGATAGAAGGGGTCAACATAAAGTCTTTCATCACCCTCACCTATCGCCACAATGAAGTGTTTGCGAAGTGATATCCCATCTACAAATGCTCCGGCGGTTCTTGCTATTTCCATGTACAGGATTGAGAGCGCTACCGGGCTTCCTGTTTTTCGATCAATCACTTGGTTTATGTGATTGTTATTTGGATCGAAATAATCTTTTGTATTGCCCTTAAAGCCCGCTTCCCTGAAGATAACCTCGTGCATGACATCAACGAAATCGTATGTTGAGTGGTGAGCGGTGAGTTGAGATTTTACTCGCACACCCAATTTAGCTATAAGACCCTGATACGCCACGACGTCGAGATTAGGAAACTCAGCTGCCGCAGCGTTCAGACTAGCTGATGAGAGGTTAATCTCCCAATCTGGGCAGCTAACGTCGCGGATGAAATTCTCTTTAGGATTTGACGGGGTGGTTCCCAAAACGGATGAATTTTTCCTGTGTCTATGACAAGCCTTTTCAAATCGGATTAGCCGCATTCTAGCTGTGACCCGGTCAAGCCGCAAACGTTCTAGGCACGGTAATTGACAGATGATTTGACATGATGCCTTGAGGTTGTAAAACTTGTGCGCAGGTGAAGTTCCGAAACTTTGCTAGTGTTGTTCGCAACGCACAGGGGTGCTCGGGTAGCCGGGCTGAGATGGTAAACGATGAAACTTTGCCAACCCTTGAACCTGATCTGGGTAATGCCAGCGTAGGAAAAAGGCCTGATGCCATATCCGAGCGTGTATTACTCAGCGTTACAAATAGACCTGAGTGATTGCGTTAAAAGAATGAGTTCCTGTTCAGAGAAATTCGTGTTGGGAAATGGCCGTGTCTACTGTTCATAAGGACGCGTTGTTAACCGTTTCTGGAGTTGGATTTGATTATAAGGGCATACCGGTCCTCGATAATGTTGATCTCTCGGTAAATCGAGGAGAATTTGTAGCCCTTGTCGGGCCTTCAGGTTGCGGTAAAAGCACACTTTTGAATCTGATTTCCGGCCTTTTGTCTCCTGGTAAAGGAACAATAACTGCTAACGGTATATCTGATTCGTCGGGGCGACTAGGCAATGTTTCGTACATGCAGCAGCGAGACCTTCTGCTGCCGTGGCGGACAATCGCTGAGAATTGCCAGCTGGGGATGGAACTACGTAGCATTTCCGCTGATGTATCAAAGGCACGAGTGCAGGAACTCGCAAAATCATTTGGTCTCTTTGACGTACTCAACCATATGCCTTGGCAACTATCTGGTGGCATGCGTCAACGAGCCGCATTGATGCGAACCATTTTGCTTGAAAATGATGTGTTGCTTCTTGATGAGCCTTTCGGGGCACTGGATGCAATAACCCGTACCGCGTTACAGAAATGGCTGCTTAGTGTGTTAGTTCGCAATGACAAGGCAGTTCTGTTGGTTACCCATGATGTAGAGGAAGCGATATTGCTCGCAGACCGAGTAATGATCATGGCAAGCGAGCCCGGCCGCATAATCGCTGAAGTAGATGTCAGGTTGAGCGAATCCAGCATTGAGTCATCATTTACATCACCGGCGTTCGTTGAATTAAGGAAAGGCATTCTGGCGTTACTGGAGAGGCAAGAGGTGTCTTTGTGATCAATTATTTAGGAGGCATGTGGCAAGCTGCTAAGAATTGGTCACCAGCGATTTTGACTGCTCTCGCACTTATTTTGATATGGGAGTTTGTTGTTTGGTTTCTTGATATTCAAAGATGGTTACTTCCTCCACCAACAATTATTTTTCAAGAATTAATTGACTCCATAGGACTTTTGTCCCGACATGCTGGCATCACGCTGCTAGAGATAATTATGGGATTCGCTGTGTCACTGATGATAGGGGTTGCTCTTGCATCAGGAATTGTGTGGTCTCGTACTATGGAACGGTCGATATATCCAATAATCATCGCATCTCAGACGATACCCATATTTACTCTGGCACCGCTTCTTATAATCTGGGTTGGCACGGATATTTTTTCGAAAGTTATAGTAGTAGTACTCTTCACGTTTTTCCCGCTGGTAGTTAGCCTTGTCACGGGCCTGCGTTCAGTTGATTCAGAGTCGGTTGATATGTTCCGAACACTTGGCGCAACCAATGCACAAATATTTAGAAAGCTAATGATTCCCACTGCATTACCAAATTTTTTTGCGGGGATGAAAGTAGCAGTAGTGGTATCGGTGATTGGTGCTGTCATTGGAGAATGGGTTGGAGCCAGTGCTGGGTTGGGTTGGCTTATGAAGTTGTCTGGCCCGCAATTCCAAACTGCTAGAGTCTTTGCAGCAATAGTAGTTTTGTCTGTGGTGGCAATTACGTTATTTTCCGCAATTGTTGCAATAGAAAAATGGTCTTTACGTAAATACCCATCGAGTTTGAATCAAGCTAAGAATTTAGGGGAGTCATGAAAAAGTTATTTTTTCATTTTGTACTTGTGATGATGGTCGCACTGGTCGGTTGCAGTGATGGTGAAGCAGAGTCCCAAGAGCTGGTACTTACATTGGATTGGTTCCAAAATGCGAATCATGCAGGAATCTACGAGGCGGTTGATAAAGGATTTTTTGCAGACGAAGGGCTTGACGTTACCGTAGAACCACCAGCTGACCCGACGGCTATTCTTAGTTTAGTTGCGAGCGGAGACAGTGACTTCGGAATGTTTTATCAGCCGGACCTGATGCAGGCTCGTAATGCGGGTGTGCCAGTTGTTGCGGTGGCAGGCGTCGTACAGCGCCCTTTAAATTCAATGATGTCTCTCCAATCCTCTGGTATTGATCGACCTGGCAAGTTGTCCGGAAAAAAGGTGGGATATCCTGGAATTCCATGGAATGAAGCGATGCTAGCCACCATGCTTGAGGCGGATGGGTTATCTCGAGATGACGTGGAGTTGGTGGATGTAGGATTTGCCCTATCGCAGGCTTTGCTTGCGGGTACGGTAGATGCCGTCGTGGGCGCGTACTGGACTCATGAGTTGATCGTTATGGAAAACGAAGGGCACGATGCCAATGTCATCCTTCCAGATGAATGGGGCGTTCCTACATATTACGAGTTGGTTTTAGTCGCCTCCGAAAAGACAGTCAGAGATCGACCTGAACTTGTTGAGAAGTTCGTAAAGGCATTTAGTAAAGGTTATGAACGAGCATTATCAGATCCTCAAGGATCTATTGATACGTTGCTCAGGATGAATCCGGATGCCGAAATTGATGAAGCAGTAGATCGGGCTGGCGTCGAGCTTATAGTTCCATTATGGCAAGCAGAAAACCAGCCATTTGGTTCTTTGGTTCCTGAACGCTGGACGTCGTTTTCTGACTGGATGAAATCAAGAGACTTGATCGATCAATCAGTAGATCCCTCTTCAGCATACGAGACAAGTTTTACGGGGCAGTAATCCATTGGGAGGATCAAATGGTTATTAGAAGCGCCGCTGTGGGTACGCAAGATGCCCGCTATGACCTGTTTCATCGACTTTATAAACTTCTCCCCCTGCAAATGTCACAAACAACGTGTTAAGTGATGTTCCTCCATACGTGCAGTTTGTGGGGCTATCTACTGGAGTTTTGTGTGTTTGGATGACCCTTCCTGAAGGTTCGAACTCATAGATCATCGGACCTGGGCCAATAGAAGAGGATCCGGCAGTCGCGATAATGATGCCTGAAGAAGTCAGGGTCATCCCATCGATACCGCGACCTCGGCCGAAGTCGTGAAGAACTTGATGGTCACTTAGAGTTCCATCGGAATTGACCGGATAAGCAAGCAATTGGCGTGGCTCAAATGGTTCAAAGGGAGCATCCGCTACAAATAACGTTTTCTGGTCTATTGAAAAAAGAACTCCATTAGGTTTATGGGTGTCGAATGTAACTCTGTGAGTGTTCCAGTTGCCTCCAAATGTATGCTCCGCCATGTAGACGGATTCTTCATCTAGATTATTAGGACTGTTTGAGTAGTTGGGGTCCGAAAAGTAGACGCGGCCGTGTTGATCGATCGCTAGATCATTCGGCCAATTCAATGTTTCACCCTCAAGTCCACTAGAGACAACCTCTGGATCGATTTCGGGATTTTCGGTGTCTACTTTTGTAACTCTATGAGCTCCACCTTCACAAACAAACAATTGGCCTTGTCTGTCGAAAACCATTCCATTTGCTTTGCTAGTGTTGGTCCTCCATATTGCAGTTTCGTCGTTTTTTGGGTTCCATCTGAAGGTGGTGCTTTTAGCAACTTCGTTGTAGAGCAGTCCTGAGCCATCCCAAACTGGGCCTTCGGTCAATGTGTCGTGATCTGCGATTTGAGTCCATTTCCAATTGGGCATTTGTTAAACCTGTTCCCTTGATGCAGTTATCTTCTATAGTCGATGGATTAATTGGGCCACAATAAATGACCTGTCATTCCTGTGTCATGAGCGACCAGTAGATGTCCTTCAATCGAAGTTACATATAGGTCTTCACCAGCAAAAGTGCAGTTTGTTGGCCTAAGCGCAGGGGTGGGGTGGGTTTGAATGATCCGACCTTTGGGATCGAAGATAGTGATCATACCGCCAGGTCCTGAGATCTCCCATCCAGTGCAAGCGATAATATGGCCCTCACTTGACAGGGTCATCCCATCTATACCTCGATGAGGCCCAAAGTCATGTAAAACCTCGTATGTCCCTAATGAACCGTCATGCTTAACTGGGTAGGCGCGGAGCTCACGTTTTTCGTTGGCTCGGTAGTCACTTTGAGCGACATATAGAGTTTTGTAGTCTTTAGAAAATAACAGTCCATTGGGCATAGTCGTGTCGAAAGTACGTCGAATCGCCTTGTATGAGCCATCCTCTTGGGGCTCTGCTGAAATTATCGATGAATGATCTATTCCTACGTTTGGCTCGACGTCGCCAACACGATCAGAAAAATAGATTGCTCCTGATGGAGTTATGGCAAGATCATTTGGACTGTTGATTCGACGTCCGTCCAGTCGATCAACAATTGTTGTCATGTCTCCGTTAGGGTCGAATCTAGCAATTTTCCGGCCATTACCTGAGCACCCAAAAAGATTTCCTTTTGAGTCGAAATTTAACCCGTTTGTACCCTGTGTATTATCACGCCAAACCGCGACGTTTTGAGTCTTGGGGTCGTAACTCAATATTCGATTCATAGCGATATTTGAGTACAACATTTTTTCACCGTCCCATGCATTACCTTCGGTAATAGAGCCGATGACTGGTGCAGCATTTTCGAAATTCCAGTTCATTTTCTCGATCCTTGAATTTTGGATTGTCAGTCACAACCAAGCTGGTCAGCAAGATCGTGAAAATCTTTGGCAAAAAAGGCGAAGTCCGGTTCGGGTTCCAGATCGGGCTTTTTGGAATTTCCGAATTCGTTTGGCCGGGTTACTAGTGCAGCGTGGAGTCCTGCGTTGATTGCACCGCGCAGATCGCCATTATGAGCTGCTACTAGCATCACCTCTTCGGGTTTCAGCCCGAGTAATTGCGCCGTACGCTGGTATGCCCATGGGTGTGTTTTATATTTACCTGCCAATTCAGCCGAAAGCACAGCATCCCATGGCAGGTTTGCAAACTTGGCCATATTTGTCAGCAAGGCTACGTTTCCATTTGAAAGCGATGCCACGATAAATTTTGATTTCAGTCGATTCAAGCCTGCAGTTGAATCAGGCCACCCTTCAAGCCGGTGCCAGGATTTGTTGAACTCGACAATTTCATCTTCCTCCAAGGCAGGGAACTCGTATTTTTCAATTAGTAGGTCTAGTCGATCGCGATGAATTTCGTCGACGATTTTCCATTTATCTTCACCTGAATTAACTTTTATCATTCCTGAGTGATATCCATCGCGCCAGTCGTCGGCAAATTGATTCCAGTTAGCTTCAACCCCGTGTTTGGAACCAAACTCTTTAGCTTGGCGGGCGATGGAGGTGCGCCAATCAACGACCGTTCCGAAAACATCAAACACCAGTGCTTTTATGTTTTTACCATTCAAATACGATCTCCTTAGAAATTAAACCAGTCGAGCACACGTCTATATCAGTCACAAGGCGGTATTCTATTTGTTCGGACACAGGAGTCCAATGGTGATCCTTGTTTACTCGTTACCCAAAAAGGGGAATCCTTGACTGTTACTGAACAACTTAAACAGAAATATTCAACGTTATGGGATGCCGCAGTTCATCATAGGTTCATCACTGAGCTTGGTGAGGGGACTTTGAGCAGGGAACGTTTCTCAAGATATTTTGAACAGGATTACATATTCATTAACGACCTAGTCAAAATGGCTGGGATCGCAGTAGCGAAAGCTCCAAACAATAAAATTGCACGTCCTGTGGAAGAATTTCTCAACGCCATCTTAGGAGCGGAAGATACGTTGTTTATAGATGCTTTTCGAACGCTTGGTATAGATGAGAGTCAATACCTCAGTGCTCAACCTCTTCCAACTACTTCGTCTTTTGGAGATTTTCTTGTACGACTAGCCTACGAGGGCTCCTTTCGTGAGGTTTGTACTGCTATGTTGGTCACAGAAGGCGTTTATTTGGATTGGGGCGAACGCCTTCAAACAGAAGGAGCGAATCCGAGAGGCAGCGGGTCCGATCTAGGCGGGTTTTATGAAGGATGGATTGAACTTCATGGTGAAGAAGCCCTTGGTCCGATTGTCGAACATTTAACGATGATCGTCGATGAAGCTATGGATATCGATATACCGAGACTTGAACTTATATTTGAGCAGGCCCTGCGATACGAGGTCGCGTTCTGGGATATGGCATACGACGGTGAGAAATGAGAGAAAAGGCGAGCGAAATGACGGTGCCTGTAGTAATGACAATTGCCGGGAGTGATTCTGGTGGTGGAGCTGGAATTCAGGCTGACCTTAAGACATTTGCAGCACATGGAGTTCATGGGGCGTCGGCAGTTGCAGCAGTTACCGCGCAAAATACCATGGGGGTTTCTGCGGTACAGGAAGTTGATCTCGAAATAATCACAGCTCAAATTGATGCAGTTGTTGAAGATATGTGTCCGGTTGCCGTCAAGACCGGTATGTTGTCTTCACCGGATATCGTTCGACTCGTCGCTCAGAAAGCACTTGATTATGATTGGAAAACACTTGTCGTTGACCCAGTCATGGTTTCGTCATCGGGCGCAAGGTTGCTTAGGGATGAAGCCATCGATACTTATCGGCGCGATCTACTTCCTCTTGCCACTGTAGCTACCCCTAATATTCCTGAGGCAGCTGAATTGGCCGGCATCAGCATCAGCTCAAGTGATGATTCACGAGCCGCTGCGCGTGTGATTAATGATTTTGGTGTGAAATATGTAATCGTAAAAGGCGGACACTTGGAGGCTTCTGGGCAAAGTGTTGATCTGCTATACGATGGTGATACCTTCACAGAATTTGCTCTTCCTTGGATCAACTCAACAAGTAACCATGGCACAGGCTGTACGTTTGCCTCAGCACTTGCTGCACGTTTGGCATTAGGAGACCAGATTCAAACAGCGTTCAGTAATGCAAAAAAATATGTATGGGAAGCGATGAATAATGCATATGTAGTAGGGGAAGGTAACGGTCCTTTAAACCATATGTGGCGCCATCCAAAGTGAGATGGTTCATGGGTAAAGACAAAGACAGGATTTAATTTTTCATGCCGCGTACAAAACGATTATTTCTTACTGAAGCTGAGGTGGATGAGCTTCTCGATATGGGCCTTGCTTTGAAAGCACTCGAAGAAGTTTTCAAAGCCCGTTCTGCTGGTGAGGTGTATAACCAATCACGATATCGACTGCCGACTGGCAGTGGGTCGTACAATTTTATGTCTGCTACCTGGCCAAAAAGGGGCTTTGCCGGACATAAATCGTACGTTGGCGGCCCTGGTGGAGTGAACTTTCACGTAATGCTTTACGGTACAAATGGAGAAGGCCTAATAGCATTGTTAGAGGCTGGCAGGATGGGTCAGGTTCGCACTGGAGCCGCATCAGGGGTCGCGACTAATTACATGGCACGGCAGAACGCTTCGACAGTCGGGATCATTGGGTCTGGCTATCAGGCTGAAACCCAGCTCGAAGCGGTCTGTGCTGTTAGAGATATCACGGACGTTAAAGTTTTCTCTCGTCAGCGCGTTAATCGGGAGAACTTTGCTGCGAATATGGCAGATCGACTAGGCACGAAAGTTGTGGCAGTTGAGTCAAAAGAAAATGCTGCCGAAGGGGTTGACGTGTTGATTGCTGTTACCAACTCGGTTGAGCCGGTTGTGACCGGCGAGATGCTAGAACCGGGGATGCATGTTAATGCCGCGGGTAATAATTCCTGGACGAAACGAGAGCTTGACACACATGCCATCAGGAAGGCAGATCTAATAGCGTGTGACGATATTGAACAGGCAAAAATTGAATGCGGAGAATTGATGCAAGCTGCTGAGACTGGTGAATTTGTCTGGGATTCGAC
The DNA here is from genome assembly GCA_008373165.1 of SAR202 cluster bacterium. Taxonomy (GTDB): domain Bacteria; phylum Chloroflexota; class Dehalococcoidia; order Lucifugimonadales; family Lucifugimonadaceae; genus Lucifugimonas. The sequence continues at coordinate 6,599 of RQOU01000118.1, read as the reverse complement.
TGTGCGGCTTGACGCTATTGTTGCGGGTCTTAAAACTGCACGTTTCAGTGATAGTGATATAACGTTGTTTGAGTCACAAGGTGTAGCTTTTGAAGACCTCGCCGTATGTGCGAGACTTTATGAATTGGCGCTCGAACAAGGCATAGGTACGCGACTTCCGGATTAGAAATGTCACTTAAAGTCTTTTTTGATCAGTGTTGGATTGTCCCAAAATCAGGCTTGTTTTTCCATGTTTTTGAGTGCTCAACTTATCTGAAGGATCAGGTAACAAGCGCACATATTTAGGCGTAAACTTTGTCCAAATCCTGCCCGAAACTGGATAGGCATATATGGAAAGAGTAGAAGTCGTTGGCACTTGAATATCTAAAACTCGATGAATCTAATTCAATTCGCATATCAGCTGAGGATTTGCATAAACAGGTTTCTGCGATCTTACAGGGCGTAGGCACTCCGCAGGATCATGCTGAGATCACAGCCAAAATTCTTGTCTCGGCTAGTCTTCGTGGAGTTGATACGCATGGCGTCGGTAACGCTGTTAGATATTCCGTGTCTATTGAGGATGGGACTTACACGATTCCTCAGACCGTGGAAGTCATTTCTGAAACCGAAACGACCGCGTTATTGAGTTGTGGCAACGGTCTTGGCTTTGTGGCGGCTCACCAGGGCATGGAGATGTCAATTGCCAAAGCTCGAGAGTTTGGACTGGGAATGGCCACCATACGTGATGGCCACCATATAGGTATGGTGGGTTACTACCCGATGATGGCGACTCAGAACGATATGATCGGTATGGCTATGACCAACGCTAATCAAGCGGTCAGGCCGGCTCTTGGTGCTCGTCCACGTGTTGGTACTAACCCAATTGCATTTGGTGCTCCGTCTGGTGATGAGCGGGACTTTATCTTGGACATGGCAACCAGCACCGTTGCTAGTGGAAAGATCGGCCTAGCTAGACGACTGGGCGTTGAAATACCCGAAGGGTGGGCTGTGACTGGAGAAGGAGAGCCTGTGACAGATCCACCGGCAGACCGGGGTGATCATTGGTCACAAAATCCTTTGGGTGGTTCAAGAGAACAAGGTTCTCATAAGGGTTATGGGCTCGGGGTGATGGTAGATATTCTTTGTGGCGTACTCTCGGGCGGAGGTGTTGGCACACAACTGGCAGGTGGCGAGAACATGTCCTGGACTATGGCGATTGATATTGCTCGGTTCAGGGATGTTGACGACTTTAAGTCGATGATGGATGACATGATTCGTGAACTTCATGAAACTCCTCCGTTGCCTGGCGAAAAGGCTGTACTCGTTGCGGGGGACCCAGAAGCGGACTTCGAGGATGATCGTTCAGCAAATGGAGTGCCAGTTGAGAATGGGCAGTACGATGAAATGAGGCTGCGCGCGGCAGATCTGGGGGTAGAGGTTTTTATTTAAATGGCACACAAGGTAAAACTTAACGAGTCCAATTCCACACGGGTCTCAGCAGAGGATCTTCACAGACAACTTTCGATGATATTTCAGGCTGTTGAAACGCCGGAAAATCATGCAGATATTGCCGCTAAAGTGTTAGTTTCCGCGAGCGTGCGTGGAGTTGACACACATGGTGTTTCACAGGTTATTGGATATTCGGAAGCTATTGAGAGCGGTTTTTTTACGGTCCCTCAAGAGACTACTGTTATAACTGAATCTGAGACTACTGCGCTACTTAGTGCCGGTAATGGGATTGGCCTTGTATCCGCCTATGAGGGGATGGAAATCGCGATCCGTAAGGCGCAGGAGTATGGACTCGGGATGGTTAGTATCCGAGATGGTCACCATGTTGGAATGGTGGCGTATTACGCGATGATGGCGCTTGAACATGACATGATCGGAATGTCTATGACAACTGCAACGCCATCGGTCCGACCTGCTCTTGGTGCTAAAAAAATGCTTGGGACCAATCCTATTGGATTCGCTGCTCCTGCAGGTGCAGAGCGGGATTTTGTTTTAGACATGGCAACCAGTACAGTTGCGGGTGGGAAAGTTGGGCTTGCACGTCGCCTCGGGGTAAATATTCCCGAAGGATGGGCTCTTACGACCGAGGGTAAACCTCTAACCGAACCTGAAGAAGAAAATGACCGTTGGGCCCTGAATCCACTTGGTAATACTCGTGAGCAGGGATCACATAAGGGTTATGGCCTGGCAATGATGGTGGATATTCTGTGTGGGGTGTTATCGGGTGGAGGTTTTAGTCGTCAACTGGCTCGCGGTGAAAATATGACTTGTCTCATGGCCGTCGATATCGGACGATTCAGAGATATCGATGATTTTAAAGCCATGATGGACGACATGATTGGTCAACTGCATTCGACTCCCACTCTGCCTGGAGAGGAAGGCGTTCTTGTTGCTGGTGATCCTGAAGCCGAGGCTACAGAGGATCGCTTGGTGAATGGTGTCCCGGTTGAGAACGGCAATTATGCAGGTATAAAAGCGAGGGCTTTGGAGGTCGGTACTGAGGTGGTTATTTAACTCGTCTCGATTTGAACGATTTCCGTTTGGAGATTTCCCGTGATTTCAGGGCCGTCTTCACCCAAGTAGACGTCTACTTCTGATCTCACTCCAAACTCGGGTAAATATACCCCGGGCTCAATAGTCACCCCAACTCCGTTTATGACCGTGCGGGTATCGTGGGTCTCCCAGTCATCGAGGTTAACGCCGTTCGAATGGACCTCGTGGCCCAGCGAGTGTCCCAGCCTGTGGACAAAATGGTCTCCATATCCTGCTTTTTCAATTACCTTACGGGCTGCCCGATCGACTTCCCAACCCTGTGGATTATCTCCTTCGAGAACACGATTCTCCAGAAGTTCGAATGCGGCGTCTCGTGCGTTGGTAACTGCCCTGAAAACTTCTTGATGTTTATTACTGGGTGGTTTGCCTAATTTAGCCGTCCAAGTGATGTCAGCAGAAATGTTGCGTTGGGCATTGGGATCAGATTTCTTACGAGCCCATAGGTCGATCAATAACCATCCTTCTCGCCTGATAACAGCTGAGTTGCTTGGTTTCGGATCGTAGTGAGGATCTGCCGAGTGTGAGTTAAACGCCACCACTGGGCCGTCATCAAATTCAAGTCCCGCTTGATCGAACTTCCCTCGAATATGCTCTGCGACATCGTGTTCAGTTAAAGCCCAACGGATGTTTTCACCGACATAGTTGAAAGCTTGTATCACTATTTTGTCTAACGCTTCCACCGCTAAGAAATGTGACTGGAGTTGGTCCGGTGTCCATCTTTCGGTTGCGTGCTGAATCAGATCGCCTGAAGACACCACGTCCGCTCCAAGGGAACGCACTAATTCGATAGTGCCAGCATCCACTCGGCCGACCCGAGGCAATTCGTAAAGGGGTGAATATTCCATTGCGACGGTCTTGGCACCATTTAAGATTTGTTTAAGTGCTTCGACCATCTGGTTACGACTTCCATAGGGTACTAACGCTATGGGGCCTTGAGGGAACCTACCAATATCAACTTCATGCGCAAGTATGGATGGTTCACCGTTTGCAGGAATCCACAGCCACACAGGGCGGGTTAAATTCTCGATATGTAGACCGAGAGCAGCCTCGAAAACAGGGTTCGTATATCTGTAGTCTCTTGTTAGCCAGCCATCGATCTCGGCTGAATCCAAAAAAATGCGTGCTTCTTCTAGGTTATTCGCGGAAGGACTGGTTTCGTTATTTGTCATGCTATGAGTAGAACTTTTCTTGCTGACCAACCTCGATGTTTTGCCCTAAAACATATTCGCAAGCTAGTCAGATTTTCCTGCTGTTAGAAAAATCTTGGAAAGTGATTCAGTTGGTTTACGAGTGATCGTGTGAATTATTATCGTTGCTCAGCCAGGTCTGCGTATGAGGCTACTGCTTTTTTATATGCTTCAGGAGTATTTATGTCTAAACGGACGATTGCTGATTCGAACAGTACGTCCTTGCGGGTAATGTTTGGCTTTTTGAATATTTCTCTGATGCCCTCACCCTGCTCCGTGATGGATGCCAGTTCAATTCTTAAAGATGAATTAAATATAAGAGGATGTCCCCCGTGGTCGTTGAACCGAGGGGATGTTATGTCCGCACCGTAATCGGTATGTTCATTGAGGATCCTCTCAATGACCCAAGCCGGGCGAGGTTGGTCTACTGCAAGTAAAACGATGGATCTGACATCGTCAGGTAGCTCCCAAATTCCTGTTTTTACAGATGTCGCTTTACCTTCAGCATATTTGGGGTTGTATGCCCTGATGATTTCTGGCCTATCGATCAGTACAGGCATCATTTCCGCATCGTATTTACCCGTTACGACCACCACTTTTTCACAGCCAGCCCGTAGTAGGGAATTCATCTGGTATTCGACCAGTGTTGTACCACGCCAGGGCAAAAGTGGTTTTGGACGACCCATCCGAGTGGATTTTCCGGCAGCCAGGAGAACCCCGAAAGTTTTGTCACTCACGTTAATCTGCGCCGGCTACTTCTGCGCCAGCCTGTCTTTCGGAGGCTTTAGCAGCAGCTTTGTCAATCAGCTTTTGATCTAGTGAGAGTTGACCACCGTCCCCACCTAAACGGAACCCAATGATCTCGGCCATTATCGACAGTGCTATTTCTTCAGGGGTTCTTGCAGAAATGTCCAGACCAATCGGTGATCTAACACCTTGGACTTGTTCCATCGTAAAGCCTTGTGCGAATAACTCTTCATAGATAAGAATCGTTTTTCGTTTTGATCCGAGCAATCCGACATAACTGGCTTGTGTTCGTATTGCTGAGGCAGTGGCGGATGTGTCGTAACGGTGCCCACGGGTAGCGATTACTATGAATGAATTCGTGCCGATTGGTAGTTTTTCAAATGCTGATCCGTAGTCAGATACGACTGTTTCATCAGCTTCAGGGAAACGATCTTTATTAGAGAATTCGTCCCGGTCGTCGATCACGAAAATTCGAAAACCGAGAGTTGAGGCTATGTTTGAGATTGCCTTTGAAACGTGCCCTCCGCCAGCTAGGACAAGCGTCGGTGGTGACGTATAGGCTTCTATGAAATATTCAATTCCCGACTTGGTTGAAATATAGTCGTTCTTCCCCATTGCCAGCAATTTTCTGGCTTCTGAAACTGCACTGGCATCTAATTTTTCATCTCCAAGAGAGCCTTTAGTTGAACTGTTTTCGCGTATCAATAACTTGGAGCCCACAATTAGATCTGAACCATCTGGTACTTTCATCAGGCTCGCGACTGCTACAGGAGCACCGCCTTCGTAGGCGGCTATAACCTCTTCGTTGGTATCCTGGGCCTCCACAGACTCACGAACCGGATCAAGTAGAAAGTACATTGTTCCACCGCAAACCAGACCATCCTGCGCAGCCAGATCTTCGTTCAGTTCGTAATCTCGCATTTCCGCTGGTCCGCCACTTTTAAGGAGTTGGGAAGATGCGAACCATATGTCGCCCTCGACGCAGCCTCCACCAAGTGTGCCAACTCCTGATCCGTCTGCGCGCACAAGCAACTTAGCGCCAGGCTTTTGTGGTGTGGACCCGGACGTTTTTACGACCGTGGCAACAACCATGTCATGGCCAGATTTTATTTCTTGATGCGCTGCTCGGAATACCTGTTCCATGTTTTCCTAACCACTGAGTTCTAACATCAGTTCAGATTAGTATATCGGAGCACAAGCTCTCGTTTATCCCTGTGGTTGACCTCAGAGATACCAGATAATTGGCCTATTCAGCCTAAGATTTGCTAAGGCGTTCAGCAGCGTCTTGAACGGAGCGAACGATCTTATCGTATCCAGTGCATCGGCAAAGGTTGCCGGCAAGTTTAAGGCGGATTTCATTTTCTGTAGGATGCGGATTCTCATTCAAAAGGGCTGTCGCCGCAATCATGAATCCGGGAGTACAAAACCCGCATTGCAGACCTGAGTTTTCGACAAAAGCATCCTGGACGGGGGATAGGTGACCGTGATCCGCTAGTCCTTCGACCGTGGTAACTTTTCGACCATCGATTTCAGGTGCTAACACAAGACATGAGCACGATGACTTGTCGTCTATCATTACTGTACAGGCACCACAGTTGCCGTTTGAACACCCTTCCTTGGTTCCGGTCAGGCCTAGGTGGTCACGGAGTGTTTCTAGTAGCGTCCAGGTTGAATCGACAAGAATCTCATGCTCAACGTCGTTCACGGTTGTCTTTATGTGTTTTTTGCTCATGTTTAGATGTTTCAGATGATGTGGTATTGGAATCTTAGTTGATGAAGGTTGTTAGGCCAGTCGCTCCACGCAAATATTCAGTGTTCTCTTGGTCAGTACTTTCACGAGTTCTTTTCTGTACTCTGCAGAACCACGTACATCTGTAATTGGTACAGCCGCTTGTACCGCAAGATCTGCGGCTTCTTCGATAGTTGTTTTATCTGCGGTAGAACCCTCTAAGAATTGCTCCGCTGCGTATGCCCTGACGGGTGTTGGAGCTACAGATGCTAGAGCGATACGAGCCTTTTTTACTATGTTGGATGATGGTTCGACTTCGATTAGTGATCCAACCCCTGCCACAGCGATATCCATCTCGTTTCGAGGGATAAAACGGAGGTAAGAAGAGGCGGCAT
>RQOU01000117.1 GCA_008373165.1 SAR202 cluster bacterium | reverse complement strand
CGTCCCTCGCGATAATTTCGATACCGGAGGATTCCGGGTGAGTAATCGTATTATTGGATTTCTAAGAACTGCCAATATCAAGGCAGTTATAATTCCGATTATTAGCTTTGAGCGATTACGGTGTCTGTGGGAATCTGCCAAATATATTCCGCAATTACGTGTACCTGGCTTATACCGAGGTAGTTTAACCAAATTACTCGTCGCTCTATTAGGTCTGTTCGTGGTGTTTGGGCTGATGACGGGTGTCAATGAGGCTGATGTTGCCAGTGCGTATGAGGGCGATATTGAGGCAATTTTCGGAACGGCTGTTGAAGTGCGTCCTCCTAATGCCATTGTGGTTGCTTCAAGTAAAGGATTGATCACCCTTGGCTTCAACAGTAATTCTCAGCTAAAGATTGGTTCTAAAGCAGGGTTTATTGCTGACGTTTCCGAAGGCGATCGCGTTATATCGACAGCCAAACGCGACGCTTCAGGTGATCTTATGGCCTTAAAAACAATTGTCAGATTAGCGCATGTACAAACCGTTACTAAACATGTTGTTGGGATCGTTACTCGTTATGTTGGCGATGACATCTCTATTCAGACTCGAAACGGGGATGTTGTTGGTGTCGTTGTCCCGGCCGGGATTGGTGAACCAATCGTTGGCGATGGGATAACTATGGTCGCGCGACTTGATCGCCCAAGCGGTGTTTTTACAGCTATTGGGTTTGAGTTGACCAGCACTACAGTTGAGAGGATTGAGACTGCCAGTCAGTTGGCGTTAGACAAGGCCGATGCCTCAAGACTGTCGCAGATAGCAATTGATGCAAGAAGTATGCACCTGAGTGCTCTTGATGGTGCTTCGCGTGCACTTCAAAGAGTAGTTGATACCGGTCGAGCTGATGAAGTGACTCGAGAAAGAGCGAATGCGCAAATTATTGAAATAAAAAAAAGGTTTATAGAGCTCAGGCAAATCTACGAAGACACTGCACGTGAACGGAATGAAGAAGCTCCATTATTGAAGATATCCGGCGCTGTTGTGGATGAGATTGACGGATCGATATTTACGGTAGTGCCCTTAGGGGAGCAGGAAGCAGATCCATTTTCTGTAGATTTCAGTTTCGATCCTGATCGTACGACCGTTGATTTTCCTGAAGACATATTAAATGTTTTATCGAACACGGCAGAGAACCCTCAATTGCTGGCGGAAACCAAACATTTGATTGAGCCAGGGAGTGAACTCGAAGTTAGGTATTCGATTATTGAAAATCAGCGGGTTGCGATTTCAATAAAGGTTAAAGAACCAAGGCTGGTTGAGGAAGTGGAAGCAGTTCTTAATCATGAGTCACTGCGTGCCTTCCATGGAGTTATTACTCTTGTAGAGCTAGATGACACTTTAGACAAAGCTCTGGGAGTGCTTATTGCAACTAATGATAATCAGCAAGCGAAAGTTGCGGCCAAGATAACCTCTGATACTGAAATCACTCTTGATGGTGAGGCAGCGAGTATTGGCTTGCTTGTGACAGGTCAGTTGGTTGATGTTCAATTTGAATTCCCCGAGGTTGGTTCTCTTGGTGATATAACGGCCTATGGGGGTGGTTTGTGGGCCACCGCGATACGAGCTCGCTCATCAGCACCCGTAGGAGAAGATCACATTTCGGGTGTCGTGGAGGCACTTGAACTAGAAGTAAACGAGATAACAATTCGTCCGACTGACGGTAGTCCAATCCGTTTGGTGATTACTGGGGAAGTACCAGTTATCCGCAACGGTCTAAATACAACAATGTCGGCGATTAAGTTGGGAGATCTTGTTGTAGATGCGACACGTATCGGAGTTGAGTCCGACTTATTGACCCGATTGGTGGTAGTGGCGAGGTCGAACGTAACATTTACTGGGTCGATTACCGGTATTGGGTTAGAGCCTCCACGTTTGTTGATAACGGGTGAAAATGGTCGATCATTAAATGTGCTTGTTACTGAAGATACTTGGACAATACTGGACGGGCAGCGTGTTAAGTTTGAAGATTTGAATGTCGGGTTAAGGGTAGTTAGTGGTGTGTATACCGTAGCTGGGTCCAACGGTGCTTTTTACAACGTCGCAACTATGGTTTCGGTTGAATCTCCTAGAGTCGAGCGAGCTGCAGGCATTATCTCAAGAGTCAATATTGTGTTAGGTGAAATAACCGTTCTGTCCGGCAAATCATCGGATACATTACAGCTAGAGTTAATCATGCCAGACGAGCCTCTTGGAGTTAACTTTTTAAAAGATGGTCAACCAATTGACTCTTTGTCCGAAGTAGAGCGTGGTGACCAAGTAGATATTGTTTTATATGCCATTAATACAGGTGTGATCGAGAAACTTTCGGTTGTTTCTGATAACTACATTCGATCCCGAGGCAACTTGATCGCGATATCGGGGGATCAGAGATTTGCTCAAGTTACGCTTGTCACTGGAGAACTTTTTGATTTGTGGATAGGCCCCGAATCGATTATGTCCCTGAATGGTGGGCGTATAGATTCGTTGTCCCCCGTAGACGAGTTGTTGAATGGCTCGGGAGGTGAGCGACCGTATAAGAAAGCTATGGTTCCCGAAGTGTTATTTATACGTGATTCTCTGGATTCTGATTTGGGAGTGATTATTTCGATCCAATTTCAGATAAAGGTTGATGATACAGGTGGAGTTGATGGGAGTGGCGTAGAGATGGAAACCTCCGGAGTCATAGAAGTGATAAGGGGTAAGACTTGGGTAATTGGCGGCAACGTGTTTATCGTAAATTTCTCCACAGACATTTTGGGCGAAGAGCCTGAAGTAGGGCTGGTAGCAAAAGCTTTATTGGTGAGTAATCCGGGCGGTACGTTTATAGCGCGTGAAGTAAATGTTTTTAGGCGTCCCATTCGGGAGTGAAAACGGCTCTATTTCACCATGGTTACTGATCTGTATTTATTTTCTTGATTAGATTTAATTTATTGTCTGATGTCTTCGGTTGGTTAGTGTTCTTGCTTTTGCCGCAACCCGACCCGCGGGTTCGAGGGTTAGGGTAAGTGGAATGGATATTAATATCGCCAGAGCTAGAGTTGTGAATCCGATTCTGTATGTCCCAGAAAAATCATATATAAAACCGACTATTGCCGGACCTGCGGCGCCAAACAGAGCATTGACGGAACTAGTCAGACCTACTATTGATCCATAACTTGTGCGGCCGAAATAATCGCCAAGTATTGAAAGTCGAAGTGGAATAGAAGCTCCGAACCCTAATCCAAAAAAGACGACGAAAAAAGGTAATGGCCATAGACCTAAATTAACACCCCAAATTGATGCGTTGATCCCCGCAAGGCCCATCACTCCTACGGTTTGCATCAACATAGCGATCGTCAGTAATTTCCGTTTATCAAATTTATCGCCTAGGAAAGCCATGCCGGCTCTGCCGCTAATATCGCCAATTGCCACGGAGCCCGCAGCAGTTGCGGCTAAGGCGGTTGTTAATCCATATTCCAATAGAGCAGCGAAATGGAAAAGGTTTGTTGAACTTACTAGTTGACCGAGACTCGTCACTATTGCTAGTTGCCAGAAAAATCTTAACTTGACAGCCTGGCGCATAGTTATGGCTTGTTCTCGTACTCGTTGGAGCCGACTGTTTTGTGATTTTTGTGATTGGTTGCCCTCATCCGATATCCCATCCGGTAACAACCCATAGTCTTCCGGGCGACGTTTCATGACTAAAGTTGCAGGAAAACCAATTATCCAAAATCCTATTCCTGACGCCATAAGCATCTCTCGCCAGCCGAAATGTTCAATGGATGCCACTAGCAAAGGCAGAGTGAGCCCAGCAACAGCGGAAAATGTCATCAGTATGGCTAAGGCTCTGGCACGTTTTTCTATAAACCAATTAGCGACTGTGACTACAAAAACGATGTAGGTCCCGAACGACATTCCAAGTGTTAGCAATGCGATAGTCACGTAGAAATGCCATAGGGTCTGCATTTGGCTCATTAATACGAACCCGCTGCCCGTCACAAATACACCAAACGCCATCACCTTTCGCGGCCCGTATCTGTCTAGGAGCACTCCCACAAAAGGAGAGATCATGCCGCTTTCACTGCGCTGGAGAGATACGGCAGTAGCCGTAGCACCATGGCTCCATCCGAAAGTACTAAGAATTGGCGGTACGAATGCTTGAAACCCACGCCAGAAAATGGCGGAGGTGTACCACTGAACTAGTCCCCCGGTTGCGACGATCCACCATCCATAAAATGGTTGTTTAAAGAATTTCATTTGTAGATTAGTTCGGTAGCGTCAGTTTTGATGTAGATTGTTTTTGTTATGAGTTACTGTTACTCGTGTTAATTAATTATTAGTTGAATGATAGTTGGTAGCAGGGGTACAAAGTAGTTCCTCAGTTTTCGAAAGAGGTAAATGAACACTTGCGTGGATCATTAAAGCTATTTTCCATTTATGGGATACCAGTTGATATCAATGCAACATGGCTAATTGCTGTTGTAATTATCGCTTGGTCTTTATCCACTGGAGCTTATCCTGCATTTTTCCAGATGTGGTCACCTCAGCAATACTGGATTGCAGGGATTGTTACGACGTTCTTGCTTTTCGCATCTGTTTTAGCGCACGAGTTGGGTCATTCATTTGCTGCACTAGCACAGGGGTTGAAGGTGCGTGGTATTACACTTTTGTTATTTGGTGGTGTGTCTAGAATCCAAGGCAAAGCAACTCGTCCGCGTAACGAGTTTTTAATAGCGTTTGCGGGGCCAGCGGTTTCATTGATTATTGGTTTAGTTTTGATCGTATGGTGGATAAAATTTCATCCGAGTCACGAGTATATGGTGACACCATTGCATGGGATTATTTTTTTTACCGGATGGATGAATATCTTAGTGGCAGGGTTTAATTTGCTTCCAGGCTATCCCATGGATGGTGGCCGCGTTTTACGATCCGTGGTCTGGGGTTTCACCGGTAATACTCGTTTTGCATCAAAAGTTGCCTTACGTGTTGGGCGTGTTGTGTTTTATTTGTTGATTGGGTGGGGGGTTTGGCAGATTTTTAATGGCGATGTTATTGGTGGAATATGGATAGGGCTTATCGCTTGGTTTCTCATGTCCTCTGCGCGCAATGAGCAGGAGGAGCAGGACAATTCAGTAGTTATAGAACAAGATCGCCTAGGCTTTGAGATTAGAAATATCATCACCCCTATGCCGCCAATGATCGAGCATGATCAACTCATTTCAGACGTATTGAGTGACCTTGAGCTAACTCAACTCATGGGGTCAATTCCTGTATCCAAGGGAGGAGAATTACTCGGCTTCATTACAGGTGTTGATCTTGAACGAATTCCTATAGAGCAAAGAAGGAAACTTGCTATTGGTGAGATAACTCGATCCGAAAGCTTGCGTTTTTGTTCAAGATTCGATTCTGGGCGTGATGCTCTTCATGCCATGGATAAATATGGAGTAATGCAACTGGTCGTAATGGATGATGGATATGTATTTGGCATTGTTACCCGCGAGGGCGTTACCAAAGCGGTGCAAGAATTTCCTTACACCACGGATATTTCTCAGCCTACAGACCAGATGTGACTCGCTATAATTTACTAATAGTAAGTTGAGCTTGCTGCGGGGTTTGTTGTGTTGGACTCTTTTCTTGATCTGATGCTAAGACCTAATTTGCCGCCTTAGGCCAACATCATCACGTTGTATCCATTCTTCGTTAATCTTTCCATCGAGGATACGTGATAGGGCCATGCCTGTGTTGATGATCTTTGCACCAGTTGGCGGTAACCCCATCCATTCGCCTTCATGTGTTCCACTCATCGTCCATTTCCTAGTTACATGTAAACCGTCAGCGGCCGGATAAATCCCGATTTTAAAATGTAAGTCTGGAAGTGCAAGCCGTAGTGACTTTATTTGTTTCTTCACCGAGGCAATCCCTACAATGTCGTGCTCTAAAAATGGATCATGTCGCACGTGATCTGGAGTCAGGAGTTCATCTACGAGATCAATTTGTCCTTTGTTCCATACTTCTTCGACGTAGCGACGAACCAGTGTTTCGTTTGACTTTATGATCATTGGGTAAACATATCCTTGTACTTAGCCATACGATAAATCGTGTGTACTTTTCCCGTCCTGCCCCGAAAACGCGTTTATATTGTCATAGAGAAATAATCGAATGGCAGTGAGATTTACTTCCACTGCGCATATCTCTGCAAACAGACGTGTCTTCAACAGTTATTGTTGTACAAAAAATATTGAATGCTCGGTGTGACCTGTCGGGTTTTATATTTCTTCTCACTGAGTGGTCATTCGTGTTGTTGCTGATAGTCGTGTTTCAGTATCGGGCGTAACTATAAGGCAACTATCCCATACCCAGCATCGACTGGGAGTACAGCTCCGGTGATTCCGCTGGACATAGGGCTGAGCAAAAATAGAGCTGTATCAGCCACTTCTTGGTGATTGATATTTCGCTGCAAGGGAGACCGCTCACGATGAGCTCGAGTCATATCTCGAAATCCCGGAATACTGCGGGCAGCAAGAGTGGGCAAGGGGCCAGCTGAGATAGCGTTTACCCTGATGTTACGATTGCCAAATTCTACGGCTAATTGTCGGACTTCATTTTCTAGTGCCGCTTTTGCGGTGCCCATGATGTTATAACCTGGATACACGCGCTGAGAGGCATCAAAAGTCAGCGTGATTACCGACCCCCCAGATTCACCAAACAATGTGGAAGCCTTACCGACTACAGGCATCAAGGTGTAGGCGCTGGTTTCCAGAGCAGTGCGGAAACCTTGAATATTGGTTGATGAAAAATCCCCTCCAAGGTCGTCTCGTTCAGCGTATGCGATGCAGTGAACCACAAAGTCGATTTCTGACCACTCATTCTTGATGTGGTCGTATACGGCTTCTACCTGATCGTCCTGTGTGGCATCGCATTGCAGAAGTAGTGAATTTTTAAGTTTGGCCGTCGTCTTTTCAACCGGTTCTTTTAAGCGTTCGTTGAGATACGTAAATGCCAGTTCGGCCCCTGCTTCTGCCAAGCGTTCTGAAATGGCCCATGCGATGCTGCGCTGATTTGCGACACCGAATACCACGCCCCGTTTTCCAGTGAAATCTATCGATACAGCCATTAGGGTTACGTTGCTTTCTTTTTACACATTTTTTAATGACATCAAATGTAGCAGCCAGTAGACAAAAATTGGCAGATTTTATTCAACCCAACTAATGTCCTTATTCTTAAATTAGTTTTTTACCAGTTCGTGTGTGACCCATCAGCGCGATGTGGATGTGGGGCTTCCCAAAATGCAAATGGTTCTGTCAACTTACTTTCATCAACCTCGACCCCTAAGCCTGGCTTATCAGGGACCTTATAGCCGTTTCCTTCGAACACTACCTGTTCTGTGAATATACTTAAGTCAGGGTTTTCGGCGCGTTCCATATTAATCTCGAGCCATGCGAAATTCGGAACTGCAGCTCCAAGGTGTACAGATGCCGCAGTACATATCGGTCCAAGGGGATTGTGTGGCATAAGATCGATATAGTGTGCTTCTGACCAGCCGGCTACCTTCATCGACTCGGTAAATCCGCCGACATTGCAAATATCCACCCTCGCGTATTGGGTGATTCCACGTTCGATATACGGTAAGAATTGCCATTTTGAAGCAAACTCTTCCCCTATAGCAAAAGGAACATCTGTGATTTTTCGAAGCGCTTCGTATGCTTCTGGGGATTCGTCACGGATGGGCTCTTCTAGAAAATCTAGTGTGTGTGAGGGCATCATTTGACAAAACGAGGCAGTCTCAGCCGGTGATAGGCGGTGGTGGTAGTCGACCCCCATGATTGCCTGGTTGCCAAGTTGTTCTCGGGCTTTGATTAGCCATTCAGCAGAATTGGCAATTGACTCACGCGGTTCGAACAACCCACTATTTTGAATATCCATATTGTCATACGAAAGGCGGAATGCATTTATCCCTCTACCCATGAAATCCTTTGCTTGGTCAATCATGTCTTGGCCGTAGGGGCCAGGGGTAGTAGCGAATACTGGCACTGTATGGCGATGTTTTCCGCCCAGCAGTTCGTACACTGGCACTCCAAGTTTTTTCCCTACGATATCGTGGAGGGCAATGTCGATAGCAGAAATAGCGGCGGTAAGAGTTCGTCCGCCTTCGAAGTACTGGCTGCGATACATTTCTTGCCATAAGGCTCCACGTTTCATGGGGTCTTGGCCTTTTAGGAATTCTCGATAATGTTCGACAATTCCTTTCACCCCAAGCTCGCGCCCGGAGAATCCGGATTCTCCCCATCCGTGTATGCCTTCGTCAGTTTCAATTTTTACCAGCATTTGGTTTCGACGACCCACCCAAACTGCGTATGGCTTTATATCGGTGATTTTCATTTTGAATCTTTCGTAATTATTAATTGATTGAATTACCAGTTGGTATGCGAACCATCGTTTCGTTTAAGGTGTGGCATTTCTGAATGCCGGAATGGTTCTGTGAGAGATTCCTCATCTACTTCTACTCCAAGCCCTGGCCTGTCCAACACGGTTACACGTCCGGGCGTAACTTCTGGTTGTACCGGGAAGACTTCCTTTGAGTAAAATCCGGTGCTTTCGCCGGCCGACTCTCTTATTTCAAGCCATGAGAAATTGGCTGCTGCCATCGCCAAATGTGCAGTAGCAGCAACACAAATTGGTCCTAGGGGGTTGTGAGGCATGAGGTCGATATAATGTGCTTCAGCCCATCCTGCTACCTTCATCGCTTCGGTTATTCCTCCTACGTTGCAGATATCTACACGTATGTAGTTTGCAAGACCCCGTTCAATGTAAGGTAGAAATTGCCACTTTGAAGCGAACTCCTCACCAAGAGCAAATGGCATGGGCGTCATCTTTCTCAAGGTCTCATAGGCCTCGGGTGTTTCGTCTCTAATGGGTTCTTCAAGAAAATCTAGTGTGTGTGCTGGCATCATCTGACAGAAAGAAATAGCCTCTGCAACTGATAGCCGGTGGTGAAAGTCATTTCCGATCACTGGACGCGGTCCAAGAACTTCACGAGCCTTTATCAGTCCTTCTGCGGTTTCGGCAATTGCTTCACGCGGTTCGAAAATGTTTTCGCCCTCTTCGCGTCCATAGGAATGGTGCAGGCGAAAGCAATCAAATCCTTGTGCAATTATTTGCTGAGCGACCTCGATCATTTCTTCTGGACTACTACCTGTTCCACTGGCAAATGTTGGTACCCAGTCACGGTGTTTACCACCCAAAAGCTCGTAAACTGGCACGTTAAGTTTTTTCCCGACAATGTCGTACAGAGCTATATCGATAGCAGAAATAGCGGCGGTCATGGTTCGTCCGCCTTCAAAGTACTGGCTACGATACATTTCTTGCCAGAGCGATCCACGTTGCATTGGATCACGGCCAATAAGGAATTCGCGATAATGTTCTACCATTCCTTTGACTGCAATTTCTCTACTAGAGAGTCCCGATTCTCCCCATCCATATATGCCCTCATCAGTTTCAACTTTTACCAGCATTTGGTTGCGTGTGCCAACCCAGACGGGAAACGGTTTGATATCAGTAATTTTCATGGATCATGAACCTTTGGGATCAACGTTTGAAAAGGATTATCGTGACAGGGTGTTCCTTATAAAGGGTCTAGTCAAGACTGAAGTGAAGGATGAATATTGGTTGCTTAGGGCTTCCATTGAGGAGGATCCCTATACGGTTTCCTATGATATGCCTGAAATTTCTGATGTTGAATCTGATAGGTGGGCGGTCGTACTTTTTGATGATAGTTATCATTCGATGGATTACGTGATTTGGGCTTTGTTGAAGACGTTGCCACAGCTTTCGGCGGCAGATGCATCTTTGATAATGCTTGAAGCCCACAACACCGGTAGAGGCGTGGTTACTGTGTGTGGTCTTTCAGAAGCTGAGGGGTATCACGCTGCTTTGCAGGTGCTTCAACTTCGATGTGATATCCAACCTGGTTGGTAGTTGGATCCTTTCTATGTTTTGCCGATAAAATCAAAACGGGTGTAATCAACTGATTACACCCGTTTAAAATTCGGTTAGTAGCTTTATATGACTACCAGCGTTCTCGCCGTCCGCCACCACCACCGCCGCCGCCGCGATATCCGCCTCCACCACCACCGCGAGGTGCTTGGTCGCGAGCTTC
>RQOU01000116.1 GCA_008373165.1 SAR202 cluster bacterium | reverse complement strand
GGTATCGTAACTAACACGGTCGTGCTGAATCAGATGGTACAGAAATACGGACAGATTACGGAAGTAACCAAACGATATCTAGATATCACCGATAAACCCGTCGTCATAGAAATCGATGGGCACTCAACAGAAGAACTACTGAGCGTAGGTGAAGTCTTCACAAAAATGTCTGATCAGATCATCTTGAAAATTCCTGCAACCACCTACGCACTGGGCGCATTTTCAGAGTTGAAAAAAGCGGGAATCCCCACATTCTGCACAACTGTTTTCACCCTACCACAAGCAGCTGCCGTTGCTGAAGCAGGAGTAACTCACATTCTGCCATTCTGCGAACCGTACAAAGAAGTTGGCGGAGATCCAACTAAATTGATTCGTGACTGCAGAGAAATGCTCGATGGTTGGGCAGACAGACCTTTCATCACAGCTGCACTAGTTCGGTCGGTAGAAACAGCAGAAGCGGCCCTACGGGATGGCGCCGACGGGATTATCATCTTCTGGCCAATCTTAAAAGATATGATGCAAAGCCATCTTACTGACGAATGGAATAAAACATTCTTAGATGAGTGGAATTCAATGGATGACGCGGGGCTCCTGGATGATCTCCCAGTGCAGCCGCACTAAAGAAAATTCAAAAGCATAGAGTGTTTGATCTTTTGGGAATGTAAAGCACATATTTCATGATCCCATTCAGATGAGACGCGGAACACTACTAAGCCGCCTATACTAAAAACTTTGCACTGATTAATATGAAGCTGTAACTACTACCCAAGATCCAGATGTTTTTGCATCCCAAACATCGGAAAGATAATGAATATCTAAGTTAGAAAATGGTTCTAGCCGTTTAAGATTATCGAAGAATCTCGTTCATACGATCAGCGATCACGATTTCTTCACCATCTTGGACATTGACCATAACAATGTTAATTTCTGCACGTTCACTGCCACCCCCGACAAATATTGCGGGATCTCCATTTTCAAGTCGTTCTTTAATCTCTGAAATTGTCGGTCCATCGAATTCATCTTCAAAATACAAAACCGGCTGTGGCCCCTGTCGCTCAGCAGGATCGTCTTCAATCTTCACCTTTACACCGTCTATGCCCTGTAGACGCTCCGCGACATATTGAGCTTTAAGCTGCCAACCTTCCCATTCCGCTGCTTCATCAGAGTCGGTGAAAAGTTGAATAGCAGTAACTAATCCAACTATATTCTCCTTTGAAACCTTCATAGGACGACCAATACCCGCAACGGATGAATCAAGATTCAAAGAATTCATAACAGCCGCCTCAACCAAATCAGCCTTGCCCGCCAACAAACCGGATGATTGAGGACCACCAATCCCTTTACCGCCGCTAAATGCCACCATATCAGCGCCCATTTTATGAAATTTTGAAAGGTTTGCTCGTGGCGGCAACTCAGCAGCAGCGTCGACAATCACCGGCACTCCACGCTCATGGGCCACACGTATAGTCTCTTCCAGGCCCACTCCATGTAACGCGAAGGGCATTATCACGAACGCTACGCAAGCTGTATTCTCATTGATAGCAGCTTCTAATTCGTCAGCTGTTCCTTCATGCTCTGAGCCATAAGTGACAAGTTTTGCTCCTGCTGTTACAAAGGCTTTGTCATATCGGTTACGCTGGCCTTTGAACAGTACCACCTCGTTTTTCATACCGGTTGTATCGGGCAACTGTTCGACATTGCTTTCGCTCTGACCAGTCATGCACGCAGCAACCATCAAGACTTGAGCGGCAGAGCAACCTGCAGTAACTAAACCTTGCTCAGCACCACATGCAAGGGCAACAACTTCTCCAGCTGCGCGGTTAAGTTTTTTTATATCCACAAATGCGTTCGCAGCTTCATCCATCGCGCTCAAGACTTCTGGCCGCATAATCGAACCACCTAATGCGGTAACCCAACTTTGAGCATTAATAATTGGTGATACGCCGAGTTTTTTGTAAACCCTCAGGCCAAACACGATCAGTCAAAAAGCACCTCAATTCGACAAATCACAACAATAATCTTAAATGCACCAAACGAATCGGAATTCTACACAGTAAGAAGAAAACTCGCTAATGAATCTAAGCAATTAGTTGTCGAGTATCTCTATAGCTCTCTCGCGGAGTTGCCCGCATCCGGCATTTATATCAATGCCTTTTTCCATTCGTACCGTGGAAGGAATTCCATATTGCTTTAGGCCACCCTGGAAAGATTTCGCGACGATTAGGTCAGTGCGCTCGAACGGGCCATCTCTTGTGGGATTAACCGGTATCAAGTTCACATGACAGTGCAAACCATTGAGTAAACGCCCAAGTTTCTGAGCTTGTTCAATAGAGTCATTCTGTTCTTTTAAAAGAACGTACTCAAAAAAAATTCTACGCTTTGTCTTAGCAGCATATTTATGACATGCATTGATTAGTTCTTCAACCGGATACCGTTTATTCACCGGCATCGTCTGCGAACGAGTCGCGTTATCAGGGGCATGAAGAGATATTGCAAGGTTAATCTGAAGATCCTCATCAGCAAGTTTCAATATCTCTGGTATCAGTCCGACGGTAGAGACCGTGATATGCCTAGCCCCTATATTCAATCCTTGACCGTCATTTAAGACCCGTATGGCAGATATAGTATTTTTATAGTTAGCCAGTGGTTCGCCCATACCCATAAAAACGACGTTTGTAACACCCTGAACTTCTCCCTTGGTACGCTGACCTCCGTCTATTTGATCCAGATCCTCTGCAATGGCAACACGCTGCATCTCTATCACCTGAGCAACAATCTCTCCCACGGTCAAATTCCGTCGAAATCCCTGTTGCCCCGTCGCACAAAATGTACATCCGAGTGCGCACCCTGCCTGAGTGGAAATACACGCCGTTTTACGATTACGCCGATGTCCATCACTTTCATATCGCATCATTACCGTTTCGATCAACTCACCATCGCACAGACGATAAAGTGACTTGCTGGTGGTACGATCTGAGGATGTAAGCGCCATCACCTCTTTCAATGTTGAGATTGAGTATTTTTCCCGTAATGATTTTCTAAATGGCTTACTAAGAGTCGACATCTCTTCAAAACTGTTTGACACATCGTGGTAAAGGGACCGCCAAAGTTGGTCAGATCGAAATTTTTTCTCCCCCAATCTCCAGGATGGAATCTGTAAGACTTTGACGAGACAACTCGAGAATAGAGGGAAGCATTAAAGATGCGTTCGAAGAACTCGAGTCATTGTGATTCATTGGGGTAGCAGGAGTAGAAAAGAGATAGGGATTGAAAGAAGAAGTTTCTTAGAAAATCAAGTTTAGCAATGGCAAAGTGATTTATGCGATGCAATACCCACGAGATAATATCTATAAAGTTTCTACTAATTATTTCATTCTGTTAACTTTGAGCTTCTAATATCTAAGATAGTGCAAACACTTGAACAACCGGAGCAATTGATGCCCCAAAATCAAGCTGATCTGTTATCACAAGCAGGTTCATCCGAAAACATTTTGAGGTTCGATACAACTGAACCCATTCTCGAGTCACACAATCTATCCGTTACATATAGTGGCAATACCGCTATTAGTGATGTATCCATTCAAGTACCCAAGAATAGTGTCGTATCCTTAATTGGCCCGTCCGGTTGTGGTAAAAGTACACTGCTTCGCTGTTTTAACCGTATGAACGACCTAATCGCGACCGCCGACGTAAAAGGCACCGTGAACTTCGCAGGACAAAACATATATGACAGCGATATTGATCCTACAGAAATTCGCTTCCGTATTGGAATGGTATTTCAACGACCAAATCCATTCCCAAAGAGCATTTATGAAAATGTAGCTTTCGGTCCACGTATCAACGGGATCACAGATGATCTCGATGAAGTTGTCGAGAACTCACTCCGACGAGCAGCGGTATGGGAAGAGGTAAAAGATCGTTTGAACGAAAGTGGTCTCAGTGTTTCAGGAGGACAACAACAACGAATATGTATTGCCAGAGCTTTGGCAGTTAATCCCGAAATCGTGCTTATGGACGAACCCGCCTCTTCACTTGACCCTATTTCCACTCAGGCCATCGAACAGCTTATTCAAGAACTTTCAAACGAAGTCACAATCATCATAGTTACTCACAATATGCAGCAAGCTACTCGTATTTCCGATTACGCAGCTGTCATGATGGCGGGAGAAGAACGGATAGGGCGATTGATCGAATATGGAACAAACGAGCAGGTTTTCGGCAATCCTAAAGA
The DNA here is from genome assembly GCA_008373165.1 of SAR202 cluster bacterium. Classification (GTDB taxonomy): domain Bacteria; phylum Chloroflexota; class Dehalococcoidia; order Lucifugimonadales; family Lucifugimonadaceae; genus Lucifugimonas. The sequence goes on along the minus strand of RQOU01000116.1, from coordinate 6,155 downwards.
TGAACGTACTGAAGCGTATGTAACTGGTCGAATTGGTTAGCCTAACACAAGCGTAAACTGTAAGAATTATGAGCGAACAGAAAAATATCATCCCATTAGGGCGTCAAGATTTCGACAGAGATCTTGGCAAATTGGAAGCAGAACTCATTCTCATGAGTGGGTTAGTCGAACAGGCAATATTCAACGCACTCAATGCACTGAAATATCGGGATGTTGAAAAATCTCAAAAAGTTATCGATGAAGATGACAATATCGATCAGACAGAATTGGAAATAGAACGAACCTGCATCGAGTTGATAAGGCGTGAGGCTCCAATGGCGGGAGATCTTCGTAGAATTGTTGCCTCCCTACATATTGCGGGTGAATTAGAACGCATAGGAGATTACGCAGAAGGAATCGCCAAAATCAGTATCACAATGGGAGCACAACCTCCTCTTAAGGAATTAATCGACATCCCAAGAATGGGCGATATGGCCGTTAGGATGCTAAAACGATCTCTCGAGGCCTTCATCAGTCGAGATGCAGATCTTGTTCGCAAACTCAGCGTAGAACTCGAAAAAGAAGATGACGAAGTAGACGATCTTTACGCCAAGGTTCAAACTGATCTTCTGGAATTAGTAAAAGCTGACCCTGAAAACGCAGAACCAGCAACTTACCTAATGCGAGTCGCTCACAATGTTGAGCGCGTTGCAGACCGCGCTATGAATATCGTTGAACGGGCACTGTACCAGGCAACAGGCGAGTTGGTCAGCGGGTCAACTCAAATCGAACCAATTGCAGAATAATCAATACTTTCATCCTGAACCTTAATTGCCAAGGAAGACCGACCGTTTGTAAGTAAGTATTTTAGGCCACGAAGCACGTTGCTGAAATAAAGAACGCTCATCTAATTCACTAAGAGATACAATCGGATTTACGCCTTCTTCATCAGAAGCAAGGGGAGTTGCCCCACCACGTTGAACAATTCGATGAACGGTTCGAGTACTTATGCCAAAACGTTTTGAAATTTCAGCTACAGAAACCTGTTGAGACCGCAATCGAAAAATCTCATCATCGCGAGTACGACGGTTCTCACGTTGCAACCAACCGGGATCGTCATATTTACATAATGACAACGGACACTCCAAGCATGTAACGGCAGCATCACAACCATCGTCTCTGTAGCGGGTGTTTTCCGGCAATGTGTCGGACCTTACGTAACCCAGTGCCATCGTGGTTTGAGAATGAAACACTCCTGACATATTAAAACCTCCAATTAATCAAACGAAACGTGGATAAAAAATATCGATCATACAGCTGCCGAAACAGAGCATCCCGGTTGTGCGAAAAAGTGCATGCCACCAGACCTGCCAGATAGGTTTCGCAAACGTTCCCTATTGAAAATAGAACTAGAGTATTGAGGGTGAGAGCGATCTGGAACACCAAACATCACAGTGGTTAATCCAGAAGCAGAAGCACGTGGATACACACATTGGTCATACCAAGAAGCATCAATCTGATGTGATTGAATGATTTCTAAAAACGTATCAGGGGAAGAGCTCCGATCTGCAATCGGCATATCAACACTCACAAAAAGATGTTTAGCTTTCCCCATGCGAATAGAACGAGCGCCATATGGAGACCAATCTTCACCCAAACCTGCACCCTCTAAAGCCTTCACGAGTGCAAGCATTGCGGGATAAGTATCTCGTTTAAAAAACGGGGCTACTGTTGCTGAATTTGAAAACTCTGCACGATTAATAAACAGAAAAAGCAGACGCAAACGTGTAGAAATCTCCACGATACTCTCATCCGAAGTGAGATCAATAGTAATGATCCGAGCGCTTGCTTCAGAAGATTGGTGATCACGCACGTTACTCAAAACAACCTCAGCCCAAGCATCCCTATTCTGTGATAATTCGATGTCTGCGGATACCTGCGGTATTAAAATAGAATCCCACGAGGAATCAATTCCACTAATTTCAGGTGCCAACAGACTCATATCAATTCCTAAACGTTAACTTCAGTGATTAGCACAATTGTTCTATTATCGAACATATGTTCTCTATTAGTCAAGTCATTTAACGAAAAAGATTGATAAACCGAAGCCCAAATCACGTGTTGACCGGTGGCAAAATCCAAACTACTTTGTGGAAAATAAGCACTAGCAACCGTGACAAATACAAACGAACAAGGTCGCAACTTTTCCATGAACGCCGAAATTATTTCAATAGGCTCTGAGCTACTACTCGGCCAAATCGTCGACACTAATGCATCCTGGATCGCAAAACGACTCGCTGAAAATGGGGTAAACCTTTTCTATAAAACAACAGTTGGAGACAACCTTGATCGAATGACCGATATCCTTGATCGCGCCTTAGACCGTTCTGATGTGGTGATAACCGGAGGTGGAATTGGACCGACGCAGGACGACCTGACCCGTGAGGCAATCGCTGCAGTTACGGGACGAGTGATAGAAACAGATCCAGAATCTCTTATAGAACTTCGTGAAAGATTCCAAAAGCGGGGCTTCATACTTACAAAAAATAACGAACGGCAAGCACAAATTCCAAGTGGCGCTATAGTTGTGAAAAATCCTAATGGAACAGCACCAGCTTTCATAGTAGAGACTGACCGTGGCGTAACAATCAGCCTTCCTGGGGTACCTTTTGAGATGAAATGGCTGGTGGACAATGAGGTCATCCCGTACCTTCGAAAAAAATTCAACCTAAAACAGATGATTCACTACCGTATCCTGAAAGTAGCAGATCTTGGTGAAAGCGCTGTCGATGACCTTATAGGGCACTTGATCGCAGGATCAAAGAATCCAACTGTTGGTGTTCTAGCGCATCCTGGGCAAGTTGATGTGCGTATTGCTGCTTTAGCAGAGGATGTTGAACAAGCTAATAAGCTCATCGACAATGTCGACGGTCAAATTCGCAAACTCCTAACTGACAATATTTTTGCAGTCGACGAAGAAACAATTGAATCTGTAATCGGTGATCTTTTGTCTGATCTGAATGCGACAGTTGCAACCTGCGAGGATCTAAGTGGAGGCTCTGTTGCAACTGCCATGCGTGATGCTGCTGGTCCATCGTTTTTACAAAGCACCATGGTGAATTCACATACCTCCTTAGACAAAATAGCGAGCGAAGGGGGAGAAACACCTCCATTCACTAACGGGGCGGATAAAGCAGTTGCACTAGCCCGTGCCATCAAACACACTGCTGGTGCCACTTATGGAATCGCCGTTCACGGAGTAGAAGAAGGTGAACAACGATCCGAGAATCTGGGCAAAGGTGAAACGTATATAGCGGTTTCTGGTCCCTTTGGAGAAAGATCTCGTCACGTTAGGTCTGCAGGAAGGGGTGCCCCGGACAGAAAACGCGCTGCAATGGGTGCTATGAGCTTACTCAGACGCGAACTACTACAACTGGATTGAAAGGCTAAGAACTATTAGTTGTTCAGTTAGGTAAACATCCAGGAGACTTAGATGGATATCCACATTTCACAACCGGAATTCAAGCACTCTGAACTCATAACGCAAAACGGGATGGTAACTGCCCAGCATTCAGATGCAGCACATATCGGAGCCAACATTCTCGAAAGGGGCGGCAATGCGGTTGATGCGGCAGTAGCGACAGCTTTCGCTTCCGGAGTTCTTCTGCCCCTTTCCAACGGAATTGGTGGAGGTGGTTTAATGGTTATCCGCATGCCTGATGGTGATACGAAGTGCATCGACTACGGTATGGTGACAGGGGAGAATGCATCACCTGAGATGTTCAGGTATGAAGATGCGTTAGAAACGCCTCATCCGGATGCCCACAGAATGTCAAGGAGATTTGCTGCACCAGCGGTAGTCGATAATGAGAATGTCCATGGTTACAAGTCGATTTCAACACCCGGAACCGTGGCTGGTTTATGCACAGCTTTAGATGCTTGGGGTAGCTTTGATCTTAAAGACATCATAGAACCAGCCGCGACTCTCGCCGAAAGTGGTTATAGAATCAGTTTCGCACTGACATTGGCAATTCTCAGTGCCCGTTTTCTTATATCCAGAACCCCAGCAACTGCAAATTTACTGACTCCAGACGGATTCCCGCCCACTCCCGGAGATATTTTTAAGTTGCCGATGTACGCGAGGTCCCTGCGTTTGATCGCAGAATCGGGTCCTTCAATTTTCTATCGTGGCGAGATAGCTGAGGCCATGGTTGACGAAATACAAAAAAATGGAGGGATACTAACATCTGATGATTTCGCTACTTACCAACCGATCGTTTATGAGGGCACCCTCGACGGAGAGTACAGAGGCATCAATATGTCAGGTGTGCCAGGCGCAAACGCATGTTCACTGAGTATAGAAGCGTTACAGATTCTGCAACATTTTGATCTAAAATCACTCAGGTGGAATTCTCCTGAATATTTGCACTTTGTGATTGAGGCATTCAAGTTAGCCACAGTCGATAGGTACACCTACGTTGGTGACCCTAAAGTTACCGGGGCTCCTATCGCAGCACTCGTTAATTCAACTTTCGCTAAAGGGCGCGCGTCTTTGGTCGATCACAATTCTGCTAAGTACCCAGATGCAGGCAATCCCTGGCCCTATTCTGATACGCCAGAACCTGAGAATTTTCTAAAACCGGCGGGGGTATCTTTCGATCAGGGGACGACCCATATTAACGCCGTTGACTCTCAGGGGATGGCAGTTTCTCTGACACAGTCAAACGTAGGGTTCTCAGGAGTGGTGATAGGCGCCATAGGTGCAGTGATGAACAACGCTATGCGTTGGCCAGAGACATTGCCTGAGACTGTCAATTCAATTTACCCGCGAGTGCGGTCTGTGCACAATATGTCCCCGCTTATCCTTCAGAAAGATGGAAAGTTATGGGCTAGTATAGGATCGAGTGGAGGCAGACGGATAGCTACTGGTTTGGCTCAATCTTTAATCAATGTAATTGACTTCGAAAAAAGTCTACAAGAAGGTATACAAGCCCCGCGTATTCATGTCGAGACCGATGACGTTTTAATTGATGGCCGGTTAGGTGACAGTACCCGTATTGCCTTAGAGTCCATGGGTCATAAAGTAAGTGTCGCCACACCCGACTACGTCTCTGCACAGTTTTCAACTCCAAATGGTATTCGTAAAACAGATGCAGGACTTGTCAGCGGTATTTATCCGGTTAACAAACAGGGAACTGCTGCAGGGATATAGGAAATCTCGATCGCTGCGATTGGTTCAATCCCACTCAGGCATCACTAAGATAAACCACACCGTGTATTTCAACCGATACCCCCTCTTACATATCGCCAGCAGCAATAGGATGTTATGAAAAATTGCCCATACTAAAAAACTCTAACTCACTGTTTGTAAGTTACCGTATCATTATCTTGAAATGGTGATCCTCCACGGGTGCCGGGTTCCTAATGTTCGATAAGCGATTAGCAATTTTCATATTTATATCGGTTTTGGCAATGGCATCAGTCAGTTGCTCAAATGAGGCGTCTGAACCTACACAAACACCTGTATTACCAACACCGACGCTCATCGCAATCACTCCAGCTGTTCCATCTCCGACCATAGTCCCATTTAAACCGATTATTTTAGACCCGCAAAAAGATAGTCTATTCGAAGCCTTGTCAGAAACTGAATCTTCTTGCCTCGCCGACAACCTCGGAGGAAGAGAGAAAGCTGCATCTGTTATTGATCTCAGCTATACCTCCGGTTTATTAGGTAGTTCATTGTCGGCCGAGGGTCTTGAAGCGACAAACAAGTGCATCACCCAACAAACGATTGATGAGTTAATAGTCGGTCAAATGACAGTTGATTCAGTTGACATAAGCGATACAACAGTAAATTGCATCAGAGAAAAAACCAGCGGAGTACCGATTGAAATCATTTTGGCAATTACCACGCAAGACATAGCTTTTGATTCGATTTTCGTGCTATTACAATCTGCACTGTGTCTTAACATGCAAGAACGGGAAAGCATTTCGAAAAGTGAGTCTTTTTTCGGTTTTAGCGAATTTGGTGGCATTAATGCCATTGAATGTGCAGCAAATAAGCTGGGACCAATAAACCTTACAGACGTGTTAGAAGCCTTACAGGTTGACAACTCTGGAGATACTTTTGACTTAGCTAAAATCCCCGAACATCTCCCACTGCTTATCGAATGCCA
>RQOU01000115.1 GCA_008373165.1 SAR202 cluster bacterium | reverse complement strand
TGGGTATTGGAATGGCTAATTCGGCGAATTAATTCATCGCCAGTACACGTTTTTGTTGATAAATCTGTATCCGATGACGACAACTATCAGCTATGAGGATAAGCCCATCGTCGTTGCTCTCAACTGCAGATGGTCGCCAAAAACGTTTTTCCATTTCGAATAAGGCAGCATTTTCGCGCCAGCTTGCTTGTTCAGGGTTTACATCTAGAAATTCCTGACACCATTTTGACAGTGTTGCGTCTCCGATTAGTGTTTCACTGTGGGCGCCATCAGAAGTGAATGCCTGCACACGGTCATTACGCCAATCCGCAACGAATATTGAGCCATCTGAAGTAACGTGAACTCCGGATGGCCTATTGAATTGCCCGTCTTTTTTCCCACTGGATCCAATGCTGTTGATGAAGTCTCCGTCGCGTGAAAATTTCTGGACTCGGTCGTTACGCCAATCTGCTATCCAGATGCTGTCATCTTTGTCTATCGCTATTCCCCAGGGGAAGTTAAGTTGACCTGGCTCGGTCCCGAACGTTCCAAATGATGAGATAAAAGTCCCGTCTGGAGCCAGTTTTTGTATACGTGTATTGAGGTGGTCGACAATATGCAAATTGCCTTCGGAATCGATGCTGATACCAGAAGGTCGGTTGAATTGACCGTTTTCTGTACCTGACTCACCCCATCGATCTATGAATTGCCCTTCTCGATCAAATACCGTGACATTGTGCATGAATTCGTCTGTCACATAAATACGGTCCTCGCTGTCTATGGCCATCGCAGAGGGCTGTGTAGTTTGTCCTGGATCGGTCCCCCAACGTCCGAATTCGTGTAGGAATTCAGAGTCCTGGGTCTGGACACTGACACGTACATCCTGATTTCCTGCGTTAGAACGACTCAGCACATACACTAATCCCTCGCTGTCCAGTCGGACATCGACGGGATTCATGAAGCCCCGGCCGAGGAACGATGCGATGCCTATGGTATGGCTGTATGAAAAGTTATTAAGGCTCATTTTGAGATTTTCTTTACCTGTAACTGATCGGTTATGCCTTTTTAGTTTTTGACCAGGTCGAGTGCGTCGAACTTTTGCTTCAGGACTGGTTCGGATTCAATTCCAAGTACATCTTCGAGCAGGGTGGAATAGACTTGTCTGAAATCTGTATTGAAATGCACGTCACCTTCCAATTGTTCTGATAGGTCCAACTTTGGATAGTCCCCGTAAAGGCCTCCCTTTACGGAGTCGCCTATCATAAACGCTACTCCACCGGATCCATGGTCTGTCCCAGTGCCATTGTCAGCTATGCGCCTTCCAAATTCTGAGAACATCCATATGACGGTTTCATTCCCCTTGCCTTGCTGTTGTATATCGTCCCAGAAGCATTCAACGGCTTTTGATAACTGATCCCAAAGTAGGGCGTGATTTACTAGTTCGTTGGTGTGAGTGTCGAAACTCCCATGAGCAGCGTAGTAGATTCGTGTGCCCAATTCAGCGGACATGACTTGTGCGATTCCTTTGAGGCTTTGCGCAATCGGATTGTCCTCAGGGTATTCAACATTTGATTTGTAGCTCGACGGTGCTTCGCGTAGCAGATCTGCCCCGTCTAATGCCCCCCGTCCTGTCTCTAGGATTCGTCGTGAGGGGAACCCACCATCTGCCATCGGTTGGTAGATTCTACTCACGGTGTCCAGCATGGCGTCGCGATTACTTGCGCCGGCGAGACCAGTGTAGAGTCCATAAGATTCGAGTGCGCCAACCGATGCTACGGAGACGCCTTGAGATGCGAGTGCTCGGGGTAAACCGCGTCCAAAATTTACGGTTGTAACAGGATTTTTACCATCAGGGTCGATAAGTGAGTTTGCCTTACCGAGCCAGCCTTCAGAGGAGCTTGTGAACGGCTCTGCCGTGTGCCATATGTCCATCGACCTGAAGTGTGAGCGGTTGGGTTCGGGATAGCCAATGCCCATCATGACGGCCATTTTGTCCTGGTCGAATAAGGTCTTGAATGGCCCCATGTTTGAGTTGAAAGCGCATTTGTCGTCTATTGGTATTACATTGTCACCCTTAAGTCCCATACTCGGGCGAAAGTCGTAGTAAAGCCCATCCTGATATGGGACTAACGTGTTGAGATAGTCATTACCACCTGAGAGCTGGATGACGACGAGATTCTTATCCTGGTGGCCGTTGTTTTTAGGCATTGTTGAGTTTCCTGGTGCTTTCTTAGCAATACTGGTAATCGGGAGTGGAGACGATAAGTTGGAACATTTCAACTATACGTTCGGTATTTCCCGGGTTATCGGAAGCGAATGAGCCAATTTGGGCTGCGTGATCAATGAGCACTGACTTTGAACGTTCACCCAAATCTATGCATCCTAGTGCATCGAGACAGGCCTCGACGAATTCCGCTGGCTGGAGCGCATCATTTGAGTTTTCCACAAGTTCGATCATCCGCTCGATGCCGGGAGCATCGGTGCGCCCAACCTCACCGGAGGCGAAGTTTATACGTTCTATCAGGGATCCAGAATCTACCCATTCCTCACCTTCATGCCAGCCTTCTACGCTGGGCGGGTTGAGCAGGTGCTGTCCCATAAAAAGAGCTTGATTTGCTAATGACGATGATTCCATATCTGGGATATCGAATCGGTCGGTTAGTCGTGCTGTTCCGAACACCAGTTCAGCGGGACTCTTGACCTTACGGAACCTTACTTCTTCTGATTTAAAGTGGTCTGAGTTGAATATTGAGCGCAGCAAAGATCTGATGTCTCCATTGGTTTCCTGGAAAACATCAGCGAGGCGTTCGATTTCTGGTTCATTTGGTTCATCTGCTACGAAAAATAGATATAGGCGAAAGGCTATAAAGCGTGCTGTGGCACGCTGCTTTGCGATGATTTCAACGATGTCCTCACCATTGAAGTTACCGGTCTCACCCAGGAAGGTTTTTTCACCGTCGTCGTGATCCGACGAGTCGAAGTTGAATTCCATCGGAAATGGCCCGAGGAAAAAGGGTGGGGGTGTTGGCTTTGAGGCCCAGCCTGTAAAGGCGCGGGCGGCGGTTTTCACGTCATCCTCAGTGTATGCACCTCCTCCAAGATCATCTATTCCCATTGAGAACAATTCCAATAGTTCCCTGCCATAGTTCTCGTTTGGCGCATCTTTATGGCTGTTCTGGTTGTCGAGCCAGTACATCATTCCAGGATTTCGGGAGATTTCTATTAGTATGTTTTGGAAACTACCAAGTCCAACGCGCCTGAACAGATCAATCTCGGTCAACATTTCGAGCCCATGGTCTAATTTGACACCTCCAACCGCGAGCAGGCCGTGCCAGAACAAAGCTATTTTTTCTTCCAGAGGTTTTTGGCTGGTAGCCAGACGCCAAGCCCATTGCGGGTCTGCATGACCAACAGATCGCGCCTCTACTGAGGCTATGAAATAACGGTCCAATAGGTCTTGGTCTGCAGCTTCTTCCTGTTTGGGACGAAGCAGTTCCTCTACGGTTTCTTCGTAGCCTTTGGCCGCATACGCGTCTATCTGATCACGCGTTGCACCAAACCCGGCCCTGCGCAGTAAATGTGCTATGAGGGAGACGTCTGTACGCGCTGATGTGGCGGTCGTCATTCGTTTCAACTCCTGTAGTTACCAGAATGCCAAATCCGATTTTGGGGCATTGTAGCTGTTTTCGAAATATGGAACCATTACCTTTACGCTTGGAAAGCCAGGTCTAATTGTCTGAAATATCTATTTGGTGATTACTTTTTGACGGGTCTATTGGATATGTGAATACCAGATCGTTCCTCTTGCAGTGTCATGGCTATGGAGGCATCTCGATCACCTAAGCCCATCGATAATGCCGCTTTAAGTTCGTTTAGAACATTACGAGCTATTTTGACTGGCACTTCACCTTCATCTGCCATTTCAACTGCCAGGTGCAAGTCTTTGTGAGCACCGGCAAGCGTGAACCGTGGGCTAAAATCGCCCTTCATAAAAGTCTCTGGAATTCGTTCGTGTAAATTTCCGCCTTTCCCAATTGCGCTTTGCTGTAACGCTTGTAGTAATCGATTAGCCTCGATACCAGCACTTTCCCCTATGGTTAGGCACTCAGCGATCACTTGGTCGAGTGCAAATGCTGCTAGATTATTCATCAGTTTGGCAACCGTGCCTGTACCGATTGGTCCCACATGCAGGACGGTATTTGAGAAGCATTCCAATAACCCCCGTGCGCGTTCGAAATCTACTAGGTCTCCGCCGACCAGAGTCGTGAGCGAGCCTTTTGCCGCGCCTTCAACTCCACCGCTGACAGGGGCATCGACCATCGCAGCTTTACGGAGTTTTAATCGCTTTTCGACTTCTCGTACAAGTGCAGGCGAGTTGGTTGTGTGATCAATTATCAGGGTGCCGGGGCGTATATTTACCTCAACACCACCCTGACCTAGCAAGACTTTTTTCATTTCATCCGGACCCGGCAGGCACAGGCATATGATTTCGCATTCCATGACGAGGTTTTCTAGCGATTTCGCAATGGATACGCTGGTTCGTTCGAATTGAGATGTAGCTGCATCATCCGTATCAAAAACGATCAGGTCGAAACCAAATTCCATCAATCGTTGTGCCATTGGGCGTCCAAGCTTGCCCACCCCTACAAATCCAACCCGTGGATGCGTGCTTGAGACCATGAATACTCCTTGTCCATGATTTTTGAGAATTGACCTAAACCAATGTAAAGTCGGTTCTAATTTTGGGAGTTTATACGCGTAGCTAAAGTTTTAGATAAATATAGGAGTTTTTAATGGCGATCAATGGTAAGTGGCGATATGAGGATTTAACCTGGCCTGAAATGAACGATGCGGTTGAGGCAGGATTAATTCCTGTACTTCCTGTTGGAACTATGGAACAACATGGACCGCACTTGCCGGTAAAGATGGATCGATGGACGGCGACAGAAGTGGCGAAAACCGCTGCAGAGCAGCATCAAGATCGATTGCTACTTATGCCGGCTGTCGCTTATGGCTACACCACGCATGTTATGGATTTTCCTGGTTCGGTAACCATTCATCATGAAACATTTATTCGTTACATAGTTGATATTTTGAAATCTCTCGCTTATCACGGCTTCAGTCGAATCATAGTAATTAACGGACATGGTTCTAACATTCCTCCTCTCGATCTGGCCTGCAGAAGAGCCAATTTGGAAACTGATGCCAACGTAGCCCTTGCCTCTTGGTGGGATCTGACAGTAGCGGATCCCGAATTCATGAAGACTTGGCGTGAGTCGGAAATACCTGGAGGATGTGCACACTCTGGCGAGGCCGAAACCTCACTGGCATTGCATTTAGATAAAAGTCTGATTCAAATGGACAAAGCCCTGAAAGAAGACATTAAGTTTCATGAACACAGTTCGCCTTATCACTGGGTCGATCTTTGGAGTGCAGGGCCCGTTTCCGTTACATCCTGGACTAGTGAGTACACTGATTCTGGGATTTGCGGAGATGCAGTTTTAGCCACTCCTGAAAA
>RQOU01000114.1 GCA_008373165.1 SAR202 cluster bacterium | reverse complement strand
GGGAGTTTCGCGATTGCATAACCTCTTCTTAGAATTTTTTTTGGACTAAGTGCGTTGAGGGATGCTTTCACTGTCGCTAATCGATTTATTGATGATTCAAATAACCGTTGCTCGGCTAGTTTCGCTCGGGTCAGCAAATCATCGACTTTTTGTCTTGGCAGTATTACATCTGGAACCCTTAAATTCATGCGGTCAATCGACATTTCGAAATGTGATCTTTTATCACGAACGTTTCTATAAATCATTTCTTCGATACGCGATGCGTTCGCAGCAACATATCCTGCGAGATCCGCTATATCTGGGGCTACGATTTCGGCTGCTGCGGAAGGGGTTGGGGCCCGCCTATCAGCAACGTGGTCGGCTATCGTAGTATCAGTTTCATGCCCGATTGCGCTGATAACCGGCACATTGCTTGAGAATATCGCACGGGCGACCATTTCCTCATTGAATGCCCAGAGATCTTCAAGTGACCCACCTCCTCTTGCCACAATTGCGACATCGATACTTTCCATAGAGTTTAAAGCTTTGAATGCCTTGACTATTTCCGGTGCTGATTTTTCTCCCTGTACTGAGGTTGGGATGAGTATTACTGTTGCTAGAGGATATCTTCTTGTCAGTACATTCAATATGTCTTGCATCACCGCACCAGTAGGCGAAGTTATTACTGCTATTTTATCGGGCAGCTTGGGTAGTTCACGTTTACGATCAATGTCAAACAGACCTTCGGATTCAAGTCGTTTTCGCATTTTTTCGTAAGCCTGTTGCAGAGCACCGATTCCATCTGGAATGATTTCATCCACGTATAACTGCAGATCACCTCGAGCTGTGTAGATCGAAATACTTCCGTGACAAATAACTTGGGCACCATCGCTTAGAAATTGGGCTCCTGATCCAGATCGAAACATTACGGACCGGATCACGGACTGCTCGTCTCGTAAAGAGAAATAATGGTGCCCCGAGGATGGATTTCTGTATCCCGAGACTTCACCGATTACAGTGATGTCTGCCAATCGAGGGTCGGACTCTAGGGTGGATTTCAGGTAATCGGTGACCGCTGAAACCGTGTAAGCGGTTTGGAATCCAACCTGATTTTCGTGTGGATATTCTGGATTGTTATTGCTGACCATATTTTCATTCTTCCAGAGATACCCGAGAAAGGCTAATGCAGAAGTCCGAAAAGGGATAGAAAGTTCATATCCTTGGGTAGTTAGTCAGCGCGCCCGGTATATTCACCTGATGTTGAATTGACGACTATCCGATCTCCCGTAGAAATAAACAATGGCACTTGAAGCACTAAACCAGTTGTGGTGGTTGCGGGTTTGGTGGCTCCACTTTGCGTGTCACCTTTAAGCCCAACTTCGGTTTCGCTGATCTCAAGTGTTACTGAAGACGCTACTTCTACAGAGATGGGTACACCTTCGTACATCATTACTTCAATAGTATCGCCTTCTGAAATGTACTGTAGGGCGCTGCCTAGCACTTCTTCAGTAATGGCGAATTGTTCGAAAGTTTCAGTGTCCATGAAGTTGTGCATATCGCCATCTGGATAAAGGTATTGCACGGATGGTGTATCCACCGCTGCACGAGTGAGTTTTTGGTTCCCCTGTAGTTTTCGTTCGTAGACATTGCCTGTTTTTATCTGCCTCACTTTCAAGGTGAGAGTCGGTGGGGCTTTTGGAGCCTGACGGTGTTGCCAGTCCAAGATTTGATACACATCATCATCCAAAATGATGGTCATGTTACGGCGAATTTCACTAGAGGATATGGTCATTGGAGTTTGTGCTCAAGTTATGGGACTCAATGTGCAATCAAAGAGTACGCAAAGTTCATTTATTCATTAAGAAAAACAGGTTATAGGTTAGCAATGAACCTAACAATATCGTGTATGAGCTAGGGATTTATTTTAGCAGCGTGACTTAAAATCTGGGCTTTACTATTTTTCAGAATGACTACATCTTCGATTCTGACTCCACCCCAACCAGGGATATAAATACCTGGTTCGATGGTAAAGGGCATGCCGTTTTGTAGCTTGCCTTTTGAGTTGGGGCCGACTCCGGGATTTTCATGCACGTCTAGTCCTAATCCATGGCCAAGGCTATGTCCAAAGTGTTCTTCGTATCCTGCTTCCGCGATGATTTTTCGAGCAATAGCGTCACATTCCTCACCTGTCATACCTGATTTGACCATCTCTATAGCAGCCAGTTGCGCGGTTAAGACGATGTCATATATGCGTTTTATTTTATCGCTCGCTTTGCCTAATACCACTGTACGCGTGAGATCTGAACAGTAACCTTTATATTTAGCGCCACAATCGAAAATTATGGTCTGCCCTTCTACGATTTTGGTGTCTCCTGTGGAGTGATGTGGGCGGGCTGCGTTAGGTCCCACGGCAACTATCGTAGGGAAGGATATTGATTCAGCGCCGCGCTCACGCACGGCTTGTTCAAATATCCAAGCAGCTTCTTTTTCACTCATCCCAACTCTGAGTTGGGCGGCTGTCTCTTCGAAAGCCTGATCGCCAATATCTATTGCGTGTTGTAGTAGCGCTAGTTCTACATCGTCTTTGTATGACCGCAGTTCCAGGCAGATACTTGATGTCGGTCTTAAGGTGGGGTTCGCGTTATTGTTTTTCAAACTTTTTCTGAAGCGATCCAGAGTGTCAACGGTCATATCATCCGCTTCAAACCCGAGCACCTTGATTTTCAATTCATTCACGAGGTCAGCCAACCAATCGGGCTTGCCGCCTATGCGATCAACTCTCCAACCAGGTGCTTGTTGAGAGGCTTGTTCGGTATAGCGAAAATCAGTGCAAAGGACAGCGTCGTTACGTGTCAAAATTAAATATCCAGCGCTGCTTTCAAACCCCGAGATGTAGCGTCTATTTTCAGCGTTACTTATAAAGATAGCGTCGAGATTATCCTGTACCAGGCGTTCTCGAAGTTTTTCAACGCGCAACGGGAATTGGAAATCACTCAAGTGGAATTCTCCCTTAAGAAAACTAACGGTCTATTACGGAAGATAGATGCTCTAGAGCGTAAATATAACCTGCAGGACCAAAACCGGCTATTTGTCCGATAGCACTACTGGCAAATACTGATTTTTGGCGGAATTCTTCACGGGCATGGATATTCGAAAGGTGAACTTCAATCAGCGGAAGCTTGGTGTCAAGTATAGCGTCAAGAATCGAGTACCCAACTTGAGTCAATGCGCCTGCGTTAATGATCACGCCGTCGGCTTGCCCTGACCATTCTTGGATGAATTCGACTATTGAACCTTCATGGTTAGATTGGAAGAATTCTACTTCCACTCCAATATTCAATGCCTTTAAGGAAATGTCTTTTTCGATATCGGCTAGTGTTTTTGTGCCGTAAAGGGATGAATCTCGTTTGCCGAGATTATTTAGGTTTGGTCCGTTTATTATGATTATGGTTTTTGGCAACACATGCTCCCAATGATTCAGGTGAGTTTCATGAGTGATTAAGTTGAGCTTACAGGTCTATCACTGTTAGGCGCTGCATTCTTGGTGTTATTTTTTGCTCGAGGATGCGCCTGTAAATAGACATGGCGGCTTTGCTTGGCTGAGATATGCGTGTAGATCTGGGTGGTAGCTGGGCTGCTGTGCCCTAATAATTCTTGAACAACACGCAGGTCTGCTCCACCGTCTAGGAGGTGGGTGGCAAAACTGTGGCGGATTGAGTGTGTGTGGAATTGGGATGCTAAACCTGCCTGTAGTGCATATTTCTTCACGATTCGTTGGACGGATCGACTTGAAAGCCTCCCTCCGGATTGGTTTAGCCACATGGCTAAGTCGGAACTCCTATTTGTGAATCTTGATCGAACATTTTCCAAATACTCTACAACCCAACGCTTGCTGTGGTCGCCAAATAGTGCGATGCGTGGTTTGGATCCTTTGCCCACTACACGGATTTCTCGAGTTTTTAGGTCGACATCGTCGATATTCATGGATTGAATTTCCGACACTCTTAAACCTGTGGCATAAAGCAGTTCAAGCAGGGCACGATCACGGATGCCGACTTTGGTGGTTAAATCTGGAGTATCCAGAAGGCGATCTATTTCAAACTTTGAAGCTATAGCGGGTAGTTTTCTCTCTTTTTTTGGTCCCTTGATTATGCTGGTTTGATCATCCCTGAGGTTACCTGATTGTTTTAAGAATTTGAAAAAAGATTTCAGTGTAGAAAGTTTTCTTGAAACACTGTTTCGGTTGAATCCATTTGACATTAGATAAGCGAGGTAACCTCTCAAAAACGATCGATCGACCCTATTGAGATCATGTAAGTCGGATTCCTCGAGATACTTGACGAGTGGTACAAGATCGCTCACGTAATTGCGTACTGTATTATCAGCCAACTGGAGCGTTGTGCTGGCATAGTGCTTGAAATCATGGATATGATTTGACAGGTTTGGCGATTTGGTTTTTTGCAGTATGCTTTCCATCGCTGGGGAGGGAAGAGGATTACTCGTAGCCATTGGATCCCTCCCAGGTTGAAAAAGCGTTACTTTCCAGACTTGACTTTCGTTTTAGCTCGCTTTTTTGACTGTTTGCGTGAGCCGCGTTTTTTTTCGGCTGCGGCAGCGAAGATCGCAGCAGCCTCGGGGTGGGCAATGGCGCAGTTTTCCATGGCAGCTTCCCAGTCGACTTTCCAGTTTTCCGTGACCTCACCTGAAGCGCGTTCGCCTGGTCTAGTTGAAATTGCAACTCGACATTCTGGGAACTTTCCACATCCGAGGAATTTTCCATATCGGCTTTGGCGAATGACCAAATAGTCTCCACCGAGACATTTTTCATCACTTAGCTGTACGAGACGTTCTGATGGAACTCGATCAGCTTTCTCCTTTGCAATGCTTATTTCTTTGACAAATGGTTCGAAGAATTCTTTAAGCATGTTGATCCAGTTTTGATCCCCATCCGCTATAGAATCCAGTTTGGTCTCTATTCCGGCCGTAAACCCGGTATCCATAATGCTTGAAATGTGTTTGGTGAGAAGGTCAGATACGGCCGTGCCTGTCGGGGTTGGTTTAAATCGACTTTTTTCTCGATCAACGTATTGACGTTTTTCAATTGTGCCAACAATGGTGGCCCAAGTGCTAGGTCTTCCAATTCCTTGTTCTTCCAAAAAGCGTATTAGATTTGCCTCAGTGAAACGAGGTGGAGGTTGGGTAAATTTCTGATCAGCATTGATTGTCTGCTTTTCCAGAGAATCCCCTTCCTGTAATGAGGGTAACTGTGCACTATCGTCATTCTGTGAATCTTCATCCTTGGTTTCTATATACAGTTTTCGGAATCCATCGAATTTGATTACTGAGCCAGTTGCTCGAACTATGTATTCTTTGCCATTTGTTGCGATTGCTTTTATATCCACACCAGTATTGTCGACGATTGCATCAGTCATTTGGCTTGCGATTGTTCGTTTCCAGATCATCGTATAAAGGCGAAGTTGCTCAGATGACAGGTACGTAGCGAGTTTTTCGGGCGTGTTTTCTATCGATGTGGGTCGGATCGCCTCATGGGCTTCTTGGGCTGATTTGCTCTTAGTTTTATAGCGACGGGGGCCTGATGAATAATCAGCTCCATATTTTGTGACGATGAATTTTTCAGCTTCGGTCAAAGCATTTTCAGCGAGATTTGTTGAATCTGTTCGCATGTAGGTGATCAGGCCCTCGGGCTCCGAATTTTGTTGCACTATCCCTTCATAAAGACTTTGGGCTATGCGCATAGTACGTGAAGCGCTATATCTAAACGAGCGGGCTGCCTGTTGTTGTAACGTACTTGTAGTAAATGGTGGACGAGTTCGTTGTCTGGCCTCGCGCCTAGTTACATTTGAAACTTTATATACGGCTCGCTCTAGATCATCTTTGATCGACATTGCTGCCGATTCATTATTGATAACAGGCTTTCCTTTTTGCCCTGGGATGGTCTTAAGTGAAGCGGAAAAGATGTGTTTATCTTGCGTTGATTGTGTTTGGAGATCTGCCGTTATCACCCAGTATTCTTGAGGTTTGAAAGCTTCGATCTCTCGCTCACGGTCAACTATTATTTTAAGTGCGATCGACTGAACCCTGCCTGCCGAAAGGCCTTTTCGCCTTCCTCCAGGTATTTTGGACCAAAGAAAATTACTTCCCTTGTAACCAACTCCACGATCAAGTACGCGACGTGCTTGTTGTGCATTTACTAGATGCATGTCGATTTGGCGTGGATGTGCAAATGCTTCTTGGACTGCCGCATCCGTGATTTCATGAAAAACAACTCGCTTGAGGTCTTTTGAATCCCCGAGTTTTGCTGCTTCCACAAGATGCCAGGAGATCGCTTCCCCTTCGCGATCGGGGTCCGTTGCGAGGTAAACAGATTCGGCTTGTTTAGCTGCTTTTTTAATTTCTGATATAAGCGTTTTTTTTGTGTTTACATATGGTGCCTGGAAATTGTTGTCAATGTCTTCAACATCCCAGTCTTTCGGCAGGTCACGTACATGGCCCATAGAGGCGAGCACCACATAATTTTTGCCTAAAAACCTGCCAACCGTCCTAGCTTTGGATGGGGATTCTACGATTACCAAGTCACGTTTTGCATCTGTCGTCAAATTCTTTTTCCTCGCATCGATAGTCAATTGCAGACTTTCGATCGTTCTTTTCTTGAGAGAGATGTCACCGTATGTTTGGTTATTTGGCTTGTTTCATTTATACGATTTGACAATGTCTCGTTTTTAAACATTGTTTTCACGCGCGAGTTTGTCAAGCGCTTTTCCGCCGGACTATACATAATTATTTATTTTGCGTGTGGATGTGGGGTTGGCTTGTATTTGTTTATTAAGTGTTCTGGGTGGGCAGACAATTAAGTTGAAAAATAATCCGCCACAATTTTTGGAAGCACAAAGGCTTTTAAGTGAAATGGCGGAGAGGACAGGATTCGAACCTGCGGTGAGCTTGCACCCACACACGCTTTCCAGGCGTGCCCATTAAACCGCTCTGGCACCTCTCCGCTGCAGCAAATTAGTTACTCATAAATAAGCTTAACGCTATTAGTGTGTGATTACACAAACCAAATTATGTTTGGCGGAGAGAGCGGGATTCGAACCCGCGATATGCGGAACGCATATACCGGTTTTCGAGACCGGCGCCTTCAGCCACTCAGCCATCTCTCCTAGAGCATCAACTATAACAATCTAATAGTCGATTTTGATCTATATTTTCACATGTACAAGTACGTTGGTTTCATAAATTACTTTCCGCTGGTAAGTCAAAATGTTGACTTCGGACAATCTGGATCTTTACGATAAAACTACTTGATGATCAATATCCTATTCGTATCAGCAAATATTTAAGCAGATTCTTGCACTTTAAATGAAAGTACTCACCGTTAAAGTAAACTGGTTGGTTACGAATATGATTTCACTAACTGTAAGAAGTGTTGGTTGAATGACCGTTGCAGGAATTATTCTCGCTGCCGGCAATGGGACGCGAATGCGAACGAAGAAACCAAAACCTCTTCATGCAGTCGCAGGACTGTCCTTGCTTGCCCATACTGTACAAATAATGCGCGTTGGGGGAATTGAAGCAATAGGAGTTGTCGTTTCTCAGGAATTAGCAGGTAATTCTGCACTTGAAGAGTTATTAGCAGATGATATTGAAATTTTGGTCCAGTCCGAACCGCTAGGCACCGCGGATGCCCTAAAATCGGCCCGATCAGTCTTCCCTGCCGCTGACACACTCGTTGTAGCGCCTGTGGATATGATTCTTGTAACCGGTGAGTTTGTGAGGCGAATGATCGAGTTACACCGAGGGTCGAAGGCGCTGTCGACTATTTTGGCATCTGAGGTCGATGACCCCTCAGGACTTGGGAGAATCAAACTTGACGATTTAGGTCAGCCGGTTTCAGTTATTGAAGAGAGTGACGCCGATCAAAGATTATTACAAAACAATCTAGTTAACACTGCCTGGTATTGTCTCGATAATAACTGGATATGGGACGTTATTAATTCAATACAGCCCGCTCAAAATGGGGAGGTTTATTTACCTAGGGTTATTGAGATTGCATCACAGCTAGGGCGGTCAACGATGTTGGTTTCTAGTCCTGATTTTGGTAGAGGGATTAATGACCTACAGGAGTTGGCAGGTGTAGAAAAAATTGTGCGGCGGCGGGCAAATGAATTGCACATGAAAAGTGGCGTGACAATTCAAGATCCCGACTCGACATATATTGATGTTGGCGTTGAAATTGGTTGTGACACACAGATTGGTGCTGGTAGCCATATTGGAGCAGGCTCGAAAATCGGCTGCAATGTCATAGTTGGCTCAAATACAAAGATTACGAGGAGTCAAATATTGGACGATGCAACAGTTGACGGGGCTCGTGTGGTCGATTCAACAATTGGAGAGAAATGTTATGTGGGGTCTAATTCACTTGTCCGCGCTAGTTCTGAATTGAAGACTGAAGCAAAGATCGGTAATCTCGTTGAGATCAAGAACTCAGTGATCGGATCTGGTTCCCAAATATCGCATTTCAGTTATGTGGGAGACGCTACTGTTGGTGAAAAAGTCAATATCGGTGCCGGTACTGTGACTTGTAATTATGATGGTATTGAAAAGCACAGGACGGTCATTGGAGACGGTGCCTTCATAGGTTCCAACACTATGCTAATAGCTCCGATAAAAATTGGTAACTTTGCACGTACTGGTGCAGGATCGGTTGTGCGATCTGAGGTATATGAAGGTGAAACTGTGGTTGGAGTACCCGCTAAATCATTAAACACCAAATGATTTTAATGTGCCTGATGAATACTCTAGGACAGAAATTCAAGGGAATGATTAGAACAGTAAAAGATCATAAAAGCTCCGACCAGCCTCCTGATATCAATCGGCAAGCCCCGAAGTTTAAGGTGAACTTTAATGTCACCTGAACACATGTTACTTCTCATCTTAGTTATTTCAGGTAGTGTCTTTTTTTTCATTGCTCTTGCAATTTCTTCACTTGGTACGCGGATAAATCTTCTTCCATCGAATGTTCGCAATCCCAGTAACGATGTGAGCGTTAATTCCAATGGTGAATCAGGGGTCGACCATCAGGATGATGGGCTCTCAGGGAGACTTAGCGCTGAATCTAGCTTGATTGGTAGAAGTGTTCAGGCCGTTGCACTTATATCTAGTGGTCTACTGGTATTTGCGATTTTGGAACGAGGGTATGGAGTCACTATTCTAAGTTATCAACTTGGGTTGAGCTGGCTGATGACAGCGATAGGTGCCGTGGTGCTTCAACTGGTTGCATCCGGCTTATCTGGACACCAACGAAACTGGGCACGAGCAATAAGTAAACCTACTGGAATGGTTTTGCGTTGGACGAGCGTTATTCCTGGGATATCCCATATTGTTGATTTTTCACTTTCGCGCGGTCGAGGAGACGATGCAGTTGATGAAGATGTTTCAGCAGCGCTTCAGGAAAGTTTAGATTTTCTTGAGGAATCAGTCATCCCAGCAGATCAAAATGAATTGAAGATGATTCGTGGAATCTTGAGGATGGATACTGTGAAAGTTCGTGAGATTATGGTGCCACGTGTCGACATGAACACGGCAGCTGCAACATCTAGCATCGGTGCTGTTGCCGATCTTATGTCCGTTGGAGGACACAGTAAAATACCAGTCTATGAAGACGATTCAGACACTATTGTGGGAGTCGTTTTTGCCCGTGATGTTCTCTCTGCTTTGGACAATGACAGAGATCCCCATAGTCCAGTTGAGGATCTCGCCCGCCCAGCTCTACACGTACCGGAGTCCCAAAGTCTCGAGCGTTTATTAAGGCAATTACAAGAACATCGGACTGGTTTGGCGATTGTGGTTGACGAGTATGGCGGAGTTTCTGGTTTGGCCACGGTTACTGATCTCATTGAAGAGATCGTTGGAGAGCTGATTGACGAATTTGATGTAGATGGACCAGAAATAGAAGCAGTTGGTCCAAAAGAGATAATTGTTGATGCTGGAGCTTCAATAGATTTAATGAACCAAACTCTTCAGACTTCCATAGTCCCAGAAGGATTTGACACCGTAGGTGGCTTGGTATTACGTGAATTAGGCAAAATGCCATCTCCGGGAGATACAGTTACAGTTGGTGATATAAAAATCACAATTCAGGCTGTAATCGGCCGTCGGATAAGGCGGGTGAAAATTGAACTCTTTGACGTTGAACCTTTGAGTATGGATTAATCGGCCTAGCAGTTATACACATTATCTTCTACACCGGTATGTAGGCGTTCATCGATGCAGATTCGATAATACCTTATGAATCCGATCCCTCTGATTGTGTCCTTTTGCGGTATAAATGTTTCTGTGTAAGACATTCGTACTATTTGTCTTGTCTTAGTGCGGGGCTTTATCTCTAACCCTGTGTTTTCAGGGTTCTTC
>RQOU01000113.1 GCA_008373165.1 SAR202 cluster bacterium | reverse complement strand
TAAGGC
Source organism: SAR202 cluster bacterium (assembly GCA_008373165.1). Lineage (GTDB taxonomy): Bacteria > Chloroflexota > Dehalococcoidia > Lucifugimonadales > Lucifugimonadaceae > Lucifugimonas. Next base: position 13,572 of record RQOU01000113.1, on the reverse strand, counting down.
TATTCGGGCCATGACTTCAAACCGGACGACTTTAAGAGATCCCCAACATATCCATTTGCAAAAACTTCTCTTAGCCCGTTTCAACCCCACTTATTCATTTGACACCCTTTTCCCTAACAAGTACGATTTTTCGGTTTAGCTCCGATGATGCCCTTCGGCACCGCGCGTGCGGTCTAATATGTTGGAAGGTCACACGGTACTGAACTTACGTGAGATTAATATTCCATAAAGAGGCGAATATGAAACGAATGCATATGGTTCGCACTATCGGGCTCCTCGCGCTAAGCGTGTTGGCAGCAGCAATAGTTGCGGCATGTAGCTCAAGTACCGAGACTATCGTAGAAACGGTGGTTGTCGAGAAAGAGGTAATTAAAGAAGTACAGGTTGCCGGTGAAGTAGTGGAAGTGGTGGTTGAGAAAGAGGTACTTGTAAAAGGCGACACGAAAATTGAGACAGTCGTCGAGAAGGTCGTCGAAACTGTAAAGGGTGACAAAGAAGTCGTCCTGCAGACAGTTGTCGTCGAAAAGATTGTAGAAGTAGAAGCTGAAGAGGCTCCGACGTTCTACGGTCTGCCTTTACCTGTCGTACCTGATGCTGTAGATCCTGCACCCGCTCCTCAGTCTGCCGATGGCACTGTGGTAGTACGTGGCGGTCTAGAGCTCCGTGGTTCTGGAATGCCGGGCGACTCCTCTGGTGGAATGTTCACTGGTCAGTCGGTAACCGAAAAATTATTCCTGACCGACGCAGCTGGTGAAGCTGTGAATCAGGTAGTTAGTGATTGGACACTTGCCGATGATCTTTCTAAGTTGACAATCACTTTGAAGCCAGACATTCCTTTCCACTCTGGACCAGACGGTGATGACTTCGGTGTCTTGACTGCTGCCGACGTCGCATGGGCAATAAACACAGGTAACCCTGGTTATAACCCAGAGTCTGCTACCGATGGTGGTGCTAACTGGATTGGATTCATTGGCGACAATGAAGTCTTGGCTGTTGACACATACACTGTGGAAATTCCGATTGATAACTTTGATATCCGCTGGCCCACTTTTATTCTCGGTCAGTCCGGATTGGGTCTTAGTATCACCAGTAAAAACGCTTTTGATACCAAGGGCGAGCAGTGGGTTCGAGATAACGTGATTGGTACTGGACCTTTCGAGGTCAAGAACTACTCCCGTGATGATGTCTTGGAACTTACTGCGGTTGAAGGTCACCACAGGCAGACACCTGAGGTAAAGAACTACATCCTGAGAGCTATTCCTGATGATGACACTGCTAAGGCAGCGCTCCAGACAGGAACAGTGGACATCTCTGACGTTGCACTGGACGAAATGACTTCTCTCCAGGAAGCTGGGTTTGAGGTTCTAAGCGCCGGTGCGGGTAGCTTCCACTCGATCTCCTTCTCGGGTAACTACTGGGAACGAACTAAGTACTGTAAGGCAGGTACAACCATCGCAGAAGGTGGAGAATGTGACCCGGTAGACCTGGGAACTAACTTCACGGTTAAACACCACATGCCATGGGTTGGAGACCCCGAACGACCTGACTTCGGAAGCCCGCCCGCAGGTATGACCAACATGGAACGAGCACAGAAGGTTCGTACCGCACTGTCATGGGCGATCGACCGTGAGTTGATCTCGGAAGTTCTGTTTGCTAATGCAGCATGGCCGAACTACGTATACGGTGCTGACATCAACAACCCCAACTGGCAGGATAAGTGGGCAACCCCGTATGACGTGGCTGCTGCCGAAGCTTTGCTGGATGAGGCTGGTTACCCCAAGAATGACAAGGGTGTTCGATTCGAAATGCCGTTCTTCATTCGAATTGGTCGCGGTGACGAAGACATTGGAGTCGCTGTATCCGGTATGTGGGGAGAAATCGGTATCGACGTTCAGTACTGGAAAGCCCAGTACCAGACCTACCGTCCAAACTTGATCGGTCGGACAGCAATCGCCCCGTGGATTCACTCCGCAGGTGCTGAAGCTCCTCATAACCCCTGGGACTGGGCGGTTATGGGTAACTCCGAGTGTTCTCGTGGACGTGGTGGTTTCAATATAGGAATTGAAATCTATGAACTTTGTAAGTTTATGGATGACATGAACGCTGAATCCGATAAAGCCGCGCGAATCGAACTTCGAAACGCCAATGTAGAGTTCCTTGCGGAAAACATGCCTGTCATAGGTACTGTTGCCCGACCGAACGTTGCACTGTCGAACCCGAACAAGATCGCTAGCTGGGACATGCCGCTTGCCGTTAGAGAAGCAGCATTGCACCACCCCGAATTCATCAAACTCAAGTAGTTGAATTCAAACTAAGCAATTTTGGGGTGTGGGAAGTTTTTAAGCTTCCCACACCCCATTTTTTACACGAATCAAACAGGGCTACCGGAACCCTATAGATGAAAAATTTTTTAGCTCGCCGTCTGTTATTCGCAATACTGTCGTTGATAATTGCTTCAATGGCTGTTTTTGGTCTGGCTCATGCAAAAGAGGATCCTATAAACCTCTTTATTCAACCGGGTTACTTTGTTTCTCCCGAAACTCTTGAAGCCCTGAAAGCAAAATGGGGACTGGATAAACCTCTGGTAATGCAATACCTCACCTGGGCTGGCAATATGCTGCGAGGTGACCTTGGAGACAGTGTTCAGCAACAACGCCCGGTAGTTACTATCGTGGGAGAGAAATGGGCGGCTACAGCTCAATTGGCCGGTATCGCGTGGATTTTTGGAACGATAACGGGTGTGCCGCTGGGTATCCTCTCAGCGTTAAAGCGAGGATCTCTCCTTGATTATTCAGCCCGCGGTCTGGCATTAGCCGGACAATCCTTGCCGGCTTTCTGGATAGGATTGGTGGGCATATGGATATTTGCGGTTTACCTAGGGTGGCTGCCGGTGTTCGGAAAAGGCCACAACCTTCCATTCTTCGAACAAGCGAAACATTACGTACTGCCGACTTTGGTACTGGGTTGGGGACCTATGGCCGGATACATGCGTATCACCCGGTCAGCCATGTTGGAAGTATTGGACTCCGAATATATAAAGCTAGCTAGAGCTAAGGGCGTATCTAACAGGATGGTAGTCTGGAAACATGCGTTGAGAAATGCGTTGATTCAGCCACTTACCATTGCAGCCCTATTGCTCGCAGGATTCATGGACGGTGCGGTTCTAGTCGAAGTTATCTTTGCATGGCCTGGAGTAGGTCGTGTGGCTGTTGAAGCTGTTAATCAAAATGATTTCATGATGATCACCGGCACTGTTTTCTTGTTTACATTCCTTTATCTGTTTATGAGTCTTGTGGCTGACTTGATGTATGCAATAGTCGATCCTAGGATTCGTTACTCATGACCGGTCAAACCGAATCTATACATACTCCCCGTACCACGCTGAGTTCCATCCTGAGACCTTTCTCTAAATCCTGGGACTTCGTGAGACGATGGCCAGTCATTCCTGCAGTCGTGTTGTTTGTATTGGCAGTATTTGCGTTGTTTTCACCTTTAATTGCGCCTAACGATCCCAACGATCAAGCTCTCAGAAGCAGTCTTGCGAAACCCTTCTGGTACACCGAGTACTACGAGAATGATCGCATAGGAAGCAAGATTGAAACACCACATATACTCGGTGCTGATAAATACGGTCGCGATGTGTTCAGCAGAGTGGTGTACGGGGCCCGAATTTCGCTTTCAGTAGCATTGGTATCAATGCTCAGTGGCACCATCCTAGGGGCTTGGGCTGGCATAACAACCGGTTTTTACGGCGGATTGTTCGACGAACTGATGACGAGGTTTGTTGATGTCTGGAATGCCCTTCCGTTCTTACTCATTGCACTTGTGGTCTCAATAACAATTGGACAGGGAGTGTTCATTATGATGATCCTCCTCATCATGTTGACTTGGGTAGGTCTTGTCCGAAATGTCAGAGCTGAAGTTCTGAGCTTGAAAACCCGAGACTACGTACTGGCAGCGCGTGTAGCCGGCGCATCAGATATACGGTTAATGTACAAACATATATTCCCAGGTGTGAGTAATCTTTTACTGGTTTTGGCCAGTTTGAGGGTTGGTGGCCTGATACTGACAGAAGCATCATTAAGTTTCCTCGGAGTCGGTATTCCTGCTAACGTTCCGTCCTGGGGTCAGATGATCAGTGACGGACGGGACACTCTGGATGATGCCTGGTGGGTGTCGTTTTTTCCTGGTCTTGGTATTTTCCTGACTGTTATGGCGATGAACTTCCTTGGAGATTGGATCCGCGATCGAACCGATCCTCGCCTACGACAATTGCGTGACTAATTAAACTGTTTTTTTATCGCTATTGGTTTTTGCAACTCGACATAAATAACCTCCCACACCCTTAAAAAAGGATTTTGAATATATGCCAAGCTTTGATCTCATCATAAAAGGCGGTCACGTCATAGATGCTGCCAATAATGTTGACTCATTAATGGACGTAGGGGTTGCGGGACGGGTTGTCGGTGCCGTGGAAGCAAATATTCCAGAATCCCAGGGTCGACGTGTCATAGACGCTACGGGTATGTGGGTGACGCCTGGTTTGATCGATATCCACGCACACTGCACTGGATTTTCTGGTGCAATGTTCCCTGAAGAAATGTGTTTTCCGTATGGTGTTACCACGATGGTTGATTGTGGAGGATCTGGATGGAGGACATTTGACGCGTTCAATCGCGATGTGATTCAGAAGTCAGCTGTCAGGGTGTTTGCACTTCTCAACATTGTCGGTCAGGGAATGGAAGGTGATGTTGAACAGGATATAGACGATATGGACGCTGAGTTGACTGCCGCAAAAATCAGGCAACGATCGGATATTTTGGTCGGGGTAAAAGTAGCCCATTTTGGTGGACGCGGATGGGAATCCATAGACAGAGGAGTTGAAGCGGCACGATTATCTGGATCTTTCTGTCTTGTTGACCAAAATAGCAAACCGACCCGTCCATTCGACGAAATGCTCGAGCGATTACGGCCCGGGGATGGTACTACGCATTGCTTTGGATACGGCAAACCCATGATAGGAAATGATGGCAAGGTCAAACAGTCTTACATCGATGCTCGAGCACGTGGTGTCAAGTTTGATGTCGGACACGGCAATAACTCATTCTCATTTTCGATGGCTAAACCTGCCTTAGACCAGGGGTTCCCTCCGGATACTATTTCAACAGACATGCATCGAATGAGCCTGCACACTTCTAGAGCGCAGATGACAGAAGTTATGAGCAAATTTCTTGCCATGGGAATGCCCATGCAGGAAGTAATCGCCCGTTCTACTTGGGAACCTGCAAAGTGGATAAACCACACTGAAATCGGCACTCTCACACCTGGAGCATCAGCCGATATTTCGGTTTTGGAATTTCAGGACCGCCCGTCCGGGCTTTCAGATTCAGGTCCGACTGGTTATCGTATTATGCAAGCGGATGGCCGTCTTATAAACCAGTTGACCATCAAAGATGGTGTAGTCAAGTTCGATTACGATGGTTTATCTAAGGATGACTGGTCTGCAACTCCTGAAACGGATTTAGATATCCCTTAGTTATTGATTTCGGATAGTTCCGCCCTAGCGCATACCTTCAACGAAACCCACACCAGGATAGACCTCCGGAATTAATGCGGTGTCACCGGTCTCAAGCTGCCAATTCCTTATTTTGTGTGCTAACTCGAGGACTTTGCCAGAAAACTTAAGGTTGTCGTAAAGATTCACTTGTTCGTAAGGGTCACTGTTCAAATCGTACAGTTCAGACTGATCACCCACTGATAAGTTCAATTTCCACCCATCCCCTGTTATTACACAGCGGTGTGGAATCTCTCTCATTCGTTCTAGTTCGCTTAGGGGGAATGTCTGATCAACGCTTCTTCCATTCCAATCTAGGTATACGTCGTTTTCTTTGAGAGATTTTTTCGTTTCCAGATCTTTCATGCGGGATTGGCCCTGTAAATGGTCAGGAATTTTCTGCCCCATCAATTCCAGCAAAGTTGGGATTGTGTCGATATGAGAGTATCGTCCCTTGATCCGGTAACTTTCTAACCATGGGACGCTAACCAACATCGGTACTTTGACCGACTGTTCGTACATGACTATCTTGTGAAAAAAGTTGTGGTCTCCCATCTGATCTCCGTGTTCAGAGGTGAAAACCACTATAGTTTCTTCACTGATTCCCGCTTTTTCTATTGCATCCAATATTTGTCCAACTGCCTTGTCCATGAGGGTTACAAGACCGTAGTACTTTGCTTGAACTTTTCGAAATTCTTTCTCGGAATTAGTCTTTGGCCCGTTAAATTCATCATCGGCTTCAAGTATTGATGTCTCCTGATCCTGGTTAATAACTAATCTCTTTTTAGCTTGGTCATCCGCCATAAGGGTGGACATTCTCGAAGCGTTATCTGGAGGATCTACTCTGAAAACCGGAGTTTGAGGAATATCATCAGGTTCATAAAGATCGTCAAATGGTCCCGTGTATGGAGGATGTGGCTCAAAGAAATTGACACATATAGCGAACGGGTTTGCCTTATTGTGATCTATAAATTCGCTGACTTTGCGACCTAGATATGCGGCCTTGGTATGTTCCTCAGGTAACTGGGCGGCAAAGGATCTTGAGAAAACCATTTTACCGCTGGATTCCTTATCAGGCTTGTACCCTTGAGATATCAGATAGTGATGGTAATCACTCAGGATTTCATTATTATCTTCTTTGGTCGACCAGACCCTGTATTGATCCTCAATCGAATGCCATTCATCCCATCCTCTTCGTTTTATGACTTCGTCTCCCAGATGCCACTTACCGTAATAAGCAGTGTGGTAATCATCCGGGAAAAACTCAGCAAAAGTTTCGATGTCGTCGGCCAAAGGGATATTGTTTTTTGTGCACCCGTTTGTATGAGGCCATAGTCCTGTCATCTGGGTAGCTCTAGAGGGAGTGCAGATTGGAGCGCTAACATATGCGTTTTCAAACACGATGCTATCGTCAGAAAGACGATTCAAATTCGGAGTCTGGATCCAGTTGTTACCGTAGGCTGACATGGTGTCAGCTCGTTGCTGATCAGTGAAAATATAGACTAGATTCGGTTGGTTTTTTCGTGTCATTTAGTGTCCGTTGATTCAAACGATCTTGCTATTCCAAAAATGTACGGGATTATAATCTTCTGGCGACACGCATAACTCAAGTAATAAATAAAAATAATGGGATGAATCTTGATGCAATATAGGCACCTGGGCAATTCTGGTTTAGAAGTATCTGAAATAGGTCTTGGAGCAAACAGTTTCGGAGAACCGGGCCGGCGCGACCGTGCTGAAGCAGCAGACATAATTCACGCCGCCATTGATCACGGAATAAACTTCATAGATACTTCGAATGTCTATGCGCAGGGTGTCTCTGAACAGTACATAGGAGATGCACTAAAGGGTCGACGCGGTGAAATGCTGATAGGAACTAAATTCGGTAGCATGCGTCGACAGGGACCTAACAATTTCGGCGGATCGCGTAAATTCATCATGAGGTCGGTTGAAGAAAGTCTCCAGCGACTACAGACCGACTACATTGACGTATACATGATTCATCGACCTGACCCGCGCATGCCAATGGAAGAAACACTGCGGGCTCTCGACGATCTAGTCAAGCAGGGTAAGATTCTTTACACGGCCGGCTGTAATTTTGAGTCCTGGCGTTTCGTTGATGGATTCTGGACGTCAAAAGCTAACAATCTTGTGAGTTTTTCAGCTTCTCAATTCGCCTACTCGATGATGGCTCGCTCAGCAGAATCCGAAATGATTCCTGCATGCAGAGCGCTGGGAGTTGCAGTAATACCGTACTTACCGCTCGCTGCCGGCTTACTTTCAGGCAAAATAAGTGGTGATGGGTTACCTCCGGCCGGCACACGACTTGCTATCGAACAACAATCAAGTGAACGTTGGATTACTCCTCAGAATCTAAAAATCGTATCTTTACTGGATAACTGGGCAAATGAACGTGGGCATTCCGTTTTAGAACTGGCGTTTGCATGGCTTCTGGCCGAGCCGATTGTGTCCACTGTGATAGCAGGTGCAAGTTCTCCAGAGCAGATTCAACAAAATGCGTCTGCAGCTGAATGGAAAATCACTTCAGAGGAACGTCAGGAAGTGACTGCAATACTGGATGCAAACCCACCTGAAAATGCAGGCCCTTACTACTCAACGGCAGGTTATTTTTACGAACCGACTGCCGGCCCGCCTAAACCATAGCGGCAATAGACTGTTCTCGGATTATGTCTCAGTAAGAATGAATCCTGGTGGTGCGTCATGTTTATGGGACATCTCCACGGGATGGTAATGGCTGCCGTCATAGACATTACCCGAGTACACAATCGTTTCTGCAACGATTTTTTCTCGCGAGGTCCGTGTTTCGTGCAGCACATCCATGTAGGTGTATTCTCCCTGATCGATCGAGCTGATTACCACGTCAGCCACTGTGCCGACAGCGAGTGAACCGAGTTCTCGCTCTTGGTCTAGCGCTCGGGCTGGGATGCGTGTTGACATGTCTATTATCTCGTTTAGCGATAGACCGACAGTGAACATCTTAGACATTGTTGTAGGCATGTCGAATACAGGGCCATCTATGTTCCCGACATGCACATCAGTGCTGATCGTATCGGGTTTAAATCCTTGTGCGACAGCTTGCTCAAGAGTTCGGAAAGCGAAACCTCTGGCACCGTGTCCGATATCTAGGTATACACCCCGCTCTTTGGCGTCCCAGATTTTGGACCAGAGTTGCCCTCGGTGGTCGAAGATAGGGAAGCGGAATGCAGCATGAAAAGTGTGTGTGAGGATATCACCCGGGTTCATCCAATCAAGAAGCTGTGGAATCGGCGCACCGTATGCTTCACACATCAATATTCCTCCGCCGAAATCCGCCGCTTCTCTAGCCAAAGGCAATGAAGAGAATTTCTGCGAATGGTGGAATTTCACGCCTAGCAGCGTGTCGTAGCTGGTGATGAGATCTTGAACTTCTCCGACCGATGACGGGGTTGGTCCATATGGATCTGGCATCCGCACGAGGGAGTACAGCCTAACTTTGGTGTTCTGGATGTCTGATTCCCAGTAGTGCGGGTACTCTCCCGGCGTAGCGGTTCCTGCATCAAGCGCAGTCGTCACTCCGAATGCGAGGTTAGTCGTGTCAGAATCAACGCTTGGTTGGTTCCCACGAGAAGTGTAATTGTGCACGTGAAGATCGATAAATCCAGGGGTGACAATTTTTCCTCGAGCATCTATATGGAGGTCTGCGTTTTCCTTCGGAAGGTTCGTTCCGATTTCGTCAATTGTTTTTCCTGAGATAGCGACGTCCTTGACTTCGTCAATACCCGAGAAGGTATCGATCACTCGTCCACCTGTAATCAGGATGCTCCATTGCATATCGCTTTTAATTCCTCTCTAGAGCATGTGTGTCGTTTGAAGGGTTAGGAGATAACTTCCTTGATCCTTTGTATTACGGTTTCAACCTGTTCGTCGGTCAACATTTGAACCCCAATGCCAATCGATCCTTCCTCACCGCCAACACGGGTCCAAATTGGTGGATCTCCTTGTTCAAGACGTTTAATGACTTCATTTACATCTACCCCGGTGACCTCAGGATCGAACCGTATGAAAACGGTTGTATTCGGGCCTAGCTGAGGTGTATTCGGTATTGTTACGTCTATTCCATTGACATCATTTAGACCGCGATGGAATGCCGTCCGTTTTGCCTCTTCAATTGCGAGGCGCTCTTCATGGTCGATTGAGAACCATCTGCGTAAGGCAGCAGCCACTCCTACAACTTCTCCTCGGTCCGTCTTGTAGGGTCGTCCGTAACCACGAGGCAGTCCCTTCATACCTGCCACTTCTACCCCAATAAAGTTCTGTTGAAACGCAGATTCAACCCATTCAGCTCGTCCGGTGCATATTCCGGTCGAATGCGGTGAACCAATGTATTTGGCTCCAAACGCTACTACATCTCCTGTTTGAGCAACTTTTGTGAATTGATCAAGCGGATAAATCTGTCCAGCCGCATCTACTATGAGACGGATATCATGTTTGTCTGCCAGTGCCCGGGCCTCCTCTATGGAAACCCACTCGTCGCCCCAAAGCCCACTTTCGTAGAAGGCAATCCCTGCTGTTTTAGGGCCTATACCAGCCTCCATTTCCTCTACAGTACAACCATCTTCACGTCCGACTTCTTTAAGCTTGGCCCCAGCTAATGTGAAGCAACGTTTGTAGGTGTAGTCTTGACCTTTTTGGAAAACAAGTTCATTTCTGTCGAAGGATGAGGTATCGGGTAGCTTACCCATCTTATCTCGATCATTACCGGCCAGTGCGGCTGCACTTCCTAACGAAATGGCAGCGGCAGCACCAGATGTTACAAATGCAGATTCAGTCCCTAGTGTTTCAGCAATGAAGTCACCAGTTTTCCTTAGTAAGTCCTCAAATACGACATATCCTGAATTCATAGCTTCATCCATCGCCTCCTGGATTTCTGGAGGAGGAGTAGAGCCGCCGAGTAGGGTTTGATTGCCACGCGCATTAATGCCTGGCGTGACGCCAAATTGTTCATATATTCCTGTCACCGTCGCCTCCATAGCGAACCTTTGTCACTTGGTGTATGTCATTATGTCCATGAAATTGAGTTTTATTTCGTCGAAGCGTATTTCTATCACAAGTTGACCAAATAAAAATTGTTTATCTGACCATAATTGGGCTCTAAAACCTTCCTGAACGGTTAAAGGATTCGAACAATGTCCACCGACCCGCTTAATAACCCGGTATATGCCAGATTTGGTGTAACACCTTTGATAAATGCTGGAGGAACCCACACCACTCACGGTGGATCGATGATGAGCCCAGAGGTTCGCGAGGCAATGAGCCTGGCATCCGAGTCTTATGTCAACCTTGTTGAGTTGAAAAGAGCGACCGGAGATTTTGTCGCTGAAGTGACAGGAGCTGATAGTGGACTCATTTGCTCAGGAGCGGCAGGTGGTCTTGTGCTAGCAACCGCTGCGGTTATTACAGGAACGGATTCAAAAAAGATTGCTCAACTTCCAGATACAACGGGCCTCAAGAATGAAATCCTCACTCAGCACAATAACCCTGCTGGCTACATGAAATGTCACGAATATGCAGGTGCTGAAATTAAATTGTCCGGGGATGGAAATGGGGCGTCTGCTAACCAATTTACGAACTCAATAACAGAAAAAACAGCTGGGATTCTTTACACATTCGCATACGGCCCACCAAGAAATGGTTTGTCACTGGAAGAGGTCGTTGAAATCGCTAATGACAATGATGTTCCCGTCATTGTTGATGGAGCTGCAATGCTGCCACCTAAATCTAACTTAACTCGATACATCGATGAGGGTGCCGATCTAGTCACATTTTCAGGTGGAAAATACATCGGCGGTCCACAATCCGCAGGTCTTCTAGCAGGTCGCAAAGACTTGATCGAAGCTGCATTACTAAACAGTGGCCCTGAAATGGCTGTTGGACGCCCGGCCAAAGTTGGACGGGAAGAAATGATCGGAATGGCTACAGCATTACAATTGTTTATTGAGTCAGACGATGATGCTCGTATGGCGACAATGAGAACGCAAGCTGAGCATATCCATGATGCCCTGAAAGGCAACTCCAAGGTTATAGTTTCTGTAGAACACGATTACTTGCAGTACCATGTTCCGAATTGCGTGATCAAGTTCCTGAATGGTTCAAGTGAAGCTGATCGCGTTTGGGAAGAACTTCACAAAGGTGATCCGCGTGTTTACATCGCAAGGATTGATGGAGGACTGGCGGCCAATATGGTTAATCTGACACCTGGTCAAGAGCAGGTCGTAGCTGAGCGTCTGGTTCAGGCCATAGGCCAATAGGCAATGCGAGTAAAACATATCCGCTATATATATAAATATATAGTTATCTGATAAATTCTCCTGCTCTTTACTCTTGCAGGTATATGTTAAATTTTTCAGCGTGGTTGTGTTGTTTGCTGCTTTTCAATGGCAACAATGGATCAATCAACTTGGGTGAGTGAAACAATCTCGCTCGAAATTGGCTCTGGTGCCTGGTAACGACCTCTATCACCCCCAGAGCCGATTTCATTTAATTCCCTATGCACACAAAGCGTTATTGTCCGATTAACTACCAAAAATTCTTGTAGATTATGAGCGGTCGATACTGGCATTGGTCATTTCTTAAAGTGTTCAACCTATTTGTGTTTTATCATCAACGATGTGCCTAAGTTCAATATGGATACCCTAAATGACATTCACATTCTATGGTGAATGGTTTAGTTGATCGGGCACTTGGAATTCGGGAGGGATCATGAAAATTACAGATGTTGAAATCACCGTTGTCGATATACCGCAGCCAGGTGTGATGGATGAGTCTCCGGCCAAACCCGATACCACACTATCGAGATCATCAAAACCCGAAGCGTCAGATGCACATCCAATCTCCGAAATATCTCATATCAAACCTCCTCAAATAGTGGTGCTTGTGGTTAAGACAGACACCGAAGTGGAAGGATATGGTTTCGGTTGGGGCACAAAAGGTGGTATGCGCACGGCACATACCATTGCAGAGGTCTTCCGCCCCGAATTGATTGGTAATGACCCTTTGGATCGAGAGCGATTATGGCATGCGGCACACCGCGCAGATCGTTACGGTGGTCTTGCATCTTTCAACTCCTATGGCCCACTTGATGTTGCTTTATGGGACATTGCATCTAAATCTGCAAATGTTCCTTTGTACAAGCTGATTGGTGCTTATCGGGATCGAATTCCTGCATATGCCAGTTCCCCATTTATGGAAACTCCAGAGGAATACGCTTCTCTAGCCATTAAAGCGAAGCTTGACGGATTTAGTGCTTTCAAGCTTCACCCACCGGGAGACCCTGATCTTGACATCGCTTGTTGCGAGGCTGTTAGAACAGCCGTCGGACCTGGATTTGTGCTGATGAGCGACCCGGTTGGCGGCAATTATGATCATGAAGACGCCGTTCGCGTGGGACGCGAATTGGAAAGATTAGATTTTTTGTGGCTAGAGGAACCTTTATATGATCACGATATCCATGGCCTTGAACAATTAAGCCGAACTCTAGATATTGCAATTTGTGCGGGTGAATGGAACTCAGATGTCTTTTCAAAAATAAATTATCTTAAATCTGGCGCGGCAGACATCATTCGCGCTGATGTTTCTTGGACAGGCGGTGTAACCGGAACATTAAAATCTGCACATATTGCAGAAGGATTCGGTGTAAATTGCGAAATACATATGACCGTACTTTCATTAATGGACGTCGCCAATCTCCATGTGGCGCTGGCTATCAAAAATTGTCGCTATCTGGAATTGCCCTACCCTGACGGAGCGACTTTTGGTATCAAAAATCCCTTAAAAATCGACGATCAAGGTAATGTTCGAGCTCCAACTAAGCCCGGACTTGGCGTCGATATTGACTGGGATATCATCACTGAAAACACAGTTATTCGGATCTGAACACGATTGTCTAACGATCTTAAATAATTGACCGGATTCCATTTATGAATTTGCAGAATGTTTGATCATGGAACTAACAACGAAAT
>RQOU01000112.1 GCA_008373165.1 SAR202 cluster bacterium | reverse complement strand
CTGGAAAGCCGTAATCCTTAAGTTCAGCCGTGTCTCGGACCGAACCATCAGTAACCAGTCCAGCAGCTTTCAACTGTGCAAGCCGGTAAAATTTAATGTCACCTCCAACCGACTCCCATGGTCCAACTGAAGAAGCAACTAAAACTTCATTAGGCCCACACAACTCAAAAGCTACATATTCGGGAGAGTCTTCGGCGCTAGGCTTGTCCGTCAAAATATCTGGTCGGTGAGGAACAAATCGTAGTGTTACTGCCCTGCCAACCATCTTCTGATCTGGAAAAATCGACCGGGCTCCATGAATCATAGACTGGGGCCAATTATCAACCCATAAACCGTCAATCAGGGTTTGGGTAGGAAGCTCCCCCAATTTAACAAGTGTGTCGTCCGATACCGCGTGCTCTATTGACATTTTCATCCCCGGATATCACAAATATAAATCCATACCCAAATCAACACAAATGTTGATTAGGAACCATGTTTAAATCGATCAAGAACTGTCACTAGAGCAGCACTTGATGGAACGGGAATACCTGCCTCAAGACCCATTTTGACAACGGATCCCAGAATATCATCCAGTTCTAGCGGTTTGCCAACCGTGAGATCATATTGAAGAGAAGCTTGAAATTCTTCGGCTTCCGCAATGGCTATTTCTATTTTCGATTCAACACATCGAGATGGGAACGTGATTCCTTGAGATTGACCAACAGCAACAATCTCCTCCATCGTACTGCGTATAGTTTGTTCGCCATTAGGACTCGCCAAGATCTCGGGAAGTGACGCTCTTGAAGCAGCCATTATCGTCCCGATAGCACCCACCATCACCATCTTGTTCCACAGGGCGTCAAGCATGTTGCTGCTGACCACAGCCTGAATCCCCTTACGGTCTAGTAATTTCAGGATCGCCGTAGTTCTTTCACTATCGGAGCCATCCTTCTCTCCGAATTCAATCCTAGCCGTGGAACCACTTTGGTGAATGTGACCGTCTCCAGCAATGCCTGACTCGATATAGGTAGCTCCCTGCAAGACATGATCCCATCCGTAATATCCGGCGATTATAGATCCACTTGTAACACCATTTTGAATAGTTAAGATACTTGTAGAAGAACCAATCATTCTTTCGATGGAAGGTAAGGCTTCGTCATTAGAATAAAGTTTCGTGCAATATAAAACCAAATCGACCAGGCCAATACTCGAAGGGTCATCGGTGACAGGAACTTTGACATTGAAACTACCCCAATGGCTGTCAACTTTAAGTCCATTCTTGGCTATTGCATCGCCATGTGCCCCTCGAGCAATAAGGACAACGTCCTCACCTTGATGTGCCAGTACACCGCCGAAGTATCCCCCGACAGCTCCTGCACCCATTACCGCTATACGCATTATCGCCGCCTCATCATTTTGAAAAGTTAAACATTTTTATTTTTATTGAGCGCTCAACATTATCCGAATCTTTCGACTTTTGTTAAGAGTCATACGATGCCTTCCTATCAAATAATTATCAATTAGTTGATAGTTGCAAAATTTGTCACCAATATACCGGTGATTTTCATGATAGAAACCCCTAACAGACTGCTAGAATCATGAGCCTATTCAATCAAGGATTTAGCAACTTGTCTCGTACTACTCCTATCAGATCAGGCAACCGCTCAGCAACTGAACAACGGCCCGTCAAAATCAAGAATGGTTATGTGCCAGATGCCGAAGGATCGGCCCTCGTCGAAACCGGAAATACAGTAGTGATTTGCGCGGCCACAGTAGAATCAAGAGTTCCGCCTTGGATGCGTGGCAAGGGTACCGGATGGGTTACCGCTGAGTATTCGATGCTTCCACGCTCAACCCGAGAACGAGTCCGTAGAGAACGAGGAAAAATCGGCGGTCGAACGCAGGAGATTCAAAGACTCATTGGGCGCTCATTGCGCTCGGTAACCGATCTGGCAGCACTCGGGGAGATATCCATACTTTTAGACTGCGATGTACTTCGAGCCGACGGAGGCACACGAACCGCATCTATTACCGGAGCATATGTAGCACTGCACGAAGCGTTATCTGGGCTTGTCAAAACAGGCCTGATTAAATCAATTCCGCTTAAAGATCAAATCGCCGCCATAAGCGTTGGAATTGTAGAGGGCGTCGCTATGCTAGACCTAGACTACAACGAAGATTCAGCAGCAGATGTAGATATGAACATCGTAATGACCGGCAATGGAGAATTTGTAGAATTACAAGGAAGTGGTGAAGAAGCGACTTTTAGCCCGCAACAATTGGCTGAAATGTTAAGTCTGGGCGAAACAGGTATCCAAAATCTTCTGAAAATACAACGCACAGCCTTAAGTACAAAAATATAACTCTCTGGATTCAAAAATTATTCTAGCGCTGTCTACCCTGCTCAGTAAAACTGACTAGGCAAGAACACAAACACATGACAAAAATCATTTCAGTAACCGGTCACGAAATTCTGGACTCACGTGGAAACCCAACGGTCAGTGCGACTGTAACTTTGGATGATGGGGCCACAGCATCAGCCGCTGTACCCTCAGGCGCTAGCACTGGCAGCCGTGAAGCGGTCGAGCTTCGCGACAATGACCCAAGACGATTTGGAGGTAAAGGAGTCCTAAAAGCAGTCTCTGCGGTAAACACGGAACTAGCGAATGCTGTCATAGGACTTGATGCAATTGATCAACAAACAATAGATCAGGCATTGGTTGAAGCTGATGGCACCCCGAACAAGAGTCAATTTGGAGCCAACGCAATCCTTGCAATTTCCCTAGCAACACTTAAATCAGTTGCTACCAGTTCAAGTCGAGAAATGTTCGAACATATTTCAGACCTAGCGGGAAACGAATCCCCAACGGAACTTCCTGTACCAATGTTTAATGTACTAAACGGTGGTGCCCACGCAATGGGATCTACCGATTTCCAAGAATTCATGTTAGTTCCCGCCGGCATGAATTCGTTTTCAGAAGCGCTTCAGTGTGGCGCTGAGATGTATCAATGGCTGAATAAAAAGCTACACGCTGATGGTCACGCAACAACCGTCGGTGACGAGGGAGGATTCGCCCCACAGGGGCTTACAAACCGTCAGGCGCTTGAGTACGCCACTGAAGCCATCGCAGGTGCCGGTTACAAGCCAGGAGAGGAGGTATTTATAGCACTCGATCCAGCGTCTTCTGAATTCTACGACAACGGCATTTACCAACTAACTCGAGAAGGAGTAAGACTCTCGAGCGAGGAGATGATAGAAGAGTATTCATCATTGTGTACTGATTTTCCAATCTACTCAATTGAGGATGGACTATCGGAAGATGATTGGAGTGGATGGGCGAACCACACGTCTATTTCTGGCAACCGTACACAATTAGTTGGAGATGATCTTTATGTAACACAAGCTCGATATGTCAAACGCGGAATCGATAGTAAATCAGGAAATGCTGTTTTAGTAAAACTGAATCAGGTTGGCAGTGTTTCTGAAACTCTCGAAACGATACATCTTGCGCAAACTGCAAATTTCGGAGTTGTCATTAGCCACCGTTCAGGAGAAACTGAAGATACATCTATTGCAGATCTCGCCGTTGGCACATCGGCCGGCCAAATTAAGACAGGCGCTCCATCACGGAGTGAACGCGTCGCTAAGTACAATCGCCTTCTTATGATCGAACAGATTCTCGGAAGTAAAGCAAGTTATGCCGGCAATCGGATTCTACCTAAATTATAACTAGCAGATGACAACAATTTAAAACTATCTCATGAGTATCAGTGACGAGGAAAATTAATGGCAAAAACAAAGATTGGTATCAATGGCTTCGGACGCATAGGCCGCCAAGTTTTGCGATCACTGAAGCAGCGACACCCTGACACTATCGAAGTGGTAGCCATTAATGATGTGGGTGAAACAGAAACCAATGGACACCTTTTGAAATTCGATTCAACTTATGGACGCTACCCCGGAACCGTTGAATGCAAAAATAACTCATTAAAAATTGATGGCGTAAAAATTCACACTTCATCCAATAGAAATCCTTCTGAGATCAAGTGGGACGATTTTGGTGTAGAGCTTGTCATTGAATGCACAGGAGCTTTCACGGACGCCACTAAGGCAGCAGGGCACATCGAAGGCGGAGCAAAAAAGGTGATCATCTCCGCTCCAGCTAAGAACGAAGATATAACACTCGTATTAGGAGTAAACGACAATCAATATAATCCTGTAACCCATCACATCATCTCAAATGCATCTTGCACTACCAACTGCGTAGCACCGATGGCAAAAGTGATAAATGATACATTCGGCATCGAAAGCGCTTTGATGTCTACCATTCACGCCTATACGAACGATCAAAATATCCTCGACCAAAACCATAAAGACCTACGTCGAGCCCGTGCAGCCGCCAACAGCATCATCCCAACCACAACGGGGGCAGCAAAAGCTGTGACGCTTGTAATCCCAGAACTAGTCGGCAAAATCGACGGAATGGCATACCGTGTACCGGTGATCACTGGATCGGTAACAGACCTAACTGTCAAACTCACCAACAATGCATCGCTAGATGATGTAAATAACGCTTATCGAGAAGCCTCCATGGATGAAAACTTACATGGGATTCTAGGGTATTCAGATGAGCCACTGGTTTCGGTCGATTACATAGGAAATTCGAACTCCTGTACCATCGATTCACTCGCCACATCATCCGTTGGTCAAGAATTCATCAAAGTCGTTGGTTGGTATGACAACGAATGGGGATACTCCTGTCGAACCGCTGATCTCGCAAACTTAATGGCCGAAAAAGGTATCTCGTGAAGTTGAACGATCCCGTGATCTCCCAATCGAGCTCAGCAGAACCCCAGTAAAACAATCCAACCATAAGCTGGCGTATAATTCAGGGCAATGCGTCATGATGACGCAAGTGTGTGGCGCGGGTTCGGTGTCGCGGTCACATTTTACTTTGACCCCTAAAAAATAACAGGGTGTATTTTCAAAAGCCGGAAGGATCGTATAGAGATGGCCACAAGCACAAGTAATGGAACAACAGGTGCGCAACGTTGGAAGGAAATGTCCAAGCCCGAAGTTGGAGATTGGCGTGTAAAAGGCGGATTAGCGCAAATGCTAAAAGGCGGCGTCATCATGGACGTTGTGACGCCTGATCAAGCGAAGGTAGCAGAAGACGCAGGCGCTGTGTCAGTGATGGCTCTGGAACGGGTTCCGTCAGACATCCGTCGTGATGGCGGAGTTGCTCGAATGTCCGACCCAGATCTCATCTCTGGAATAATCAATGCGGTATCTATTCCTGTGATGGCCAAAGCACGAATCGGACACTTTGTTGAAGCGCAAATATTAGAAGCCCTTGGCGTAGATTATTGTGACGAATCAGAAGTTTTAACCCCTGCAGACAACGAGTACCATATCGATAAATGGCAATACAAAATGCCATACGTTTGTGGTGCACGAAATATCGGTGAAGCATTACGTCGAATTGGTGAAGGTGCAGCAATGATACGTACAAAGGGGGAAGCGGGAACTGGAGACATTGTCCACGCTGTTACTCATGCACGCCAGATCCAGGCAGATATACGAACGATCCAAAATATGCCAACGGAGGAATTGATGTCTGCATCCCGAGACTTCCAGGCTCCTTATGAACTGGTCGTGGAAGTTCACCGAACCGGCAAACTCCCGGTAGTAAATTTTGCAGCTGGTGGTATCGCAACTCCTGCAGACGCTGCGTTGCTTATGCAAATCGGCGTGGAAGGAGTCTTTGTTGGTTCAGGGATCTTCAAAAGCTCAAACCCGGCAAAAATGGCTGATGCCATTGTTCGAGCGACTACTCACTACAATGACCCAGACATGCTTGCCGAGATTTCACAAGGACTGGGTGACGCTATGCCAGGAATAGAAGCAAATAAAGTTCCGGAAACAGAACAGCTTCAAACGCGCGGTTGGTAATCAATTGAACCAGCAGTCACCTTTGCAACCTAGCATTGGTGTTCTCGCGTTACAGGGCGATTTTGCGGAGCATATGGACATGCTCCGCAAAATCGGTATCGACGCTATAGAAGTTCGAAAAGTACAGCAACTTTCGGAAATCGATGGTTTGATCATCCCTGGTGGCGAGAGCACAACAATTGTCAAGCTTCTTACAAGATTCGAATTCGTAGACCATCTACGCGAAAGAGTAAATTGTGGGATGGCATTGTGGGGCACCTGTGCAGGTATGATCGTTATCGCACGCGAACTTGCCGACCCGTATCCAATTCCACTCAATTTAATCGACATCAGTGTAGCGCGAAACTATTTCGGACGGCAGGTGGATAGTTTCGAAGCCGAATTGCACATTGAGGGCATAAATGGTGACCCAATGCGAGCGGTATTTATAAGAGCGCCGATTGTTCAAACCGTCGGAGAAGGAGTTAAACAAATCGCCTCTACTGATGACGGGCAGGCAGTTGCCGTGAAAAAAGGCCGAGTGCTTGCAACTTCATTTCACCCGGAGCTAACAGGTGATACCCGACTACACACTCTATTTCTGAAACTTGCCAAGGAAGCACAAGAAGATCCAAGACAAAATAGTTCAACCGCAGTAAATCCCAGTTCTATATGATCCGCCACCTACACCCAACTGATTCACCTAGGATATTGCAATTCCGCGCTTCTGCAGGTTTGGGCGATACTTGCACTTTGGCAAATGCGCTCAGAGGAGGGCCCCGTAGATTCCCTACGGCCAAATACGCCACGATCGCACTATCACCCAGAGCGTGGCAAAATTGCTGGGTAGAAAGCCAAAATGGAAAAATTAACGGTGTTTTACGGGCAGGACCACGGTCAGGTAAACAGGCATGGGAAATCAGCGAACTTTATCTTCGAAATTCTAAATCAAGTTTGATACTTGACCTGCTTGAACAGATTGCCGTTCAAGCGGGAGGCGCGGGTGCGTATCGCATCTTTATAAGAATTCCCGTCGGTAGTAATGCTTCTGATTTCGCTCAAAAAGCCGGTTTTTCTACAATCTATCGTGAAACGATCTATCAAACGACATCCACTCATTCAGCTGCAACCAAACTAGGAATCAGCGAAGATTTTTTCACGTTACGACCAAGATACCAAGCTGATGACGGAAATTTATTCCGCATGCACAATGTCGTGACACCAATGGCAATCCGAATAAAGACAGGACAAACCTCCGAGGACTGGGCTGCCGGTATGGAACGGCTTGGCCCTAAATCCTCAGAATGGATACTAGACCTACCAACTGGAGAGATTGGTGCCTTGATACAAACAAGCACTACTAAAACCCAGCATATGTTCAATGTCAATTGGGCAACAAATGCTGGGGGTCAACTAGGAGCAATAGTCGCCGCTGCTCTAAAGGAAACTGATGATGTATCAGCTGTAACTGCTGTCCCAGATTACAAGCCATCTCTAGCACACTTGCTTGCAAACATTGGCTTTAAAAAACAAGCAAACTATGAAGTAATGGTCAAACCTTTAACCCAACCAATATCTGAAATACAACAAGTTTTAGCGGCAGTTAGTTAACTGATAAAAAAAGGAGAATTCCATTCTGACAGAACCCAACGCCCACGTTGTAGACGATCTCCAAGCATTCATCGGTATATTCCCCGACCCAATTGCGGAATCATTGCGTAAAAGAAAAAATATTGGTGACTTAGTTGAAGTGATAATTGACCTAGGTAGAAACGCTGAAGCAAGGTTCCCGACAGAACAAATACCACTCAGTGAAATCGAGGTGTCACGAAATGAAATCTCCCATATTGTTCAACAAGTCGGGCATTTCGGCGATGATAATCGAGCAGGTATCGAACGCACGCTTCATCGTATTTCTGTAGTGAGAAACCGCGCAGGTGAACCTGTCGGTCTTACTTGCAGAGTGGGCAGGGCCGTGTATGGCTCAGTGCGTTTAATTGAAGATCTTATACGGTCAGGCAAAAGTGTTTTAATTTTGGGAAGACCAGGAGTAGGGAAAACTACTATTTTGCGTGAAACGGCTCGGGTTTTAGCCGACGAAGCTGAAAAACGAGTTGTAATTGTCGACACGTCTAATGAAATCGCTGGTGACGGAGACGTTCCACATCCGGCTATCGGGCGTGCCCGACGCATGCAAGTAGGCAACTCAAGTCTCCAACATAATGTGATGATCGAAGGAGTGGAGAATCACATGCCTGAAGTGATTGTGATCGACGAAATGAGTACTGAACTTGAAGCCATAGCAGCAAGAACTATCGCTGAACGGGGGGTGCAGCTCGTCGCCACTGCACACGGCAACTCACTGACAAATGTGGTTTCTAACCCAACTCTGTCAGACCTGGTTGGTGGAACTCAGACCGTCACACTGGGTGATATCGAAGCGCGACGTCGACGAACCCAAAAAACGGTTTTAGAACGTAAACACGAACCTACATTCGATATAGTCGTGGAAATACGAGAACGTAACGTGGTGACGATACACCCTGAAGTTGGGACGGCCGTTGATCGAATGCTGCGAGGAATTTCTATCCCTCAAGAAACTAGACGTTTGCAATCAAACGGGCTGGTCGAAACAAAAATCGAAGAAATGCCCGGGACAGAATCAGAGTTCCAGTCGACTCCTTTCGATATCAATGACCTAACTCGTCAGCGACCACGGCGAAACGGAGAATTAAACCGACCTGAAAAAACATCCACGAATGGAATCAACCGGTCCGGTGGAAATTTCTCACGATACGAAACAGACACTGCAATCACGAATGAATCTACTACATCAGTTTTTGCATTCGGTATCCCGAAAAATACTATCACTGATGTAATTGCGGAATTGAACGTGCCTGTAACCCTCGTCGACTTCGAAGATGTCGCCGAGATATTTGTAACCACGAAATCTCACTATAGTCGGCGGCCCTCCGCTATTCGAAAAGCGGAACGCGATGGAACAACGGTTCATGTTCTACGCCGTGGAACTAAAGAACAGATCACACAATGGGTCAGGCGATTTTTCAAAGAAAAAACACACACCCAAAATATCAACAATAACGATTTTGAAAACTTAGACCAGCGCGGAAGATCCAGAGAAGCGATAAAAGAAACAGAGCGCGCCATAAGCCGTATCGTTTCCGGCGAACGACGCGTTGAACTGATGGCGCAACCACCATACGTACGAAGGTTGCAACATGGCCTAGCAGCCAGGAATAATTTAGGCTCGGCCAGCACAGGAAGAGAACCTTCTCGACGCGTTGTAATTCGACGTCGTAAACGTTAGTCTGCAATCTATCCACGCGAGAGGCCAATTACTAACTCGCTTACACCCAATAATGAGGTACCTGTATTGACGTCTAAAGGGCAGACAACCATGAATTTTGGAGCCACTGAAAATCGCTTAAAAAAGCGCACTATCAAAGGTGGATTACTCATTACTTTTGAAGGCGGTGAGGGTGTTGGCAAATCCACACAAGCGGAACGCCTGTTCCGCAAACTTGATAGCTATGGGATCGATGTCGTGCTGGCACATGAGCCAGGCAGCTCGGATCTTGGGAACCATGTACGACGATGGATAAAGCGCACAAACTCTCCATCGCCGCTTTCTGAAACTTTATTGTTCGAGGCCGCGCGAGCTCAATTGATGTTTGAACTAATACAACCTGCTTTAGGCAACGGCAAAATTGTTATTCTAGATCGATTTATCGATTCAACGATTGCATATCAAGGGTATGCACGCGGTGGTGATATCAAAACCATTCAACGCTTAAACACAATCGCCACAACAGGCTTAATACCAAAATTAACAATACTGCTAGATGCGGATCCCGAATTGAGTTTGGCTCGCGTTTCTAATAAGCCCAATTTGTTTGATGCTGCCAATAAAAATCAAGGGATCCGAGTTGACAATGAAAGTGAACGGCGATTTGAACAGGCCCCACTGAAATTTCACAAGAAAGTTCGTGAAGGTTATTTAAAGATGTCAAAGAATGATAGACGGTGGTGCATCATACGTGCCGATCAAGCTGGTCACCGCATCGCCGATGCCATATTAAAGCGAGTAAGACGACTTTTAATAAAAAATGGCATTGCACCAGAACTACTACAAAGCTAAAACTCCACTATGTATCTACACTCAAATAGCTCGGTATCAGCAGATACTACCCATAATGACGTGCCTTATTATCCAAACTTGCAATAAGCCGCATATCATCACTCTCATGAATCGGATCTCCTCAAAGATACTGACAATTTGAACCAACACAAACACAACACTCAGGAAACAAACACGTGAGAAAAAACACACTTAAACAAAAACTCAACCAAGGTAAAACCGCGATAGGACCATTCGTAGGATTACCGTCGCCTGGGATAGTCGAGACGATGGGCTGGATGGGATTCGATTTTGTAGTAATCGACTGCGAGCATGGTCCAATGGATTACGAAACTGCAGAACACATGATTCGAGCTGCTGAACTATCAAACACCACTGCAATCTTAAGGATCGGATTGAATGAGCAGCAAAATATTCAACGCTATATGGATGCAGGAGCAGCCGGCGTAATGATTCCACTAATCAACAATGGACAAGACGCTAAAAAGGTTGTTGACGCAATCAAG
>RQOU01000111.1 GCA_008373165.1 SAR202 cluster bacterium | reverse complement strand
ATCCTGGTCCGATGAATGAAGGCGTGGAAATTTCAAGTGAAGTTGCGCATGGAGCACAGAGCGTTATTGAAGAGCAAGTTCGTAATGGTGTAGCGGTGCGCATGGCAGTTTTATACACGCTCTGTGCTCCAGGTAATTCGGTGCCAGCGTTCCAAAATGGTGGGAGCTCGGAGTCTAATTGATGCCTTCAATCGATATAAAAGGAGATGCTTTTGGTAGCCAGAAATAAACTGGCAATAACGGGTGGAAGAGTGATAGATCCTGGGGAGGAAATCGATCAGATTTCCGACGTTCTAATTTCCAATGGCAGGATTGAAAAAATCACCCTGAGAACCGGAGAAAGTAAATTAGATGGATATGAGGTGATTGATGCTACCGGCATGATCATATCGCCGGGATTTATCGATCTTCATACTCACTTAAGGGACCCTGGGCAGGAGTGGAAAGAAACGATAACTTCCGGAACTCATGCTGCTGCTAATGGGGGATTCACGACAGTTTGCGCCATGCCCAACACTGATCCTGTTCAAGATTCAGCAGCCACTGTTGAAGACGTGATCCGAAGATCTGGTGTCGATGGCATAGTTAGAGTACTCCCGATAGGGGCTATTTCGGTGGGACAACGTGGTAAGCAGCTTGCTCCGATGGGGGAACTTGCTGATGCCGGTGTAATTGGATTTTCAGATGACGGTAATCCTGTCGAAGACGCTAATTTGATGCGCCAGGCACTTGCTTATTCGGCTGAGGTCGGACTTCCTGTCATAAATCATGCTGAAGATAAAAAAATAGCTGGCGGAGGGGTTATGACTGCAGGTTTGGTTGCAACCAGGCTTGGTCTCGCCGGGGCTCCAAATGAGGCTGAAACCGCGATGGTTGCCCGTGATTTATATTTGGCAGAACTAACAGAAACGCGACTTCATATACCGCATATTTCTACGATTGGATCTATAGAAGTACTGCGTTCAGCAAAGGATCGAGGAGTGGACGTTACTGCTGAAGTTACCCCTCATCATTTAACCCTTAACGAGGAGTGGGTGTTTGGCCTCAAAGGTGAGGTGCCATCTAGTGTCGGCTTGCAAAGTTATGATACGAATACGAGAGTCAATCCTCCCTTGCGGAGTAAGGCGGATGTGAGGGCATTGATTGATGCTTTGCGGGAAGGCGTTATTGACATCATCGCTACGGACCATGCTCCCCATGCTGCAACTGACAAAGTGTGTACCTATAACGAAGCTGCGCCAGGGATAAACGTGCTTGAAACGGCATTTTCTTCGGTATTTGCTTTAGTAAATAGTAAGAAAATTTCACTGGTGCGATTGATTGAATCGTTAACAACCCGTCCGGCATCCATATTAGGACGTGATCTTGGTAGGCTGAGGAAAGGATTCCCGGCTGACATCACACTTATTCATCCATCCGCCCTGTGGGTGGTCGATCCGAGCACGTTTGCTTCGAAAAGTGTAAATACACCATTAGCCGGAGTCGAACTGAGAGGTCGGATTGTCCGAACCATATATCAGGGTAAGACCGTGTTTCAATCTCAACCCGAAGTCAGGAAAAACGGATGAGTGATTCACGCACTGCCGCATATTTAATTCTTGAAGATGGTTCAGTATTTCAGGGACAAAGACTCGGCGCTCAAAAAGAGGTGATTGGTGAAGTAGTTTTTAATACTTCTATGACCGGTTATCAGGAAATGCTTACCGACCCTTCTTACGGTGGTCAAATTCTTGTCCCCACTTACCCGATGATTGGCAATTATGGCACTAGTGAGGCAGATGTTGAATCCACGCGAGTGCAGGTCACGGGTTTTGTAGTACGTGAGGATTGTGATGCTCCCTCTCATCCCTTGTCCGAGGGCACTGTTGACGATTACCTGTCGCAGAATGGCATCCCAGGCGTATCAGGTATAGACACTCGCGCTGTTACTCGAAAACTTCGGTCATCAGGGGTGATGATGGGCATGATTACTTCAAATGGAAGTGTATCCCATGCTATGCAAGTGTTGGAAGATGCTCCTCGCTACGGTGAGTTTGATGTTGTAAGGGATGTGTCCACCGATGAAATCTATACCTGGGAAGGCGATGCTGGGGAACGCTCTCGGGCTTATCGTGATTTGCGGGCTAGGGCTCTCCAAGGGGGGATGGGTCGTGGGGTTAAGGCAACAGTGTCTGAAGGAGATATTCGGGAGGATTTAATTAAGATTGTGGTCAATGATTACGGGGTTAAATTGAACATTCTTCGGTCATTACGCGCCCGAGGTTGTGATGTTGTCGTCGTCCCGGATGATGCATCGGCGGCGGAAATATTAAGACAGAAACCTGATGGGGTGATGCTTTCACCAGGTCCGGGTGATCCAGAATTGCTTGATCGTTCTGTGGATACTGCCAAAGGACTGATAGGTAAGGTTCCGATTATGGGGATCTGTTTAGGGCATCAGGTTATTGCTCGATCATTTGGGGCAGATACATTTAAGTTGCATTTTGGGCATCGTGGAGGAAATCAACCTGTTAAGGACCTTGAATCTGGTCGTGTTTATGTCACAGCGCAGAACCATGGTTACGCAGTTGATTCAGAAGGCCTCCCTGCCGAACTGGAAATCAGTCACCTCAATCTGAATGACGACACTGTTGAAGGGCTTCGGCATCGAGATCTGCCGATTATGACTATTCAGTATCACTCTGAAGCTTCCCCTGGCCCACATGACAGTGAGTATCTTTTTGATCGTTTTCTGAAGATGATTCAGATTGGAGTGACTACCGAGGATTAGGGATTCCACGTTTGTGCCTATTAGACGGAATAACGCTGTTACGGTGTTTGAAAAGGAGACGCGATTGAAGAGAGCGCTGGGCACTGATTCGCTCAATGAGATGCCAAAAAAAGTACTTGTAATCGGTTCTGGTCCAATAATCATTGGTCAGGCCGCTGAGTTTGATTACGCTGGAACGCAGGCCTGTCGTTCCCTCCGAGAGGAGGGAGTAGAAGTTGTTCTGGTTAACTCTAATCCGGCAACGATCATGACGGATGAAGACATGGCTGATCGTATCTATATCGAACCATTAACTGTTCCCGTTCTTGAAAGAATCATTGACAGAGAGCGCCCGGATGGTCTGTTAGGCACTCTTGGTGGGCAGACTGGCCTCAATCTTCTGGTCGATCTCGAGAAGATGGGTATTCTCGAAAAGTACAACGTCAAGGCTTTGGGCACATCTGTGAGTTCAGTTGAAATGGCTGAAGATCGTGAACAATTTCGCGATCTTCTTGAGCGTATTGGTGAACCGGTACTCCCATCGTATGCAGTTGAATCTGTAGATGAAGCCATTGTTGCTGCGGCAAAGATCGGTTATCCCGCAGTTGTACGTCCGGCTTATACCCTTGGTGGCACAGGGGGCGGAATTGCACAAAATGAAGATGAACTTCGCAATATCGCAAGTGGTGGAATCGCTGCTAGTAAAGTTGGGCAGGTGCTAATCGAACGCTCTCTTCTTGGCTGGAAAGAGATTGAGTACGAAGTGATGCGAGACGGTGAGGGCAATGTAATCACGATTTGCAACATGGAAAACCTAGATCCGATGGGCGTACATACGGGTGACTCTATTGTTGTAGCACCCAGCCAGACGCTCAATGACAAGGATTACCAGCGGCTTCGTACGGCCTCTCTGAACATTATTACAGGACTTGATATTAAAGGTGGTTGCAACGTTCAATTGGCCTACCGTCCTTCCAAAATGGTGGCCGACACGCTTGGTGAAGGATCAGGTTATGACGATGAAGGCTCTATGTATTACGTTATTGAGGTTAATCCGCGAGTGAGTCGATCTTCTGCGTTGGCTTCAAAAGCTACCGGTTACCCCATTGCAAGGGTTGCGGCCAAGATTGCTCTTGGCAAAACACTGGACCAGATATCAAATGCTGTGACTGAGAAAACTACAGCTGCATTTGAGCCTGCGCTTGATTACTGTGTTGTAAAAATTCCCCGCTGGCCATTCGATAAATTCCCCACAGGTGATCGCACTCTTGGAACTCAAATGAAGGCTACGGGTGAAGTCATGGCAATCGACCGTACATTTGAGGCTGCATTACAGAAGGCAATCCGATCTCTTGAAAATGGGCGCGGTTCTCTTTTGTGGGAGGATCCTGATTGGATGGGTGAGGGACCTTCACAACTCCTTGCGGATGACGATCGTTTGTGGAAATTAGCAGCTGTGCTGCGCGCTGGACGATCCGCAGAATCGGTATCCCTTGAGACAGGTATAGATCCTTGGTTCTCACGTGCTCTTTCGAGAATTATTGAAATGGAACGTCAACTGTTGGCCGAAGAACTGACGCCTGATTTAATGCGGAAGGCAAAGCGGATGGGTTTTTCCGATGCTCAAATCGGATCGCTTGCGGATTATCTTCCGGAGCAGGTGAGGTCAATACGGAAGGAGTGGGGATTAAAACCTGTATACAAAATGGTAGATACCTGTGCGGGTGAGTTTGAGGCAGTTACTCCGTATTTTTATTCAACCTATGAACAAGAGAACGAGGCTGTTTCATCGGAGGATACTGTTGCTGTTGTTTTGGGAAGTGGTCCGATCAGAATAGGCCAGGGTATTGAATTTGATTATTGCTCTGTTCACGCTGCAATAGCCCTGCAGGCGGCCGGCATTAAGGCTGTGATGGTGAATTCAAATCCTGAAACTGTTTCGACCGATTTCGACACATCTGACCGTTTGTATTTTGAGCCACTTGATGAAGAAAGCGTGCGAGATATTATCGAAAATGAAGGTGATGGGGATTCCCTTCCTGCATCTATGGTCCAATTTGGTGGTCAGACGGCTATAAATCTTTCGCAATCTTTGGGCGTTGCAGGACTGCCTATCCTTGGATCTAGTCCTGATGTGATCGACTTGGCATCAGATCGTGGCCGTTTTGAAATGTTGACGGCTCGTTATGGGCTACCTCAACCACCTGGTGGGATGGCTTCTGATGTGGGAGTTGCTCTTGAAATAGCGGAAAATGTCGGATACCCGGTGTTAGTCAGACCAAGTTACGTTCTAGGTGGCAGAGCAATGGAGATTGTTCAAACTTCATCTGAGCTTCGTCGTTATTTCGAAACAGCATTGAGAGAATTCCCCGATCAGACTATTTTGATCGATCATTATTTGACTGGGCTGGAAGTTGAAGTTGATGCGGTGTGTGATGGTCAAGATGTATTGATTCCTGGAATCATGCAACACATAGAACGGGCGGGAGTTCACTCTGGTGATTCAATGGCTGTATACCCTGCACAATCATTGACTGATGCTGAGGTTGAAAAAATTATTGATTACACTCGTAGGGTCGGACTTGCACTTGGGATCGTTGGTTTGATGAACATACAATTCATCGTTGCTGGCGGTGGTACGTATCGTGGTTTTAATGGTGATCACCATAGAGATGATTTCGGAGACGCTGAGGTTTACATTATTGAGGTTAATCCCAGATCATCTCGGACTATCCCGTTTATATCCAAAGTCACCCGTATACCTATGGTTCGTATAGCCACTGAGGTCATGCAAGGAAGGACCATTAAGGAGCAGGGATACACACCTGGGCTTGCAAAAGAGCAAAATTTGATTGCAGTAAAGGCTCCTGTGTTTTCAATGTCTAAGTTAGCCGGTGTCGATACCTTCCTGGGGCCAGAAATGAAGTCTACTGGTGAAGTGATGGGGATTGACCAGACGTTCGATGGAGCGATAACCAAGGCCTTACTTGGCTCGGGACTTAACGTTCCAGAAGGAGGACCGGTACTGTTGAGCATTGCTGATCCTGACAAGTCTGATTCTACTGGTCTTATTCGTTTGCTAGACGAAGGGGGGCATAAAATTTATGCAACCAGTGGTACGGCGAAGATGATCCGTTTGATGGGAGTAGATGTCGTTGAGGTTGAAAAACGCTTGCAGGGTGGGAAAGGTCGTACAGTCGTTGATATTATCGAAGATGGAACGGTGCGCGCTGTAGTCAATACGGTGACAGGTGATCGATCTACATTGCAGGATGGTTTTCATATTCGCAGAGCAGCGGTCATGCAACGTATTCCATGTTTCACCTCGATAGATACAGCTCGCTGTGCGATTGAATCAGAGGGGGTATTGGGGGAAGGTATGGAGGGTCAAAGCTATAACGTTAAGACTTTGGCTGAATACCTTGGTGATGCGTAGGCAGTCCGGATTTGGTTGATTGCAAATGGATTTTTGACTCTGGAGATTTAAGGAATTACTTCCTGTATTTATTTCCGAATGTTAAATTTTCGAAGCGCTTACTGACAACCATACCCTTGGGACGGTTTTGAGTTCCATTTCTGTCCAGATCTGTGCGAGTCCTTTTTGAAGCGCCTCACGCCCTTTATCTAATGGCACCCCAGGCATTACACCTTCAATCCAATCAGAGAAACCGGATATTTGATGCCACCCTTCGTGGGGTACTTCGACCCGGTTTAAGTCATTTACTAATATTTTGAGTCCAGCGGATTCGACAAGGTCGATATATTGGTTGGCCGTTAGTTGAACTCGTGATTCGACCTTGCTAGATTTTTTTGGTGAAAGACCATGCTCACGTTTTAGTATTCGCAGCGAGCGCATCATCCATTTTCGAAAAAACTCATGGCTATCTTCTGGATGAGAACCTTCAAAGAAGGATGTATTGAATGCAAATATGCCTTGGGGAGCTAGCTTTTCTTTGATTTGCCTTAAAAGTGTTGCTTTGTCTGGCACATAGTGAATTGAATTGCAGTAAACGATAGCGTCTACACGGTCCTTCACAGCGTCTGTTAGATTTTGTGCTTCTGAATGTACGTAGTTAACAACTAATTCTTTGCGTTCGCCAATTTCTTCTGCGGCTGCTTTTAATGCTGTAGTTGAGTGATCAACAGCATAGATTACGGTGTCTTTAGCGGATTGCAGCCGTTCCAAAATTAATTTTGTAACGCCCCCGGTGCCGCATCCTAAGTCGACTATTTTGCGTTGTTTGCCAACTTCGGCAAGTTCAAGCAGGCGTACATTGACCTTTGTGTAAAAAGGGAGATAGGAAAAGCTCGTGAAGTTGTATTCTTCGCTGGCTGTGCCCAAACTCGTACCTCATGAATTGCTGCAGCGTGATTGCTGACTATAATCCGTAGATTGAAAAGTGTTGTATCGATTTGAATGCAACATCTAAATTCTATCAGAGACAATTTTCCTTACACCAGTAACATAAAGCATTGTCAGATATACATTTTTTTAGAAATATTTTGTTCGTAATATGTATCGCGTTGGTGGTCGCTTGCGATGGTGGTGGCGACAGCGATGTGCCGCTGATATTTGTTGCTGCTTCACTATCTGATGTGGTTGTGGAGGCTGGTGAATTATATGAAGCGGAGACCGGGAATCGTGTTGAATTTAGTTTTGGTGGATCGATTATGCTGGCAAATCAAATCGCAGAGCTTGGCGCACCGGCAGATGGCTTTTTTCTTGTTGGAGACAGCCCAGTTCTAATTCTTAGAGAAGCGGGGATGTATTCTGATAACAATTTAATGAGCGGGCTGGTTAACAAACTCGTTGCGATAGCTTCTTCAGATCAGGAACCTTTAACTTCCTTAAGAGAACTTGTGGAGCAGGCACCGCGGGTAGCACTTGGGGATCCCGCCTTAGCTCCGGTTGGCATATTCACTAGGGAGGCTTTTGAATCAGTCGACCTATGGGATGATGTTTCCAAAGATGCCATATTTGCTTTAGACACACGAGCTGCTACGGCTGCCGTTCAGACAGGCAATGCTGATTATGGGATTGTCTACAAAACTGATGCCAGTAGTTCAGATGCCGTGTCAATTGTTTATGAGATCGACGAGACATACCCAGACATTGAATATGTTGGCGGAAAGATTGACGACGCCTCCCGGTCTGAAGCTGCCGCTGATTTCTTGACGTTTATTGCTTCCTCGCCCAAAACCCGTAATCTATTTGTGATGGCTGGATTTATTTTCGATTCTCCTGCCACAAATAACCCATGAACGGCCCGTTTAGGATCTTTTCTTCGTGATGTACGACATCCCAATAGTTGCACTTTCTCTGCAGGTTGCTTTTGTGGCGACTGGTTTGACGTTGCCCATTGGACTAATAACGGCGTGGTTGTTGGTCAGGAAAAATTTTCGGGGCAAGTTTTTACTTGATGTTTTTGTCTCTCTTCCACTAGCCTTGCCCCCGGTTGTTGTCGGATATGTGTTGTTGTGGCTTGTTGGTACACAGGGTTGGGTTGGGCAGATAAGCCATGGGCTATTCGGCTCAACTGTGGCATTCACCTGGTTTGCGGCTGTTTTGGCGTCGTCGGTAGTCTCTTTCCCACTTGTGGTTAGATCGTTCACAGTGGCTCTGGCTGGAGTTGACCCTAAGTTAGAAGTGGCAGCGAAAGGTCTAGGTGCAGGATCATTACGTACTTTTTTGACCGTAACCTTGCCACTAGCTCAAAGGGGGGTAATAGCGGGGGTGTTACTTGGGTTTGTGAGGGCTTTATCAGAGTTCGGCGCGACCATTATTGTTGCGGGTAATATCCCGGGGCGTACTCAAACCGTGCCCACGGCGATATTCACAAGAATTTCTTCGGGCGACACTAATTCGGCCTGGCGTCTTGCACTTGTTTCACTAGTTTTAGGTGTTATCGCTCTTGCAGTCCATAATTGGTTGTTGAATCGTCCTAGATCGTTTGACTCATCTGGTCTCGACCGATCGGACGGTCCTCCGTCATGATTTCATTTAATTTACAAATGAAAAGATCGGAATTCCGATTGGATGCAACTGGAGAGTTTGGCTCTGGGATCACGGCCGTATTTGGTCCTTCGGGTGCAGGCAAGTCGAGCTTGCTCGATTGTCTTGCTGGTTCTGTCCGGCCTGATAGCGGTTACGTCCAAATGGATAAAACGACTTGGTATTCAAGTCTTGATAAAGTTTGGGTCACGCCTGAGAATCGGCGGGTGGGTACTGTTTATCAAGATGGAGCTTTGTTTCCGCATCTCGATGTTAAGAGCAACATCGAATTTGGATGGAAATTGATCCCTGAGCACAAGCGTCAGCTCGATCCTCTTGAACTCGCTGATTTTATGGGATTGTCGAATCTCATGAGTCGTGGCCCCTCAACACTCTCTGGCGGAGAACGCCAGCGCGTGGCGATAGCACGTTCTCTCGCTACTATGCCTAGGTTGCTCTTATTGGATGAACCGCTTGCGTCACTTGATACCGCCAGGCGCGGATCGATACTCAACTATCTGAAACGAGTGCATGCGGAGTTTGATATACCTATGATTTACGTATCACACTCTATTTCTGAGGTCGTGGCAATTTCTTCTAGTGCAATGATGCTGGAAGCCGGGAAGGTGGTTGGGTTCGATCACCCAACCGCACTCCTGCCTTATGCCAGTAAGTCAGAAACAATTGATAAATTCGAAAATATATTTGATGGGGTTATTGGTTCCTCCACAGATTATTTAACTAAAGTAGAGGTTAATGGAGTCGAAATATCGACAGGGCGTCAAAGTAAATGCATGGGCGAACGGGTGATGGTTTCGTTGGGTGCAAATCAAATTATTTTGGCAGCGGAGCGACCAGAAAACATTTCTGCACGCAATATTATTAAAGGCAAAGTTGTTGAAACCTGGTCCAACCTTGGGAAAGTATTCGTTCATGTCGATGCAGGCCCGAAATTTATTGTTGAGTTGACGGAAAATGCATTGAAAGACCTTGGAATTCTCATCGGTTGCGACGTATTTTTAGTATTTAAATCAAGCAGTGTCGCTGTATTTGACACCTAATCCCTCCATCAAAACCCATATGAAAAATATTTATTACCTGACTTTATTGTTCGTGTTTATATGTGTTGTTGCTTGCGCATCGGACTCCTCTGCTACATCCACCAATACCCCTTCGACGTCGGTCGTTGCGAAACTTCCTGATGATTCGGAACCCGTTGTACCAGCGGATGCTGAAGTTGATCGTAAAACGGCAATGTTGCTGGGCTTGGATATTCATCGTCAACTATGGGCTACTCGACCAAGTAATAATTATAAATTTGGCTTCAAGTGGAATGTCGGCGATTTCGCTTATGAAAAAGCTAATGTGGAGGTTCGTGTATTAAAGAATGAAATTGACGCTGTAGTATGGGCTGATAATGCTGTTACCACTGATGGTTCTGAACCCGCTGGCTTCACTATTCCAGATCTGCCGAATGCTGAAGACTACTACACCATAGATGGATTATTTAAGGTTATCGAGGAGGCACTTGATAGCGATCCATCTAGGGTATCTGTTGGGTTTGATTCGGTCTTTGGATTTCCTACATCCGCAGTTATTGAATTCCCGCCTGATAGCGAACACAAAGACGTTTCGTTTTTTGCTGCTCAAATAGTACCTATACCAGGTCCACCTGAGTGACAAGTGAAAACACGCCCGATCATTGTTGGCTCAGATGCTCTCTGCTGGTAAGGCAAAGGTCTGCTAGCACACACTGACCGCAAAGAGGTCTGATCTTACGACAAACTTGTCCTGCGTGAACGTCGAGTTGGGCGTGGAATTCACCCCAGACTTTTGCGTTGGGTTCGAGGTTATCGCTAAATAATCTTTGGTAGTCATGGTAAGTGTTACCACGAACCTTCCAACCAAGCCTGTTGATTATCCTTCGGGTGTAAGTATCTATGACGAAGCTAGGTTTTTTGGCTGCGTATAAGATTATGTCATCGGCCGTCTCGTTCCCGATCCCATATATGCTCATAAGTCGTTTACGCAATTCAGGCACTGGGTGGGAGAATAATCTCTCGTCATCACCCTCGTATTCACAACTTATTATTTTGGCAAATGCTTTGAGTTTCTTGGCCTTGATATTGTGATAACCCGATGAGCGAATGACGGTTGCCAGTTTTGATTCCATAGCGTTGTGGACGGCTTGGTAGCCCCATATGCCTTCTGCGTGCATATTTGCCAGCGCTGTTCGCGCATTTCTCCAAGATGTGTTTTGTACAAGAATCGCACCAGTAACTATTTCGAATCCTTGATTCGACTCATACGTTGTGGGCCACCAATGCAGTGTCCCATTTTTTTTCAATAGGCGGTTATATATTTGTTCAAGGAGTTTTCGAGTAGGATCGTGCGGCATTGTGAGGCAAATCTTTTATATTTGTTTGAGTGTTGGAAAACATCTTGTGTGCAATAATTGGCGTGTACTTTGACAGTGCTAAGCTAAGCAGAAATGTCAAAGCTTGGAGGCACCTTTGAAGACGATGTTCGAAAAGCTAGATGCTGCTGCTACTAAAACGAACAGCTTTGTGTGTGTAGGTCTTGACCCGAGTATTGAACGCGCTCCGATCAATGATATTGCGGCGTTTAATCGAGCTATTATTGATGCCACAAAAGATGCTGTCTCAGCTTTCAAACCTCAATTTGCTTATTACGAAGCTATGGGAATCAAAGGTTTCAAGATCCTTGAAAACACTATACGGCATATTAGAGATGTAGCTCCAAATCACATAATTATCGGTGATGGAAAGCGTGGGGATATTTCCACTACTGCAATCGCTTATGCGCGAGCGATGTACGAGATATGGGATGTCGATATAGCAACCATATACGCATACCAGGGCAGTGATTCAGTCGAGCCATTCCTGAACCATCCAGGGCGCGGAGTGTATATCGTCTGTCGGACATCTAACCCTAGTTCACGTGATATTCAAGATTTAATAGTTGACGATGCTAATGGTCAGGCTCGAGTGTTTGATCGGATGGCAGATATGGCTGATCGTTGGGCGAAAACTCAGAATGTTGGGATAGTTGCAGGAGCAACTTTTCCTGATGATTTACATACTTTGAGGATCCGGCACCCTGAGTTGCATTTTCTTATTCCCGGAGTGGGAGCTCAGGGTGGAGAAGTGGAACAAACTACGAAAGCAGGAATGAATGAACAAGGTAGAGGATTCCTCGTTAATTCATCTCGTGGGATCATTTATGCGTCTAATGATCCCCTGCATTTCGAACGCGAGGCTCGGCGTGCAGCTGAATTATTGCGTGATCAAATAAATGATGCTCTTAAATCGGAGACGATTTTTTCGACTGAATGATACATATCACGATTT
The DNA here is from genome assembly GCA_008373165.1 of SAR202 cluster bacterium. Classification (GTDB taxonomy): domain Bacteria; phylum Chloroflexota; class Dehalococcoidia; order Lucifugimonadales; family Lucifugimonadaceae; genus Lucifugimonas. The sequence goes on along the minus strand of RQOU01000111.1, from coordinate 8,730 downwards.
TGATAGGTTTTGTGAATGCCAGGAACTTCGTTTAAAGTTGGAGATCGTATAACTCTCAAGAAGCCACACCCTTGTGGCGGCCGAGATTGGGAGGTTTACAGGATAGGCGCAGATATTGGTATGAAATGTTTGCAATGTTCACGAAGGATGATGCTCACACGCCGAGATGCCGAACGTAAAAAAATTTCTATTATCAACAGCGTTGAGGTGAGTGATAGGTCAGATTCTGGATAATGTCCTTGTCAATCGAATTTGATTGGGGTGTAGTCCATCGATCGGTGTACCATTTGAGGTGATTATTGGCGGCGTTACGAATAACGACTTTGCTCTTATTCGTCGAGTCGGAGGTTTGCAATATGATGGAACTAGTTATAGATAGTATTCGAGTTAGTTTGCTTAACCATCAGCGTGTCGTAATTCTTAAACAAAAAGATAGTGAGCGTTACCTTCCAATATGGATCGGTCCTCCAGAGGCTGATGCGATTGCTGTCCGTCTTCAGGAAGTGTCGGTCCCTCGACCGTTGACCCATGATCTGATGAACAACTGCATCAAGAGCATGGGTGGGGTCATAGATCATATAGTCGTATCTAGCATGGAGAACGATACCTATTTTGCAACTATAGTGGTTCGCCAAGGTGACGAAACCGTAGAGATTGATGCCCGCCCGTCTGATGCTCTGGCGCTTGCAGTTAGAGCGAATGTTCAGATATTTGCCGCTCCTGAAGTGATGGAAAAGTGTGGAGTGCGACTTGATAAGGATAGCGGGCTTGCGGTCATTGGCACTGATGAGAGTGCCAATCCTCCAACGAAAGCCGGAGGTCCTGTTGGAGACGAGGAACGTGAGAGGCTCTCAGCTTTTTCAGATTTTATAGAATCGCTAGATATTGGAGATCTCGATGCTGAGGATGACTCTAAAGGCGGATCCAAACCCGAGGGTGATGAGCCTGTTGCTTGAGATTGAGTCTAATTGAAGGACGTACCGCAAGATTAGGTGTTGTTCTTTTTGTGTGTTCTCAGATCCCTAACATTTTGCTGCAAACTTTTGGCTTAACGGGTGCTTTCGCAAGGACGATGTACGTAGCCATGGTGTTCATCAATCAATTAATAGGTCAAAAAAGTTTGATTTGTTGTAAATTTCGTTTTGATTTTGATGCCTTCGTGATACCATTCCCAGTCGGTTACACAGAGCAGGGGATCACCTGTGCCGGACACACCAGAGTCGCTAAATACGAATAGCGAAGAAAGCTGTTCGAAGCACAATGAATCTCCAAGCTCAAAAGGTGGCTGGTCCGCTACTTTTGTGCTTTTAGGTCGGCTCGGTGGTATTGGCTGGTTTGTCGCTACTACGATCGGTCTAGGCGCTTATGGCGGATATTGGTTAGATGGACAATTTGGCACGGCACCTTTCCTTACGGTTTTAGGGTTGGCACTGGGTGTATTGACAGCTTCTGTTGGCATGATCCGGCTTCTCAGCTCGATTCGAGGGAATCGGTAACGTCCAGTAGAAAATGAAGGAAGAATAGGTACAAGCCGGTTGGGGAAACTTCTCTCTAGTCCCAAACTTCTTGCGATTGCCATTGGTGTAGTGGCAGCACTTTTAATTTCCGTCGCCGGGGGAGCTCTCGGGGCGTCTTTCGGATTTGGATGGTTTGGCGGTCCAATACCGTTTATTTCACTTCCTGCTGAGCGAGTTGCCTACATTGGTAGTTACCCACTTTTGAACACGACAGTGATGTTTTGGTTCGGAGGGCTGATTCTTATTTTTCTCGCTTGGCGGGCCACTCGAAAAATGTCTGACGTGCCGTCTGGTTTGCAGAATCTTTTCGAAGTAATTTACGAGTTTTTTGGTAACACAGTGGACGGTGTTGCTGGTGGTAAAGCGAAAGCGGGGCGGCGCTTCCTTGCACTTGTCTCCACCATCTTTCTCGTGGTGGTAATTATTAACTGGGTCGGGATTCTTCCAGGTGTGGGGTCAGTAGGAAGGATCGAAACAATTGAAGAATGGGTGCACCACCACCTGCCCAAAGTTGAAGCTAAAGTTCAGGAAAAACACCCTGAATATACGCCGGTTCAAACTGAAGCTGCAGCTCTGGTTCATCTCCTTGAAGATCATGGTGAAGATACGTTTGTTGCGTTCGATGGTTCGATAGTTCCCCTAGGCAGAGGAGAGCAAGCCAGAGTTCCTCTAAACAAAATTATTACGTTTAGTGAGTCAGGACTTCATCAGATAGAAGAAGCTATACATGATGGTGATGATTTAGATGGTCTTCCGCTGCTAGATAGCATCCATAGCGATATCAAAAAAGGGGTCGTGCAGGGTGAGTTTGTTTATAAAGGACAGGATTTCAAGGGGAAAACTGTAGGCCTGCTGGTTCCTTTCCTTAGGGGAGCGAGTACTGATATCAATACGACACTTGCAATAGCGCTGGTTGCAATGTTTACAGTGCAGGTTTGGGGTGTCAGGGCATTGGGGGTGCGTGGTTATGGTGGCAAGTTTTTTGTCAATCCCATTTCTCAAGGGCCGATTGCAACCTTTGTAGGTATCCTTGAGGGTTTTGGTGAGCTTACTCGAACTCTCAGTTTCACTTTCAGGCTTTTTGGCAACATGTTTGCGGGTGAGGTACTGCTAATCGCTATGGCTTTCCTGTTGCCTTTAATCGGAATTATCCCGTTCATGGGTTTAGAGTTGTTTGTGGGCCTTATACAAGGGTATATATTCGCAATGCTCACATTAGTATTTGGTGTAATGGCGGTCGCAAGTCATGGTGATCACGACACCCACGCGGGGGATCACTAAAAGAGATTTTGCCAAATCACATTAGGAGCGGTGGCGAAAATATCGTCGTGAACAACCATCGTCACACAGATCGAAGTTTTTAGGAGAAATCAGTTGGACGCAGAAGCTACAAAGTACTTGGGGGCTGCAATCAGTATCGCGGTAGGTGCCATAGGTCCTGGTATCGGTATCGGTTTGCTGGCCGGAAAAGCCATGGAGGCCATAGGACGTAATCCTGAGGCTACAGGTCCAGTTCAGCAAAACATGATTTTGGGACTGGCGTTCGCAGAAGCCATAGCGATTTACGCGTTGGTTATCGCGATCATCATACTTTTCGTTTAAAAAAACCGGAGATAATCGAGTTATTCATACGATGGCGGTAGCCTGAGTATGTATTAGGTCGTGGGCGGGTATCAATTGCCGCCGCACTCGTTAACGTTATAGAAGGAACGAATATGGAAGCGCTTGGAATAACACTACAGCAACTGCTAACTCAGTTAGTGAGCTTCCTCATTCTCTTTTTCTTGTTGTATAAACTCGCTTACACTCCCATTGTGGGGATGTTGGATAGTCGTGCAAAGAAGATCAAGGAAAGTTTGGAAATGGCCGAGGTGGCACGATTAGAAGCGGTGTCCTCAGCTGAACGAGTGGAATCAGAAATCGCTTCAGCACGGCAAGAAGGGCAGAAGATCATATCTGATGCTCGTGAGGCTGCTTCAAAGCTACGCGAACAAGAGCAAAGCCGTGCTCGCGCAGAGGTCGAAAGCATGCTTGATCGCGCTACCTCTGAAATTGCTCGTGAAAAAGATTCAGCAATCGAAGAGGTTCGTAAAGAATTTGCCGGACTTGCGGTGACAGCCGCCGAACGGATTGTTGAACGATCGCTTGACGCTAAGTCTCACTCGAGCTTAATAGACGCGGTATTGAAAGAAGGACTCAACGAGAGGAAGAACTAGAGAACTCTTGTAAAAGGGTCTCTGATTAACAATGGCAGCAACTGGAAGAAGATACGCACAGGCAGCCTTTGAGTTGGCTAAAGAGCATAACTCCCTTGATATATGGGAAGAAAGCTTGACGACAGCTTCCGAAGTTCTCTCTGATCCAGATGTGTTGGCTTTTTTGGATGCTCCGCAGGTCACTGACAATGCAAAACTTGATGGGATAGCCACGCTTCTTCCAAGCATCGATGTGCTTGTTCGGAATACGGTTAGCTTGATGACAGTCAATCATGATGTGACTAAATTTGTGGACATGTACCGTTTGTTTGGTGAGATGGCGGATGAGTATCGTGGCATTGCGCGTGCAGAAGTGACCACGGCTGTGCCGTTGGATGATGCACAGCGTGATAAGTTGGCATTAGGTCTCGCGAGTATGGTGGGGCGGAGTGAAGTGAAAATCACGGAAAATATCAACCCCGAAATAATAGGTGGAGTTGAGGCAAAAATTGGTGACCATCTAATCGATGGGAGCACACGGACGCAATTAAATTTGATGAGAGATTCACTGGCCGAGCGGCCAGTTGATTGAAGGCTAAACGGTTTTCTAAATGAATGCCGCTAGAGCAAGACGGGGTTACCCCGGAGAGAGAGTTCGATGGCAGCACGAGGTCAGGATATAGCCTCTGTTATAAAGAGGCAGATAGAAGAATTTGGTGGAGATTTAACCCAGGTCGATATCGGCACTGTTGTCGAAGCTGCTGATGGTGTAGCTCGAGTGCACGGTCTTTCCGGGGTGCGTTATAGCGAGTTGCTTCAGTTTCCGGGAGATATTTTCGGGTTGGCCTTGAATCTTGAAGAAGACAGTGTGGGTGCTGTGATTCTTGGTGACTATCTGAAGATCAAAGAGGGTGACGAAGTTCGTAGTACAGGTCGAATTATTGAGGTTCCTGTCGGAGAAGCTATGAAAGGTCGCGTTGTTGATTCGCTCGGCCGGCCATTGGACGGTAAAGGTGCGATATCTACTTCTGAGTCTTATCCCGTGGAGAAAATCGCACCCGGGGTAGGCGCTCGGCAATCGGTGGATCAACCCGTACAGTTTGGGTTGAAAATTGTTGACGCCATGGTCCCCGTTGGTCGAGGACAGCGTGAACTTGTTATTGGTGATCGTGCTACAGGCAAGACTTCAGTTTGTATTGATGCGCTTATAAACCAGAAAGACAGTGGGATCGTCGGAGTTTATGTGGCTATTGGTCAGAGGGCATCAAAGGTAGCGCAGATTGTGACCCGGTTGGAAGAAAATGATGCGTTAGATAATACGGTTGTCGTTACTGCGAATGCTTCTGACCCGGCGCCTATGCAGTATTTGGCTCCTTATGCTGGCTGTGCGATTGCGGAATTTTTTATGGCACAGGGCAAGGATGTTTTAATTGTTTATGACGACCTGACAAAGCATGCTTGGGCCTACCGACAGATGTCACTGTTGTTACGCAGACCTCCAGGTCGAGAAGCGTATCCAGGTGATGTTTTTTATCTCCATTCTCGCTTATTGGAACGAGCTGCTCGTTTGAACGAGGAAGCTGGAAGTGGTTCCATCACAGCCCTGCCGATCATTGAGACGCAGGCAGGTGATGTCTCAGCTTATGTGCCGACTAATGTTATTTCGATAACAGACGGACAGTTATATCTAGAGCCCGACTTGTTTAACTCAGGTGTTCGACCAGCAGTGAATTCTGGTCTTTCAGTCACTCGTGTGGGTTCAGCAGCTCAACTTAAGGGAATGAAATCGGTTGCTGGATCGTTGAAGTCTGAAATGGCGCAGTATGCGGCACTGGCGACTTTTGCACAGTTTGGGACTGATGACCTTGACGCCGTTACTCGCAGGCAACTTGAGCGTGGAGCACGAATAACCGAGCTTTTGAAGCAAGATGAGAATTCGCCATTGTCTTTTGAAAATCAGGTTGCTGTTTTGTATATAGCTAACGAAGGGGCACTGGATGACGTGGCGGTGGAAAACGTTCGAAGTTTTGAGGAACAATGGCATCACTACGTTGCTGCTAATTTGCCAGATGTTTTGAAATCAATAGCAGAAGCAGGAGACTTATCTGATGCCGACAAGTCGAAAATCGATGAAGCAGTGGTAGCGTTCAAGCAAACAGTCAGCTTTTAAATACCTACTCAATATTTAAATAAGTAGAAATAAGAATTGCCCAGCACTAAAGATTTCCGAGACCGGATCAAATCGGTTTCTAATACAGCGAAAGTAACGGGAGCGATGCAAATGATTGCCGCTTCCAAAATGACGCGGGCTCAAAATATGGTGCGTGGCGGTCGTCCTTACGCTGATCGGATTCGTGATGTACTGGGTGATCTTGCCGCACTTGCTGCACAAGATGAAAATACTGAAACGGTAGATTTATTGAAAGTTCGTCCTGTAAAGAAGACCTTGCTGTTGTTAGTGACTCCAGATCGAGGGCTAGCTGGCGCTCTCGTTGGAAACTTACAGAGAGAGGCAGGTAAATTTATTCAGGAAGCAGAAGGTGAAGTTTCAGTGATTGCTGTCGGGCGAAAGGGTGAACGATTTATCACTCGAACTGGCGGAGATCTATTAGCAGGTTTCTCTGTACCGGATCGACCTGTGATGGATGACACTGTTACCGTAGGCAGGATGCTTGTGGAGGAGTACAGATCCGAGCGAGTCGACCGGGTTGTTTTGATCTATGCTCAGTTCATTAGCACGGCTGTTCAGGAAGTAACTATTCGTCAATTGTTGCCCGTCGAGCCAGCTCAACGTGGAGAAGGTGACGTACAAAAATTGCACCAGCTTGATTACATATATGAGCCAAGCATATCTTCAGTGCTGCAATCGCTTGTACCTAGATATATAGAAACCCAGGTATATCACGGGATTCTTGAAGCGTTTGCTAGCGAACATTCGGCTCGGATGATCGCTATGCAAAACGCGACGGATAATGCGCAGGAGATTGTCGAGGGTTTGACTCTTGATTTGAATAAAGCAAGGCAGGAATCTATTACTGCCGAGCTTCTTGATATTGTGGGTGGCGTAGCCGCCCTAGAAGGCTAAAGTACTGCCCGTTTTGGGCGGAGATACAGACCAGGAGAGCCTAAGTAATGGCCAAGGGTAGTAAAGGTAAAGTAGTACAGGTAATCGGCACGGTTGTGGACGTTGAGTTCCCTGCTGACGAATTACCTGAGATTTATTCGGCCGTCGAATTACAAAACGATGGTGAAAAGTTGGTGCTTGAGGTTGAGCAGCATGTTGGTAATAGCTGGGCTCGTTGTTTGGCTCTTGGAGCGACCGAAGGGCTAGCGCGAGGGGTAGAGGCGGTCGATACTGGTTCACCTGTATCAGTCCCTGTGGGAGCTGGCTCACTTGGTCGCCTCATGAATGTACTTGGCGATCCCATCGACAACGGACCGACAGTTCCGGCTGACGCTGAAAGGTGGCCGATTCATCGGAAGCCACCTGCCTTTGATGAACAGTCTGGCACCACTGAGGTTCTAGAGACTGGCATTAAAGTGATGGATCTGATTACGCCTTTCGCTAAAGGGGGCAAGATTGGTGCATATGGTGGTGCGGGAGTTGGCAAGACTGTCATCATCACCGAACTCATCCGCAATATAGCGCAGGAACATTCTGGTGTGTCGGTGTTCGCTGGCGTAGGGGAACGCTCACGTGAAGGTAACGATCTTTGGCATGAAATGATCGAATACGGTGTCATGGATTCCACAGCCTTAGTTTTCGGGCAGATGAATGAGCCACCCGGAACCAGGGCGCGAATTGCCCTGACGGGTCTGACAATGGCTGAGTATTTCCGTGATGTACAGAAACAGGATGTACTTCTCTTCGTGGACAATATTTACCGGTATATCCTTGCAGGAATGGAAGTTTCAGCACTTTTGGGTCGGATGCCGTCAGCGGTGGGTTACCAGCCGACTCTTTCAACTGAAATCGGTGATTTACAAGAGCGCATTACTTCTACTAATGATGGATCTATCACGTCTTTTCAAGCTGTTTATGTTCCGGCAGATGACTATACCGATCCAGGAATTGTTACAACTTTTGGTCATCTCGATGCAAACGTGTCGCTCGACCGAGCCTTAGCTGCACAGTTCCTGTTCCCGGCTGTTGATCCGCTGGCTTCAAATTCACGCATTCTTGAGCCTGCCGTTGTGGGTGATGATCACTACAACGCAGCACAATCAGTTCGTCAAGTTCTGCAGAGGTATAAGGATCTTCAAGACGTCATCGCTATTCTCGGAATCGAAGAACTTTCTGAAGACGATCAGGTGACTGTTGGCCGAGCACGTCGGATTCAACGTTTTCTGACCCAACCATTCTTCGTTGGTGAAGTGTTCACTGGTATGGCCGGGCGATACGTACCTGTTGCAGAAACTGTAAGGGGGTTCCAGGAAATTATCGACGGCAAACATGATGATCTTCCTGAACAAGCTTTCTACATGGTCGGAACAATAGATGAGGCCGTGGAAAAAGGTAAGAAAATGCAAGAAGAGGCTACAGCCGCCAGTTAAGTTTCGGATTTATGAGGATTTGGAGTAGATATGGCCAAACTGCAGTTAGCTGTTGTAACCGCGGAAGGTGAGAGCTTTTCCGGTGAGGTTGACGCGATTGTCGCTCCTGGTGAAGTAGGTGAGTTCACGGTTCTGCCTTCGCACGCTCGTCTCATCACGACGTTGTCTCCCGGAATTCTCCGTTTGGAGCAAAATGGGGATTCAATTTCTCTTGCATTGACTGGTGGATTCTTAGAAGTCTCAGATAATCGCGTGACGGTTTTGGCTGATGCAGCTGAGCACGATGATGCTATCGATTTGAAGCGTGCGGAATCGGCGCTTGCACGGGCTGAGGAGCTAATAGCTAATGCTCCTGCGGGCATTGATCTTGAGCGGGCAATGTCTTCGCTGAGGCGAGCACGGGTTCGTGTAAATCTTGGTCGGCGCCGTAGGGACCGTAGAGGTCAGCAAACGGGTTAGCTAGC